>PNAZ01000095.1 GCA_003169655.1 Chloroflexota bacterium
GCCGACAGCCGGTCGAACGCCTCCGGGTCGTCGAAGTCACCCTGGTGATAGACGATCCGGGCCACGAACTCGTCGACGATCGCCGCCTCGACCGGGACACGCGAGTAGTTGGCGAGGGAGGCGGCGATCTCCTGGCGGAAGACGTCCTGCTCGTACGGCCGCCGGCCGACGGCGACGAGCATGAACTCATGGGGCAGCAGGTTGGTCCGGCGAAGCTGGTAGAGGGCCGGCAGGACCTTGCGATGGGCGAGGTCGCCGGTCGCCCCGAAGAGGACGACCACGCACGGGTCCGGGACGCGCTCGAGGCGCAGGCCATGGCGGAGCGGATTGACCGCCCTGGTCTCTTTCGGCTTGCGTTTGCCGCCCTGCGCCTCGCGCAGCTCGCGGATCGTGCGCGGCGCGTCCTTGGCCGTCACGAGCCGGCAAGCACCGCGTCCAGGGCTCGCTCGAGGGCGGCCAGGCCGGCATCAGGATCGGCCTCCAGGTGGACGCGCAGGACCGGCAGGTGATGGCTCTCCAGGACGCCGAAGTCGCCCGCCGCCTGGGCGTCGATCAGCTGTCCGAACGTGTACGGCCAGTCGGGGATCTCGCGATCCTGGGGATGGTCGGCGGTGAGCTGGAAGAAGAGGCCGAGCGGGGCGCCACCCTTGTGGAGCTGGCCGGTCGAGTGCAGGAAGCGCGGGCCGTAGCCCGACGTGGTCGCCCGGCCGGTCCGGTCGCGGAGCAGGGTCCGGATCCGGGCCAGCGCCGCGTCGCGCTCGGGGCTCGGGGCGATGTAGGCCTGCAGGCACAGGTACGCGTTCGGCTTGGCCCGGTCGAGGTGCCGGCGCAGGACTGCCTCGACCGTCGCCGGCGTGTCGGCGGGTCCGGCCGCGTTAAGGGCGGCGTCGCCGATCAGGGCCAGGCCGTCACCCGCGGCCAGCAGGTCGATCGGCGGCGGTGGCGCTTCGTACAGGCCCGCCTCGGCCGCCTGACCGTGCCGGGCGAGCAGCTCGCGGGTCAGGATCTTGGCCTCTTCCACGTTGGGCTGGTCGAACGCGTCGATCCCCAGGACAGCGCCCGCGATCACGGTGGCCACCTCCCAGCGGATGAACTCGGCGCCGATGTCGATCCGGTCGGCCAGCTCGATCCGGATCACCGGATGGCCCGCCGTAGCAAGCTGCTCGACGAGCGCATCGGCCGTCGTCCCGTCGGGCGCCGGGGCCGGGCCGGCCGAGCCGGCCAGGGCCAACCGGACGAAGACGCGGTCCGGACCATAGGCGCTTGCCGCGCCGAGCGGCTCCAGGTCGACCGGCACGATCCCTACCCCCTGCTTGCCGGTGCTCTCGGCGATCAGCTGCTCGAGCCACGAGCCGAGCGAGGCGATCTCGGGATCGGCGATGAACGTCACCTTGTCGCGGCCTGCTCCCGCCGGCGCGGCGACGGCGAGGCTGCCCAGGGCCAGGCCCAGGGCCAGGCCCGGATTGGCGGCCGGCTCGGGCTCCTGGCAGCGGGTCAGCATCCCTGACGCCGAGGCGAGCAGGTCGGTGAGCGACAGGCCGATCACGCTGGCCGGGACGAGGCCGACGTAGGTCAGGGCGGAGTAGCGGCCGCCGATATCGGGCGGGTTGAGGAAGACCTCGCGCAGCTCGTCATGGTGGGGGATCGCCCCAATGCTCTTGCCCGGGTCACTGATCGCGGCGATCAGGAAGCCAGGGCTCTCGCTGTGCTCGTGGCGGGCATCGAGGGCGGCCCGGATCCGGGCCCAGGCGTCGGCCTGGAAGGCGAGCGGCTCGGTAGTCGTGCCCGACTTGCTGGCGACCACGAACAGCGTCGCGAGCGGGTCCAGGTCGTCGACCACCGCCCCGACCGCGACTGGATCGGTCGAATCGAGGACCCGCAGCTCGAGCCAGCCCGGCGCCACCCCGAAGGTCCGCAGGAGGACCTCGGGGGCCAGGCTGCTGCCGCCCATCCCGGCGACCACGGCGGCCCGGAAGCCGTCTTCGCGCAGCCCTTCACCAAAGCCTTCCAGGGCGGGGATCTGCTCGCTGAAGTGCTTCGGAGCGTCGAGCCAGCCGAGGCGATCGGCGATCCCGGCCTGGACCGCTGGGTCGCTCGACCAGAGCGAGGGATCACGATCAAAGAGGCGCTTCACCCAACTCCCGGTCCGGGCTCGATCCGCGGCAGCGGCCCAGCGCTGGGCATCGTCCGCGTTGAGGCGGATCTCGGGCGGGGTGGCGCCCGCGCCCTGGGTTGGGTCGCTCATCGGTCGTCTCCCCGTGTGGTTTGCCGTCCGGCGCGGCTGACGGCCGGCCGAGGGTCGCCTTGGGCCGCTTCGATCGCCAGGACCTTGTCCACCCGCCGGCGGTGGCGAGGCTCGTTCGTGAACTCGGCGCCCAGGTAGGCCCGCACGATCTCGAGGGCCAGCTCGATGCCCACGATCCGGCCGCCCAGGCAGAGGACGTTCATGTCGTCGTGCTCCACGCCCTGGTGGGCCGAGTAGGTGTCGTGGCAGACCGAGGCCCGGATCCCGGTCATCTTGCAGGCGGCCACCGAGGCGCCGACGCCGCTGCCACAGACCAGGACGCCCCGGTCGGCCGCGCCGCCCTGGATCGCCCGCCCGATCCTGACCGCGAAATCGGGATAGTCGTCGGTCGGATCGGAGCCGTCGCCACCGAGGTCGATCAGCTCGTCCGACAGCTCGTCGGTCCTGGGCGGCCTGCCCGGATCGGTCCGCAGCCGGCCGAGCAGCTCGTCCTTCAGGGCGGCGCCACCGTGGTCCGCGGCAAAGGCGACTCGCACCGGGTCAGCCGGCCTTCGGGCTGGCGGACCCGATCGGATGACCGAGGCCAAGTCCGGCCGGTTGGTGGCCCGGGTCGGGGCTCGGGATCCGGCCGCGGAGGCCGTCCCGGACCACCCGCCGGCCGACATCGGCGACGTGCTCGGGGGTAAAGCCGAAGTGTTCGAGGACGGTCGCCCCGGGTGCCGAGGCGCCGAAATGGTCGATCCCGATCATCGCCCCATCGACCCCGGCGTAGCGATCCCAGCCGAGGGTTACGCCCGCCTCGACGGTGACCCGTTTGGCGGCTGCCCGGGGCAGGACGGAGTCGCGATAGGCCTCATCCTGGCGCTCGAACGCGGCGAAGCAGGGCAGGCTCACCAGCCGGGTCCGGATCCCGTCGGCCTCGAGCGCGTCCCGGGCCAGGGCCGCCACCCCGAGCTCGGAGCCCGTTGCGACGAGGATCAGGTCGATCCCGCCCGGCCCGCCGCTCGATTCGCGCAGGACGTAGCCGCCCTTGCGGACGCCGTCGCGGGCCGCCGCCGCGGTCTCGGGCAGGGTGGTCAGCTTCTGCCGGGTGAGGCCGAGGGCGACCGGACCGTCGCGCCGCTCGATTGACAGCGCCCAGGCGGCGACGGCCTCGTTCGCATCGCCCGGCCGGACGTACCACAGGTTGGGGATCGCCCGCAGCGCCGCCGGTTGCTCGACCGGCTGGTGGGTGGGCCCGTCCTCGCCCAGGCCGACCGAGTCGTGGGTCCANNCTTGAACCCGCCGTGATAGGCGATCCCGTTGGAGATGCCGCCCATTGCGTGCTCGCGCACCCCGAAGCGCAGGTTGCGCCCGGCCTCGTCGGTCGAGAAGTCGCCGGCGCCCTTGATGTCGGTCAGGTTCGACTCGGACAGGTCGGCCGCACCCCCGAACAGCCCGGGCAGCACCGGAGCCAGGGCGTTGATCGTGGCCTGGCTGACCTGCCGCGTGGCGAAGTCCTCGCCCACGGCGTAGCTCGGCAAGGCCGCTTCCCAGCCGTCGGGCAGCCGGCCGGCCAGGCGCCGCTTGAGCTGCGTGGCGAGCTCCGGATGATCGCCTTCGTAGCGATCGAGCTCGCCGTTCCAGGCCTCGACCAGCGCCTCGCCCTCGGGGATCGCCCGGCGGAAGACATCGAGCGCCTCGTCCGGGATGTAGAAGTGGCGATCCGGATCCCAGCCGTAGGCCTCCTTCGTAAGCCGGACCTCGTCCTCGCCGAGCGCCGCGCCGTGGGCTTTCTGGGTGTCCTGCTTGTGGGGCGAGCCATAGCCGATGTGGGTCCGCACGGCGATGAAGCTCGGCCGGCCGTCTTCCTGGGCGGCCCGGATCGCCGCGCTGATCGCCTCGAGGTCGTTGCCGTCGTCGACCTGGCGGGTATCCCAGCCGTAGGCGTCGAAGCGCTCCAGGACGTTCTCGGAGAAGGCCATCGCGGTCGGTCCGTCGAGCTGGATCCCGTTGTCGTCGTAGAGCAGGACCAGCTTGCGCAGCTTGAGGTGGCCGGCCAGCGAAGCCGCCTCGGACGCGATGCCCTCCTGCATGTCGCCGTCCGAGCAGATCCCGTAGGTCCAGTGATCGATGATGTCGTGGTCGGGCCGGTTGAACTCGTGGGCCAGCCGCCGCTCGGCGATCGCCATCCCGACCGCGTTGGCGACGCCCTGGCCGAGCGGCCCCGTGGTCGCTTCGACGCCGGCCGTAAGGCCGCGCTCCGGGTGGCCCGGGGTTTGCGAGCCCCACTGCCGGAACGACTCGATCTGCTCGAGGCTGAGGTCGTAGCCGGTCAGATGCAGGAGCGAGTAGAGAAGCATCGACGCGTGCCCCGCCGACAGGACGAAACGATCGCGGTTGGGCCAGTCGGGCACGGTCGGGGCGTGGCGCAGGAAGCGCGTCCACAGGGTGAATGCCATCGGCGCCATGCCCATCGGGGCGCCGGGATGGCCCGAGTTCGCCTTCTGGACGGCATCGATCGAGAGGGTCCGAATCGTGTTGACCGCGAGCAGGTCGAGAGCGTCCGGGGCAAGGGCCATGGCGATCGCGGTGCTCCGTGGAGAGGTCGCTGCGGAAGGGCGAGAGTGCGCCTCGTGCCAGCTCCTGCATTGTAGTGCGGTCGGCGGGGACCGCCCGGTAACCTGACGACGGCCTGGGCCATCGACGGCCCGCGCTCGTCGCTATCCTCGAGGCGTGCCGAACCGCCTGGCTGTGCCCCGCCGCCTCCCGCATCGGCCGAGCCGTCCTCGCCGCCCGGGCATCCGCGTGATCGTCGTGGGCGACCTCACCCTGGACGTGGTCCTGAGCCCCGGCCGGGCACTGAAGACTGGAACGGACGTGCCCGGCATCGTCCGCCTTCGGCAGGGTGGCTCGGCCGGGACCACGGCTCGCTGGTTGGGCCGGCTCGGCGCACGGGCCCAGCTGCTGTGCTCGGTCGGCCGCGATGGACCCGGCCGCGCCTTGATCGAGGCGGTTCGCTCGGACGGCGTTGTCGTTCGGGCCACGAGAGTTGCCGGCCGGCCGACCGGCCGGATCGGGGTCCTGGTCGCTGCCGACGGCGAGCGATCGTTCGTCGCCGATCGGGGCGCCGCCGACCACCTCTCGCCGGCCGACCTGCGCGCCGCCTGGTTCAAGGCCATCGAGCTCGTCCACCTGCCGCTCTACTCACTGGTCGGCGAGCCGCTTGGCTCGGCCGGTCGTGAGGCGGTTCGACTGGCCCGCGACGCCGGTGCGGCGGTGAGCCTCGACCTGGCATCGGTGGGGCCGCTCCTGGCCAATGGCCGGCCGGCCGCCCTCGCACTCGTCCGGGACGTGGCCCCCGACGTCCTGCTGGCAACCGCCGCCGAGCTATCCGCGCTGCTTGACTCGCCGAATTGGGCGGTCCTCGGGGCGCGGGCGCTCGCCTTCGCCCCGGTCGTGATCGTCAAGCGTGGTGGCAACGGGGCGACGGTCCATCTGCTCGACGCCTCTGGCGCTTCGATCACGTTCGATGTCGCGACGAAGCCGCTGCCGGCGGCCGACACGACCGGGGCCGGTGATGCCTTCGACGCCGGCTTCCTGATCGGCTTCGCGGAGTCGCGGAGAAGCGGCCGCTCCACGCCAGCGTTGCTCCGCCGGGCTGTCCTGGCCGGTCATCGCGCGGCCGCTCGCCAGCTCTCGGCGCCGCGACCTGAGCTCGACCTGCGCTGACCGCTTCAGCCACCGACCGCTTCAATGACCGAGGTAGCCGTCGAACCAGTCGAGCATCCGGGTCATCCGGTCGATCCGTCGGTCGACTCGGCCGGCGGCCTGATAGACGTGGTATTCCTCGGGGTACAGGACGTATTCGACCGTCCGACCCAGGGCCTTGAGGGCCACGAAGAGCTGCTCGTTGTCGGCCTTCGGGCAACGTTCATCGGCTTCGCCCTGGAGGATCAGCAGCGGCGTGTGGATGTCGGCCACGTGGGCCAGCGGCGATTGTTTCCAGAGCTTGAGCATGCCCGCCTCGGTCAGCGGGTCGCCCAGGAGCGCCAGCCGGGCGAAGTTGGGGCCGCTGTCCGAGTTGGCCCAGCCATTGATCTGGTTGGTCACCCCGTTCTCGCTGATTCCCGCCGCGAATCGGTCGCTCGTCCCGATCAGCCAGTTGACCATGAACCCGCCGTAGCTCAGGCCGATGAGGCCGACCCTGGCCGGGTCGGTCAGGCCGGCGGCGATCGCGTGGTCGAGCGCTGCGTGGACATCGTCGGCGTCGACCCCGCCCCAATCGCCGAGCTGAGGCCGAATCCAGTCGCGGCCGTAGCTCGTCGAGCCGCGAATGTTCGGCAACAGGACGCGGTAGCCGCGCGAGACGAGGAGCGAGACTTCCAGGCTGGGCGCCGCGACCCATCCCCCGAGCGGTCCGCCATGGATATCGATCACCGTCGCCAGTGGCTCGTTTTCGGCGTCCGGTGGGGAGGCGATCCAGACGTCGATCGGGCCGCCGGGTCCTGGCGCCTGGTCGAGCCGCATCAAGGGTTGTCGGACACAACCCTGCCAGGCCGAGCCGATCCGGGTCCGCGTCCGAAGGCGGCCGCGTTCGGCGGTCATCACCTCGGGTGCCCGCTGAGCGAGTGTGCCAACCACCACGACCCGTTTGCCGTCAGCGGAGACCGCCAGGTGCTCGCAGGCGGCGTCGCCCGTGGCAAGCAGCTGGGGTTCGGCGGCAGTTCCGCGACCGGTGGCCGGATCCAGCTCGAACCGCCATGGAAGACAGCGCGCCCGGTCCGAGACCAGGGCGACCAGGGCATCGTTGCCAACCCAGAACGGCCCGCCGCGCGAGGTCGCCTGCCAGCCGAGCAGGTCGGTATCGAGGGCCCAGCCGATTGGCCGGTCGAGCTCAGGCGCCAGCGCCACCGGCGATCCGGAACCATTCGCGGGCGCGATCACGATCCCGGGGCTCGCGTCGTCCAGGGCGCCCGGTTCGAGGTTGCCGACCACCGCCAGCCAGCGGCCGTCGGGCGAAACCGTTGGGTGTCCGGCCGGCCCGCCCACGGCCAGGATCTCGACTGGCGGCGCACCGTCCAGGCCAACCCGCCAGATCGTCGGATTGGGGTACAGATCGACCGTCGCGGCCTGGTCGGCCGCAAAGACCAGCGAGCGACCGTCGGGATCCCAGCTGGCCTGCTGCACGCCCCAGTCGCCTTGCGTCAGGCGNNCCTTGTCCTTCCCGTTGTCCTTGCCCGTCGTCCGGGGCCGGCCATCGGGGATCAGGAAACGGGCCGGGCCGGCCTCGGCCGTGTAGGCGAGCCGATCACCCTTCGGGGACCAGGCCAGCTCCCCGACGCCGTGCTCGGGCGCGACCAGGGTCCAGGACTCGCCTGGCGCGCTGCCTGGACTCGGGCTTTCGACGCGACTTCGGTGTTCGCCTCGACTCGGTAGCTCGCCTCGCTGCGGAAGCTCGAGGATCTCGAGGGTCGTGACCGACTCCTCCGCTTCGAGGCGCTTCCGCCGAAAGGCAACTCGTGTCCCGTCGGGGCTGATTCGCGGCCGTCCGTCGTGGACCGGCCCGCTCGTCAGGGCTCGCGTCCGGCCAAGCCCACGAACCAGCGGCACGAACCAGAGATGGGACGAGTAGCGGTCCTGCCGGTCGACGAACCGGCGGGCGACGATCGCGAACCGCCCGCTCGAGGCAACGTCGAGCTCCTCCAGCACCACCTGCCGCCGGACGATCGCCGGGGTCATCGGCGGCAGGAGGGTCGGCTGCGTCGTCGGCGCGCGCCGGCTGCGGGTCTGATTCGAGGCCATCCTCGAAGCCTAGCGATCACCCGGGCCGTGGTGCCGTACGCTCCACCCGATGGAACGGATCCCGGCCGCCGTATCGGTTC
>PNAZ01000087.1:0-166 GCA_003169655.1 Chloroflexota bacterium
GAATGTCGCCAGCAGACGCACTATCTCGCGATCCTGGGTCTTGGATGCCCGCGCCCGGCCCTCACGCGTGGCTTTCGTGCACGCGTCGGGCCGCCGACCGGGCAGATCCGCGCTCGTGGAGGGCCAGCTCGAGGATATCGCGCCTGGTGGCGACATTCGTCCCAAG
>PNAZ01000087.1:174-451 GCA_003169655.1 Chloroflexota bacterium
GCTGATCACGCCCATTGCCTCGGCGCCCGTCTACCGTGGGGCAGGCCGATCGCAATTCGATCGCAGCATCGAATCCGCTACCGTTCTCGTTGTCCCGCCGTCGACCGGCCGACCCAACCGAGAGGTGATGCGCCCGTGCCGCCCGTCTTTGGGAGACCCCCGAGGCCGGAGATCGTTGAGCACCTCTTCATCGTCCTGTCCGAGGTCCTCGGAAGCGCCCCGATCTCGTACGTCAAATGGGACATGAATCGGAACATCACCGAGCCGGCCAGCCTGG
>PNAZ01000087.1:480-13158 GCA_003169655.1 Chloroflexota bacterium
TGCTGGCCTATGCGCCGCAGGCCTGGACCAGCGACGACACCGACGCGATCGAACGGCTGCGGATCCAGTGGGGGGCGTCCTTGTTCTACCCGTTGAGCTCGATGGGTGCCCACGTCTCGGCGGTGCCCAACCACCAGACCGGCCGGCGGACGCCGATCGCCACCCGGGCGGCGGTCGCCTTCTTCGGCGTCTTTGGCTACGAGCTCGACGCGACGAACCTGTCGGCCGCCGAACGGGCCGAGGTCCGGGCCCAGGTCGCCTTCTACACGGAGCACCGGGACCTGCTCCAGCGGGGCCGGTTCGTCCGCCTGCGCAGTCCGTTCGAAGGGGACGGCAACGAGACCGCCTGGATGGTCGTCTCGGACGATCGACGGCAGGCCGTCGTGGGCTTCTACCGGACGCTCAACCGGCCGAATCCCGGCGTGAACCGCCTTCGCCTGCGCGAGCTCGACCCGGCCGCCCGCTACCGGGTCACGCCGTGGCCCGCCCGGCTGGACACGGTGCAGCGGGACAACGCCCTGACCCGCGGCGGCGATGAGCTGACCGAGGTCGGCCTGTTCCTCGACGTCGACCGTCACGAGGTCGCCGAGCACGGCGACTACTGGGCCCAGCTGTTCGTGGTCGAGGCCGAGTGAACGGCGTCCACCGGGAGCCTCGTGCTACCCTGCCGGGAGCATAAAAGGAGTCCACTTGACCACGATCCTTGACGCCGCGGAATACCTGTTCACGTCCGAGTCGGTGACCGAAGGCCACCCGGACAAGATGTGCGACCAGATCAGCGACGCGATCCTCGACGCGATCATCCGCGAGGACCCCAACGCCCGGGTCGCGTGCGAGACGGCGACCACGACGGGGCTGGTCGTGGTCCTCGGCGAGATCACGACGACGACGTATGCCGACTTCCAGCAGATCGTCCGCGAAACCGTGCGGGGCATCGGCTACACCCGGGCCGACTACGGCTTCGACCACCAGACCTGCGGCGTCCTGATCAGCGTCAAGGAGCAATCGCCGGACATCGCGATGGGCGTCGACGGCCACGAGCTCGGGGCGGGTGACCAGGGGATGATGTTCGGGTTCGCCTGCCGCGAGACGCCCGAGCTGATGCCGCTGCCGATCGCCCTCGCCCATCGGATGGCCCGCCGCCTGGCCGAGATGCGCAAGACGGGCCAGCTGCCCTACCTCCGACCCGACGGCAAGACCCAGGTCACCCTGGAGTACGAGCACGGCGTCCCGCGCCGGGTCAAGACCGTCGTGGTCAGCACCCAGCACGACCCTGACGTGACCGCGGCGCAGATCGCCGACGACGTCGCCGAGGCAGTCATCCTGCCCAGCCTGCCGCGCGAGCTGCGCAGCGCCGATCCCGTGATGCACATCAACCCGACGGGGCGGTTCGTGACCGGCGGTCCGATGGGCGATGCCGGCCTGACCGGGCGCAAGATCATCGTCGACACATATGGCGGAATGGCCCGCCACGGCGGCGGCGCGTTCAGCGGCAAGGATCCGACCAAGGTCGATCGCTCGGCCGCCTACGCCGCCCGCTGGGTGGCCAAGAACGTGGTCGCCGCCGGGCTGGCCGACCGCTTCGAGATCGAGATCGCGTACGGGATCGGGATTGCCCGGCCCTTGAGCGTCTCGGTCGAGTCGTTCGGCACCGGCAAGATCCCCGACGAGAAGATCCAGCACCTGATCGACGAGCACTTCGACCTGCGCCCCGCCGCGATCATCGAGGCGCTCGGCCTGCGCAAGCCGATCTACCTCCAGACCGCCGCGTACGGCCACTTCGGCCGGCCCGACCTGGACCTGCCCTGGGAACGGACCGATCGTGCGGCGCTCCTGGCCGATGCCGCCGGGCTTGCCCTGCCCGAGCCGGTCGCCGAGGCCATCTGAGCGGATCCGAGGCTCCGGCGGGCGGCACTGCCTGCCGCGGCCGGTAGGCTCGAATCGTGTACGCCGTCATCCTGGCCGGCGGCGGGGGCACCCGACTCTGGCCGCTGTCTTCGCCCGCGCGTCCCAAGCCGTTCCTGCGGCTGCTCGGCGAGCGGACGCTGCTCCAGCTGACGGCCGTGCGGCTCGCCGGCCTCATCGAGCCGGCGTCGACCTACGTCATCACCGATCGTCGGTACGAGTCGCTCGTCCGGGAACAGGTACCCGACGCGACGGTCATTGCCGAACCGGTCGGCCGGAACACGGCGGCTGCCGTCGCCCTGGCCACGGTCGCGATCGACCGACCCCATGACGAGGTCATGCTTGTCCTGCCCGCAGATCAAACCGTGCGAGACGGCGACCTCTTTCGAGCGGTCCTCCGAGATGCGGAAGGTGAACTTGCACTCGGGTCATTGGTCGTCGATCCGCTTGTGACACTCGGCATCCAGACCGCGCGACCGGCGATCGAATATGGCTATCTGATCCCGAACCTTGGCCGAAAACAGCAGCTACAGCTGACCGCCTACGTTCTCGAGGCGTTCGAAGAGAAGCCGCCGCGCGATCGAGCAGAGGCTCTTGTGCGCACCGAAGGAGTTGCCTGGAATGCAGGCATCTTCATGTGGCAGCGCCGCGCGATCCGCGGCGCCCTCGAGGCGTTCGCCTCGGGCGTGCTCGACTTGGTCGAGCTGGGCTTCAGTGCCGGCACCCTGGACGAGGCCTACGCCAGGATCGAGTCCATCTCGATCGACTACGCCGTGATGGAGCCGGCCGCGGCGGCCGGCCAGGTCGTGATGGGCTCGATGGACGTCGGCTGGAACGATCTGGGCAGCTGGACATCGCTCCTGGCTGAGCTCGGGATGCCCGGCGTCGAGGCCACGATCGACCCGACCGGATCGGCGTTCGAGGCAGCCGCCGATGACCTCCTGATCTGGCGACGTGCGTCGGGCGGGCTGGTCGCGACGCCCGGCGAGGACGCTACGATGGTCGCGTCGGACGGTCCCGTTGCGGTGCTCCGCGGCGCCCGCAGGCTGCAATCGCAGATCGAGCCGCTCCTCGATCGGTGCTCAACGCTGGAGGCCAATTCGTGACCACGATCAGCCAGCTCCCGCAGCCCGCGAAGATCGTCTTCGGTACCGACGGCTGGCGCTCGAAGGTCGCCGACGACTACACGTTCGAGAGCGTCCGGCGCTGCGCCGACGGGGTCGCCAAGTACGTCGTCGGACGAGGCGAGCAGGCCAAGGGCGTGGTCATTGCCTACGACCGGCGCTTTGCCTCCGAGCATTTCGCCGCCGCCGCGGCCGAGGTGCTGATGGCCCAGGACATCCCGGTCGCCTTCGCCCGCCACGCCGTCCCGACCCAGATGTCGTCGTACGAGGTCGTCGAACGGGGCAGCGCGGCCGGCATCGTGATCACCGCCAGCCACAACCCGTGGACCGATAACGGCTTCAAGGTCAAGGCCCCAACCGGATCGGCCGCCGGGCCTGAGATCCTCGCGGTGCTGGAGGCAACGATCGCGACGAACGGCGGAACGGCGATCCCGCGCCGGCCGTTCGCGGATGCCGAGGCTGCTGGGCTGGTCGACTGGTACGACCCGTATCCCGGCTACGAGCAATACGTCCGGCGGACGGTCGACATCGACGCCCTCAAGGCGGCCGACGTGAGCGTCCTGGTCGACCCGATGTACGGGGCCGGGGCGGACTGGCTGCCACGCCTGCTGGCCGGCGGCAGGATCCGGCTGCGCGAGATCCACTCCGAGCGGAATCCGTACTTCGGCGGGATCAACCCTGAGCCGATCCGCCCGAACGTGGACGAGGCGCTGGGGATCCTGGCCGGCGGCGGCTACGACCTGGGCCTGCTCCTCGACGGCGATGCCGACCGGGCCGGGGCGGCCGACGAGCAGGGCAACTTCATCCACCAGCTCGAAGTAACCGGCCTGTTGATGTACTACCTGGCCGAGCACCGCGGCTTGCGCGACCCGATCGTCGAGAGCGTAAACAACACCTCGATGGCCCTCCGCCTCGGCAAGCATTACGACATCCCCGTCTACGAGACGTCGGTCGGCTTCAAGTACATCGGCCCGAAGATGATCGAGACCGGGGCGATGATGGGCGCCGAGGAGTCCGGCGGCTACGGCTTCGGGATGCACCTGCCCGAGCGCGACGGGGTCTATGCCGACCTGCTCCTGCTCGACCTGTTCCTGCGCGAGAAGGCCGCCGGCCGATGGCCGGTGTCGAAGGCGCTGGCTGCGTTCCACGAGCTGGCCGGGCCGTCGTTCTACCGGCGGATCGACGTCCACGTCGAGGCCGGCCTGTACCCCGCAGTCAAGGACCGGCTGCTGGTCGAGCTGAAGGCCAACGCCCCGGCGACCCTGGCCGGTGCGCCGGTCACCCGGACCGACGCCCTGACGACCAACGACGGCTTCAAGTTCTTCACCGCCGACGGGTCGTGGATGCTGATCCGGTTCAGCGGCACCGAGCCGCTCGTCCGGGTCTACACGGAGGCCGTCTCGGCCGAGATCCGGGATGCGATGGTCAATGCCGGCGAGGCGCTGGTCCGTGCTGCCTGAGCCGAGCGTTGCGGGCCCCGCGTCGGATCCGACCCGACGGGTCCCGAAGCCGTGGGGCCACGAGCTGATCTGGGCGCACACCGACAAGTATGTCGGCAAGTTGATCGTGATCGACGCCGGCCGCCGGCTGTCGCTCCAGAAACATCTGGTCAAGGATGAGTCGATCCTCGTCGTCTCGGGTCGGATGCGCCTCTACCTGGAGGCCGATGACGGCACGATCGGCACGACCGAGATGGGTCCCGGCGACCACCAGCGGATCCCGGTCGGGCGGATCCATCGGTTCGAGGCGATCGAGCCGACCGAGCTGGTCGAGGTCTCCACGCCCGAGCTCGATGACGTGATCCGGATCGAGGACGATTTCGGGCGCGAGGGGACCAGCGCCCCCTAGACGCGCGGGTGTATCGTCGGTCCAACGACCGCCATCACCGGTCGATCGTGCAGGATCGGACGGCGGCCTCGANNATCGGCAAGGTCGAGAAGGCAAATCGCTACGCTCGCGAGCTCGATCGGGTTTCGATCGACCAGCTTTCGTTGACATTCCGGGGCGACAACGACACCCACAACATCACCCTGCTGTCCGGAAAGTGGCGCTGCACCTGCCACTATTTCGAGAGTTGGGGTAGCTGCGTCCACCTCCTCACGATCCACAAGATGCTCGGAGTGATGGTGCCCGCTGAGCCGGACCTCCTGGTCTCCCATGAAGCGCAGGCCGTAACGGCCTGATCCCCGGCGGTCACGAAGTCGCCAGCCAGCTCACGACCGCCCGGTTCGCCCCGCTGGGGAGCCCGAACCGGGCGATCTCGTGCCAGCCGCCGGGTGCGCCGAGGATCCGGATCGAGCCCGCGTCCCCGCCGGCATCGGCGACCACGACGGCCAGCTCCGCACCGCTGGGCGATGGCTGGGCCTGGAGCACGACCTCGCCGCCGCCGAGGGCCAGGGGCAACGGCGAGCCCGCCAGCCAGGTCGCCACGGCCCCGGCGCGGACGGCGCCATCCATGTCGATCATGGCGACGATCCCGCCATCGACCGCGATCGACCGGACCGGCTCTCCGCCGAGCGGGCTGATCCGGCCGGACGCCGGATCCAGGAGCTCGATCGTCGGCTGATCCCGACGATCGCGAACCGCCACGGCGATGCGCCCGTCGGGCAGCCAGCATGGCGTGCTCTCTGGGGTCGACGCCAGGCTGAACTGGCGAACGACGATGCCCGCCGGCGTCTCGACGATCAGCCGCCCAGGGCCGCCCGACCCGGGATCGCCCTCGACGACGGCCACCCTCCCGATCGGGCCGCCCGAAACCCCGGCCGACGGGGCGGGTTCGAGCGACCCGAAGGCTCGCGAACGATGACGGCCGCCGAGGTCGCCCGGGGCGCTGACCCAGGCAGTCAGGCCGGGACCGCGGCTCAGGAGCGCCTCGCCGCCGAGCGCCGTGGCGAGGAAGGCCGAGCCATCACCGGACAGCCACGCCGCGTCGGGCGGCAGGCCCGTCGCCCGGACCGGGATCAGGCCCACGCCCGAGTCGCGACCTGACGCGACGAGCGACATCGCCCCGACCGAGCCGGCCAGGGCGACGATCCGCTCGGCGCCGGCCGAGGGCCCCGCGCTCGGTGCCACCGACCCGGGCGGGCGGCCCAGGCAGCCGGCGACCAGGACCGCGCCGAACACAGCCAGCACGACGCGGATCACTCGAGGATGTCTCCACCCAGGGGCGTGCCATCACCGGCATCGAAGGCCAGCTCGAGCCCGGCGACCTGATCGGCGAGCGTGCCGGTCGTCGTGATCCTGACCAGCCAGGCCAGCCTGAGGGTGCCTTCCGGGCCGGCCGGCAGCGGATCGCCGAACGTGTCGTTGGGGGCGACCCAGGCCAGGCCCATCGTCGAAACGCTCGCCTGGTCCCGCAGGTTGGCACTGAGCCAGCCGTCCAGCCGGGCCGCGACCAGGTTCCGGACCCGGGCCTGGTCGATCGCGGCTCCGGCGGCCGGCGCGAGTGGATGGTCGCTGCGGACGAGCCCATGGAACGACCCATCGACGGCCAGCTGGACGCTGACGCCGTCCCCGGGCACGGGCACACTCCCGACGAGGCGCATCCAGCGGACCAGCCAACCGCCGGTGGCCCGACTCGAGGCGGCCGGCGAGCCTCCGGCCGGAATCCCGACGCTGGCCAGGACCATCTTGGCACGGGCGATCGCCGCCGGAGCGCTGAGCGCGACGCCGATCGTCGGCGCATAGCCCAGGCGGACCGAGGAGACGAGGTGGCCGGACGTGTCGAAGCGCGAGATGGCGACGGGCTTGCCCACTGGATCCAGGTCGGTCACCTCGTCGACCGTCTGGCCGGACGCGCCGCCGACGAGCCGGGCGACGGTCCGGCGGGCCGGGACCTGGAGGCCCAGCCGCTCGTCGACGTCGGCGGCGAGGGCCGAGATGGAGGCCGTGGCGGCCGCACTGAGGGTTATCGGGCCCGGGGCCGTCCGGGCCAGGCCACTGATCATGGCTCCACCTCCAGCGACGATGAGGGCGACGATTCCGAGGCGTGCGCCTCTCGACCGCCCGCTCACTTCGCACCTGCCACGAGGCAGCGCGGGCAGACGATTGCGGCGCCGGCCCGGCCGGACCACGAGTAGGTGCCCCACCAGTCGGCGTCGAGGGGATGGCTGAAGTTCTGGTCCTGGCCCAGGTCGAACGCGGCACCGACGCTCAGGCCGCGCTCGAGGGCGGCCCAGAACACGGTCTCGAAGACCTGCTCGTCGTTGTCGTAGGCGATCCCGACGTAGCCCAGGTAGAAGTGGCTGCCCCCCGTCTGCGCCTTGGTCCGGGCGATTCCGAAGGCGGCCGGCAGGGTCGTCGCTGGATCGGCGTTGTGGCAGGTCGAGATCACGACCAGGTTGGTGAACCGGCCGGCCCGTGCCGCAGCGATGTCGGTCGAGAAGATGACCGCCTGGTTGCAGTCGCCCGAGTCTTCCCGGAAGCCGTTGTAGCGCCGCTGGGCGGCTGCGTTCCAGTACTCGTCACCGTGGGAATGGACGTAGAAGCCGTAGTCGTTGACCGTTCGGGCCAGCACGCCCGCCCGGCTGAAGCTGGCGCCCGAGTAGCTCGAGGCGGCGTAGCCGAGCGAGCGCAGCCCGATCACGGCCAGGCTCAGCATCCGGGCCGGATGGGTGTCGGTGAACCCGACGCACGGGCCGCGAAAGGCCGACACGTTCGAGTCGACGCTGGCCTGATAACTGGCACTGGCGGGCTGGGCCGCCGGACCGAGCAGGGCCAGGATGGCGAGCAGCGGCAGGGCGATGGTGCGGGTCAGGGGCACGCGAGCACCCAAGGGGGACCTCCTCCGGCGGAACTCCTCGGCGGAATTCCGGGCCGGAGCATCTCAGGGGGCTCTTACCCGGCGGACATCGCCGGATCCCGCGAGCGTTGGCTCGAACGAGCGGAGGGTGCGTTGACCGGCGTCACCGGCTGCGGCTAGGCTTGCTGCGTGACGCCCATGCGCCCGCGGATGGCCGGGACCGTCCGGCTCTCCATGATCGTGACCGGCGGCCTGCTCGTGTTGAGCGGCTGCGGGCTCGGCACGCCATCGAGCGCGCCGGCGATCAGCACAGCGGCCAGCCTGCCGCCGAGCTCAGCGCCCAGCTCGGAGGTACCGGCCTCGGCCGTGGTCGAGCCGAGTCCATCGGCGTCGAGCGGGCCGACGGCCAGCGACAGCGGGCAGCCACCCAGCGAGCCGCCGGCATCGGGCTCGGATCAGCCTTTGCCCAGCTCGTCGAGCGCCGCGTCGGTCTGCTCGGGAGCCAAGGACACCCCCGACTTCTACGCCTCGTTCGCCGGTTCGGTCAGCTTTCCGGTCTACTGCGCCGTGCTGCCGGCCGGCTGGTCCCTTGTCTCAGGCACCTACCGGCTGGCCAACGGCGGCCACATCCAGATCAACTTCCGGCGCAAGTCCGACAACGCCACGTTCGAGCTCGACGAAGGCTCGTTCTGCGGCGACAGCTCGGGCTGCGTCCCGGCCGGCACCGCAGCCGGCTCCGGCCCGTTCGGGGACCTGACCGGTGACCTCGTCCAGACGGCGACTGGCTACGCCCTGGTCGTGGCCAAGGCCGAGAAGCCGAGCTGGCTGGCGATCGGCAACGGCCTGGACCAGGCCGCCTTCCTGGCCTTGACGGGCGCGCTCCACGCGGTCAACTAGGGCGACCCGGCGCGGGTGAAGATCGCCGACTTCGAGCTCGAGCGCTACTTCGCCCGCTGGGAGTTCGCGGTTCGCCATCTGCTCTGCGCGTCCGACCTGGAGGGCTATCCGCTGGCCGAGTTGCTCGCGCTGGCCGACGACGAGACCCGTGGGCTGTGGCAGGGCCTCCACCTGGGCTACACGGAGTCGAGCGGCCACCCGCTCCTGCGGGCCGAGATCGCCGGCCTGTACGAGACGCTGACCGCCGATGACGTCCTCGTCTTCTCGGGTGCCGAGGAGGCGATCTTCTGCCTGCTCAACGTCGCGGTTGGACCCGGCGATCACGTGATCGTGACTTGGCCCGGCTACCAGAGCCTGTACGAGGTCGCCGCAGCCGCTGGTGCCGTGGTCAGCCGGCACGAGCTCCATGCCGCGGATGGCTGGGCGCTCGACGTCGAGCGGATCCGGGTCGCCCTCCGGCCGGAGACCCGCCTGGTAGTCGTGAACGCCCCGCACAATCCGACCGGGATGCTGCCGAGCCACGCCGAATGGCGGGCGCTGACCGAGCTCTGCGCCGAGGCCGGCATCGCGCTCTTTGCCGACGAGGTCTATCGCTACCTCGAATACGACGAGGCGGATCGGCTGGCGGCCGGGGCCGACGCGCTGGCTGCCGGGATCAGCCTCGGGGTCATGTCGAAGTCCTTCGCAATGGCCGGACTGCGGATTGGCTGGCTCGCCTCCCGGGACCGGGCGCTGCTCGCGAAGTGCGCCGCGTTCAAGGACTACACCACGATCTGCCCCTCGGCGCCGGCCGAGATCCTGAGCCTGATCGGCCTGCGGGCCAGATCGACCGTGCTCGAGCGCTCGCAGCGGATCATCGCGGCCAACCTGGCGGTCCTCGATCGACTCGTCGCCGACCGGCCGGACGTGCTGGCCTGGGTCCGGCCAAGGGCCGGCTCGGTCGCCTACCCGGAGCTGACCCTGACCGGGCGGTTCGCCGGCTGGGATGCCGACCGATTCGCCGCCGAGCTGGTCGAGGCGGAAGGCGTCCTGCTCCTGCCCGGCTCACGCTTCGGCCAGTCGGGCAAGCGTGTCCGTCTGGGGTTCGGCCGGCTCGACCTGCCCGAGGCGGTGGCCGGCCTGGAGCGCTTCGCTGCCGGTTGACGCTCAGCTGGCCGGAGCGGCGCCGACGAATCGAAACGAGGCGCGCGCCCGGAGGCGGGCGAGCGAGGCCAGGACCGGTGGCCCGAGGGCCAGGATCATCGCGGCGTTGCCCACGGCCCGGAACGCGTCGTAGCCGGCCGAGGTCAGCAGGTAGAACTGGCCGAACCGGGCAATCGTCCCGCCGGCGCCCAGGCCGGCCACGTAGCCGAGGTCGGGCGAACCCTGGAAGAAGGCCCAGTCCCAGAGGTCCATCACGGCTCCGAAGGCGAATCCCGCCAGCAGGCCGTAGGCAGCGAGCAGGATGAAGTCGCGCCGGGTCGGTCGCCGGTCGAGGCCGCCGCTGATCAGTCCGGCGCCCAGCCCGACCCAGCCGGTGGCGAAGATCTGGTACGGCAGCCACGGCCCGAGCCCGCCGGTCACGATCGCTGAGACGAGCATCGCCACGGTGCCGGTCAGGAAACCGTAGCTCGGCCCGAACGTGTAGCCGGCACACAGGACCAGGAAGAAGAACGGGCTGAAGCCGGCGATCCCGGTGACCAGCGCCAGGCGCATCGCCGCGGCCAGGGCTGCCAGGCAGGCCAGCAGCGCAATCCCCTTCGCGTCGAGTCGCCGGGCGCCGATCTCGATCGTGCCCAGGGCGATGATCGTGCCCAGGGAGACCGAGGCGGGGATCGAGCCGCCCGGTGCCTCGATCCCGAGGTAGGGCAGCAGGAACAGGAGGCCGCCGGCGATCGAGGCGGCCAGCAATCCAATCCTGCTCACGACGCCTTCGCCTCGATCCCAGCGGCGGCGCCCGGGGCCTGCTGCTCGACCACGACGCCGTCCTCGATCGAGACCACCCGGTCGGCGATCTCGGCCACGAGGTCCAGATCGTGGGTCGCCACGACGACCGAGCAGCCCTGCGCCCTCAGACGGTCGAGGACCCGGGCCAGCGATCGCCGGGCGAGCTCGTCCATGCCCCTCGTCGGCTCGTCCAGGAGGGCGATCGCCGGGTTGCCGGCCAGGATCACGGCCAGCGCCCCGCGCTGCCGTTCTCCGGCGCTCAGGTCGCGCGGATCGCGCTCCGCCAGGGCAGCCAGGCCGAACTCCGCCAATGCCGCCCGACCCTGCCCCTCATGGTCCTCAGCTGATGACCCGGCGCCTATGGCGGATCGCTCGGTGGCGGCCCGGTCCAGTGTCCAGGCGACCTCGGCCAGCAGGCTCGGCCGGTGGAGGAGCGCCCCGGGGTCCTGGGGCAGGTAGGCGGTCCGACCGGGCTGTCGTTGGACCGTTCCCGAGAGCGGCGGGAGCAGGCCGGCGATCGCCCGCAGGATGGTCGTCTTGCCGCTGCCGTTCGGGCCGGTCAGGGCCACGACCTCGCCGGCCTGGGCGCTCAGGGCCCGGCACTCGACGAGGGCGATCCCGGCGGGACCGACGACCGCGTCATCGATCGACCAGGCCGCCCTGTCCCGCCCCGCGCCAGGGGGATTCGGCGGACGAAGTCGGGCAGGCGGCCCCGCCAGGAGCGGCCGGCCGGCGCGGCTCTCGACCCGGCCGGCCTCAACGTGCACGAATGCGCTGGCGGCCGGCAGCAGCCGGTCCAGGCGGTGCTCGGCGACGAGGATGGCCGTGCCGCTCGCCTCGAGCTCGAGGCAGGCCGCCAGGACCGCCTCGGCCCCGTTTGCGTCGAGCTCCGAGGTTGGCTCGTCGAGGACGATCAGGCGCGGCCGCATGGCGAGGACCGAGGCGATCGCGACTCGCTGGCGCTCGCCGCCCGAGAGGGTCCCGACCGCTCGAGCGCGGAGGGCCGCCAGGCCGAGCTGGTCGAGGGCCGCGCCGACTCGGCGAACCATCTCCGGGCGATCGACGCCGAGGTTCTCCAGGCCGAAGGCGACCTCGCGCTCGACACTGCCGTAGACCACCTGCCGCTCGGGGTCCTGGAAGACGAAACCGACTTCGCGAGCGAGCGTCCGCGTCGGCGTTCGGGTGACATCGTGACCGAGGACCGTGGCGAGACCGCCGATCCGGCCCCCGTGGAAGTGCGGGATCAGGCCGTTGAACAGGCGCAGCAACGACGATTTCCCGCCGCCCGACGGGCCGCTGACCAGGGTCAGGCCTGGCTCCAGCTCCAGGTTGACGTCGACGAGGGCCGGAATCTCGCCCGGATACCAGTACGACAGCTGGCTGAAGTTGGCTAGCGGACCTGCTGGCGTGGCGCTCATCGCCAGATCGCCACGGCCGGCAGGAGCGCCGCGATCAGCATTGCCGGGCTGACCTCGGGCGTCGTCAGGGCGGGGTACGGATACCAGTCCACGGCCAGACCGGTGGCCCGGGCCCCGAGCGTCAGGCCGATCGCGGCCAGTGAGGCGACGACGATCGCCCAATCCCGGCCCGTCCAGCGGGCGGGTGCGTAGCGGCTGCGCGACCCCGAGCCAAAGGCCCGAGATTCCATCGCCTCGGCCAGCTCGAGCGAGCCTTCGACGGCGGTGATCGCCATCGGCACGATCACCTCGGACCACGAGCGCAGCCCGGCCGGCCGCCAGCCGCGCATCGTCTGGGCATCGCGGATCTGCCCGAACGAGCGTCCGATCCCGGGGACCAGGTTGAGGGCCGCCGCGACCACGATTCCGGCCCGCTCGATCGACTTGGGCAGGGCGTCGACGAGCTCGTGCGGCTCGAGCACGTAGGACAGCGGCGCAACCACGAGCACCGCGGCAGCCAGGCCGAGGGCCACGTCCAGGCCGTAAGCAATCGACTCGAGCGTCCAGCGCCCGCCGACCACCGGCCACCCGTCGGGCAGCTCGAAGAGGACCGTGGCGCCAAGGTGGCCGACGGCAACGTTGAGGAGGACCGCCCCGACCGTGGTGAAGCAGATCGCCTTGACCAGGA
>PNAZ01000024.1:0-2239 GCA_003169655.1 Chloroflexota bacterium
GTGATCGCCGCCTCGATCCGGGCGGCATCGATCAGGTAGGTGTCCGGCTCGATGTCGACGAAGACGGGCATCGCCCCGGTCGACAGGATCGCGTTGGCGGTGGCCGCGAACGTATGCGAGACGGTGATCACCTCGTCGCCGGGCACAAGGCCGATCCCGGTGAAGATGGCCATCAGGGCCAGCGTGCCGTTGCTCGTCGCGATCGCGTGCTTCACGCCGCAGTAGTCGGCCCAGCGCGCCTCGAGCTCGGCCACCCGCTTGCCCTGGGCCAGCATCCCCGAACGGAGGACCTCGCTCACCGCGGCAACCTCTTCCTCACCGATATCGGGGCGGGCGATCGGGATCATGCTCGGGCTCCTTGCTGCAGGCCGACCCGTTCGATCAGGGTGTCGGCTTCGGGGTTGTAGCGGTAATGGCGTCCACAGACCGGACAGGACAGCGCCGGATCGGCCGAATAGACCGCCGGTTCGGCGGGTGCCTTGCGGCCCTCCGAGTCGAGCAGGCGCGCCCCACAGGCGCAGACCCAGCCGATGCGGTGGGCCGGGCTGCCGGCCATCAGCGCGAAATCCGCCACGTTGCGGGTCACGATCCCACCCGCGCCGATCGTCGCAAACCGGCCAATAGTCACCCCGGCCACGACGACCGCCCCGGCGCCGATCGAGCAGCCGCTCTTGAGCAGGATCGGCGAGACTGTCCAGTCCTCGGCGCGGGCCAGCTCGCCGGTCGCCGTGATCGCGCGCGGGTAGCGGTCGTTGGTCAGGATCGCATTGGGGCCGATGAAGACACCGTCCTCGATCGTCACCCCGTGATAGATCAGGGCCAGGTTCTGGACCTTGACCCGGTTGCCCAGGACGACGCCCTCGTCGATGAACGCGTCGCGGCCGATGACGCACTCGGAGCCAATCCGGGCACCGCTCCGGATCTGGGCGCGATGCCAAATGCTCGTGCCTGCACCCACCTCGACGTCTGCTTCCAGATCGGCCGATGGGTGGACGCGGGCTGACTGATCAATCACAGTTGGTGCGGGACTCCTGCTCGGACCGGTGCCGGACGGTGCCTGCCGGACCGACCGGTCAACCGCCGATCGAGTATACCGGAGGCCCATTCGGGCTCAGCGCCGGCGGCCTCGGAAGATCGCCATCACGACGCCTGCGGCGGCCCCGAAAGCGAGCGCGCCGCGCCAGTCGACGAGCGTTCGGACGTCGCCCTCGACATGCGCCGCAAGGACGACCCCGGCGCCCGAGTTCGGACCGAAATGGACCCGGTTGGCGATCAGGGTCCGGACGCCGGCCTGCTCGAATCGGGCGTCCCGGGCAATCACCGCGCCGACGTAGCCCTGGCGCACGTCGAGGTCGTTGGTCATCGCCGCGCCGACGCCCCCGAGCTCGACCGACAGTCGCTCGGCGCGCAGGGCCCCGACGCCACCCTGGGTGACCGCAACGTCGGTCGCGCTGAGCGCTCCGATGCCACCCTGCTGAATGGTCAGCGACCCGTCGCGGGTTGGATAGGAACCGCTTACGACCGGCACCGCGACCGGGCGGCGCGTCGTCGCGCTCGACACCGTGGCGGCGCGCCGGGGCTTGGCCGCGGCCTTGACGCTGACGGCCCTGGCGCTGGCCTTGTTGCTGGCCTTGGCCGGCGCGTCGGCAGCGGACAACGCCGCGCTCGAGGGTGTGGCGGCCTGCTTGGGGCGTTCATCGATCTGATCAGTCATGGCTCTCTCTCCGGGCGTGTCCCCCAAGCGTACCCGCCTTTGCCTCCCTCCGGGCCCGAACCCGCGCCGGTCCGGTGCTCACGGGCAACTTCGGGCGGGCCGTAGGCTGCGATTCGAGACATCGGCTATTCTCCGGCGCGTGATCGGACGGCTGCGCCAGGACTGGCTCGTCGGACTGGCGATCGCCGCGGCGGTCCTGCTGGTTGGCTGTTCGCCGACGACGCCGGTCCCAGCCACGAGCACGGTTGCGACAGCCAGCCCGTCGCCTTCAGCGTCGAATGCCCCCAGCCCGACGATCGTGCCCAGCCCGTCGCCGTCGCCAAGTCCCAGCCCGAGCCCCAGCCCGGTGCTCGTCCCGTCGGCGCTGACCGGGGAGCTGGTCAGCCCCGCCGCGGCGGTCCTCCATCCGATCGCGGTGATGATCGACGACCTGAGCCCGGCGCGCCCGCAATCGGGGCTGAGCTCGGCCTCGATCGTCTTCCAGGCCCCGGCCGAGGGCGGCATCCCGCGCTACATGGCGATCTT
>PNAZ01000024.1:2246-19702 GCA_003169655.1 Chloroflexota bacterium
AGTTCCGCTACGGCCCGACCTTCCGACGGATCACCAGTCGCGCCGCACCGCACAACCTGTACACGACCGGCACCCAGCTCCGCCACCTGGCCGGCATCCTAAGGGCAACCGCCGCGCCTAAGCCGATCTGGACCTTCAACCCGCCGAGCACCCTCAGCGTGCGTCCGGTCGGCGGCACGATCACCTTCGCCTACCCCCACAACACGATCAAGTACAACTATGACCGGACGACCAATAGCTATCTCCGTACGGTCAGCGTCGAGGGCGCCCAGCATGACGCGGCGAACAAGGTCCGGATCGCGCCGACGAACGTGATCGTGATGTGGATGAAGTTCGGGCCGCTCAACGATGGCGAGGCGTACAAGCATCGCCTCGAGGCAGCCGTCGTCGGCAGCGGTCCGGCCTGGATCGCCACCAACGGGCACACGATCAAGGGCACCTGGCGCAAGAAGTCGACCAGCGGACCGACCCTCTTCTACGACGCCAAGGGCCATCTGGTCAGCCTGACCGTGGGCCAGACGTTCGTGAATGTCGTGACCTGGGGCACCGCGGTCAGCGTCCACGACGGGACGCCCGCGCCGCCCCGCGACGGCGGGCCGTAGGCCCCGGGCCCAACAACGGGCCAGGCGCTCAGATCCCGGTCACCTCGTCCTCTGGTGCCCGGCGAGCACCGACGTCGGTGTACACGCTCCGGGTGGCCCGGGCCACGTCGGCCCACGTCCGCCGGTTGGGACCGGCCCGGCTGAGGGCCTCGGCCCGTAGCCGGCCCCACAGGCCGTCGTCGATCCAGGCCGCCGAGATCGCGGCGGCCAGCCGATCGGGGTCGCGCGGCTCGACCAGGATTCCTGCCCCGCCGACGATCTCGGGCAGGGCCCCGACGGCGCTGGCGATCACCGGCGTCCCGGCGGCGAGCGCCTCGATCGCGGCCAGGCCGGCGGCTTCGCTGATCGAGGGCAGGATCGCCGCGCGGGCCCCGGCGACGAGCCCCGCGACCCGCTCGTCGGCGAGGGCCGGGGCGTAGGCGATCAGGTCGCCGGCGCCCTGTCGCACGGCGGCCCGGGCGAGGGCCGCCCGGTCGTCGGGTGAGGCCCCGATCAGCAGGACCCGGGGCGGCCACGAGGTCGCGGAATCGAGCTCGGCCGGACGGCCGGCGGCGGCCAGCCGGCTGAGCGCCCCGATCAGCGAGCCGAGGTCCTGACGGGCGTCGTAGCGGCCCGAATAGACCAGGTAGCCGCCGGACAGGCCGAGCCGCTCCCGGTCCGAGCGTGGATCGGCGCTCGTGGCCGGCGAGCCGGCCCGCCTGGTCGACGATCGGCCGCCACGACCGGCCTCGGCCGGCTGGAACGCCGCGCGGGCGGCGAGAGGCACCACGACGATCCGTTCGGGGCGGACGTGGAGCAGGTTGAGCACGGCCCGGGCCGTGGCCTCGCTGCCCACGATCACGGCCGCCGCGCCGCGCAGGATCCGGCCGCGCAGGCGTTGCCCGAAGGCCGCCGCCGGGCTGCGCTGGTAGACGGCGGGCAGCTCCCAGGGCGCCAGGTCCAGGAGGGTGACCACGACCGGCAGGCGCGAGCCGATCGGGATCGCCCCGGCCGCGGTGTGGAAGACGGCACCCGCCGCGCCGCCCTGCTCCGCCCACCAGGCCGAACCGATCGATGCACCGCGCAGGAGGAACGGGTCGACGGTCAGGGCGCCCGAGCGGAGGAGCTGGCTGGGCGGCATCCGGCGTCGGGCGGCAACCTCGAGGTTGGCGAACCCCTCGGTCGGATCGGGCCGCCTGAGCCCGACCAGGAAGGCGAACGACTCGCCCTCGATCGGCTCGGCGTCGTAGGCCGACAGGAGCTCGCCGAGGTACAGCGCGGTGGTCGGCGCGCGGGCCGGATCTTCGAGGGGCCGGGTGTCCATGACCACCCGTAGCCCGAGTGGATCCGGGCTGGCGCCCGGCGGCGGTCCGGCTGTCACGCCTGCCGGGGTTGGCGCAGGGGCCCCCGCCCGCGCAGCTCGTCCCAGCGCAGCTGGAGGACCACGATCAGGGCCTCGCCAATGATCCGCCGGGACATCTTGGAGTGGCCCACCCGCCGATCGTGGAAGGTGATCGGGACTTCGCTGATCCGGGCGCCAAGGCGGCTGGCCAGGTACGTGGTCTCGATCTGGAAGACGTAGCCGCCGGCGTGGATCCCCTCAAATGGGATCGAGCCCAGCGTCGGTCCTCGCCAGGCCTTGAAGCCACCGGTCAGGTCATGGGGCGCCAGGCGAAGGACCGTCCGGGCAAAGAGGCTGCCACCACGCGAGATCACCCGCCGGGCCGGCCCCCAGTCCACCACCCCGCCGCCCGCCACGTAGCGCGAACCGATCACCAGGTCGGCTGCGTCGTCGGTGATCGGGGCAACCAGTCCGGGCAGACTGGCCGGATCGTGCGACCAGTCGGCGTCCATCTGGACAACGACCTCGGCGCCCCCGGCGAGGGCGACCTGGAAGCCGTCGAGATAGGCCCGGCCCAGGCCCTGCTTGGCCTTCCGATGGCGGACCCGGATTCGCCCATCCGCCGCGGCCAGGCCGTCGGCCAGCTGGCCTGTCCCATCGGGCGAGCCGTCGTCGACGACGAGGAGGGTGGCCACGGGCACCGCCTCGAGGACGGCCGCGGCAATCCCGGGCAGGTTCTCGGCCTCGTTGTAGGTCGGCATGACGACCCAGATGCCGGGCCGGGAATCAGACACCATGGCGGCAGTGTAGGGCGCTGGACGCAGCCGCCGCGCTCAGCGCGCCTGGGGACCGGCGCTGCGCAGCTGGACCGAGCCGCTCACGACGCGCGTGCCACCCGCCTGTGACAGGGTCACGTGGCCGAAGGGCGACGAGATCGGGACGCCGACCACCGAGGGCGTGAGCAGGTTCATGTCGCCGCTGATCGCCCGGTTGAAGTGCTCGTTGCCGGTCGCATGCGGGTTCGTGTCGAGCTGGATCGCCGCCCACGTGGTGCGGACCGAGGTCCACGACTGGACGTTGTGGTTGAAGTTGGGGGCGCTCTGCCACAGGGCATTGATCGTTTCGTTCATCGTGAACAGGCCCTGGATGTACCAGCCGGCCTCGTTCGAGTAGGGCTCGGAGATCACCGCCCGGGCTCCGGTCTGGAGCCAGCCGGCACCCATGTTGTCGACCCGCTGCTCGGCGACCGTCAGGGTCGGCGCGGGATTCTGGGCTTCCGAGTTGCCGGCCGAGTAGCACAGGTGGCCAAGGATCACCACGGCGTTCGGAGCGAGCTTGATGGAGCTCTTGAGGTTGGTCGCGCCGTAGTACTTGACGTTCGAGTTGCCGGCGTTCGAGGCGGCATTCAGGCCGATGCCGTCCTTGGTGGTCTCCTGGAACGGGGCATACGGGCTCGGCCAGCCGTTCCCGTGGCCGAAGTAGACAACGATCGCAGCACCCTGGAGGGCCGGCTCGACGTTGGCCCAGGTGGCGTACGGCGAGTAGATCGTGACCACGTTCGAGCTGTACTGGCGGGCGACCGTGGCGGTGCTCGCCGCGTCCGAGATGTACGACGCGGTGCTGCCTTCCACGGGACCCACGATGATCACGACCTTGGCGTTCGACAGGGTCGAGGCCGAGGCGGCCGGCACGAACGCGGCCAGGCCGATCACGCAGGCCAGGGACAGGGCGCCGAGGAGCTTGTGCAACAGGAGTCTCCGAGCTTCCGCGGTTCGCTGGCCGGCATCGCCGACGACCCGAACCCGACGGGCAATCCCAGACTCCCGGACGGGGCTGCCCGACTCAATCCCGACATGGTCCCGGGCCCGAATGACCCCAACGTCCGAACGGCCGGTCGGTGCGGCGCGGTCGGGCGGCCTGCGGTGGCGTTGATGGTGGTCGGGCCGGTGCCCGCTGCACCACCACCCAATTCGATGGCGGGGCGTTCAGGCACCGGTCCTACGCCCGGAGGCGCTCGACCAGGGCGGCGAGGGCCGGGTTGTGCTGATCCCGCTCGGACAGGATCGGGCGGCCATCCGCGGTCGGACAGGCCGGCCAGTCAACGCCCACGGCCGGATCGTCCCAGGCGAAGCCCAGCTCGTCGGAGCCGTCGTACTCATTGGTCACGAGGTAGATCAGCTCGAGCGGCTCGATGGCCAGGAAGCCATGGGCGACTCCGGTCGGGATGGTGACCGTCCCGTCGGCCGCCAGCTGGCGCGTCTCGACCACGGCCGGACCCCGGCCCTCGAGCACCGGCCGGACGTCGACCAGGGCGACCAGCGCCCGGCCCGAGGCAACGATCCAGTGGTCGAGCTGGCGGCGATGGTAGTGCAGGCCACGCAGGACGCCGGCGGCCGAGGTCGACAGGTTGGCCTGCACGAACTGGGCATCCGGGGCGCCGCTCCAGCGCGGGTCGAGGTCGAAGCCGGCCGACGCTCGCCACAGCTCGCGAAACGAGCCGCGCACGTCGCCGTGACGGGCGATCGCGGCCCAGCGCACGCCGGGCAGGGTTGACGGGGCGGCCGCGAGCTCCGCGCTCATCGTGGCGCGCTCATCGTGGCGCGCTCGTCGCGGTCGCCGGCCGGCCGGCCAGCTGCCGGCGGAGGGTGGGCAGGTAGTCGGCCAGGGCCGCGGTCCAGGCTCGCAGCGGCTCGAGCGTGGCCGGCGATTGGCCCGCCTCGAGGACGGCCCACGCCGGCGGGCTCGAGGCGCGCTGCCAGGTCGAGCCGGGCACCTCGTCGATCGGCACGTCGATCGCCAGGCCGGCCAACACCGCCCGCGCCCAGCCGGCCCGGCTGATGGCGCCACCGTTCACGGCATGGTGGATCCCGGCTAGCCGCTCGCCCGAGCCGATCATCTCGACGATCGCATCGGCCAGGTCCGCGCTGAAGGTGGGTGATCCGGTCTCGTCGCCAACCACCCGGAGTGCCTCGCCGGCGGCGCGCGAGCGCTCGGCCGCGTGGGCGATCTTCTCGGGGAAGTCGTTACCCGGCGGGCCGTACAGCCAGGCGGTCCGGACGATCGACAGCGAGGGACCCGTTGGCGGGGGCCGGCCCGGCCCGGGCGTGGGCTCGCCGGCTTCGTCAACCGCCCAGCCATAGGCGCGGGCGGCGGCGACCTCGCCGGCCAGCTTGCTCGTCCCGTAGGCGTTGATCGGGTTGGGGCGCTCATCGGGGCGATAGCCGCGGCCATCGGTCCGCCGGCCGTCGAAGATCTCGTTGGTCGAGATCAGGATCAGGTCGATCCCCGCCGACGCGGCCGCGTCGGCGAGCGCGCCGACCGCCTCGCCGTTGCGGCGAAGGGCCAGGGCAGGCTCCCGGGCGCAGCCGTCGACGTCGGTCCAGGCGGCCGTATGGACGATCAGCTCGGGCCGGTCCCGATCGAGCAGCCGGACGGGGGCCGCCGGGTCGTCGAGGTCGTAGTCGGGCCGGTGCCAGGCGAGCGGCCCAGAGATCCCGGTGAAGGGCGCCTCGGCGAGGGCCGCCAGCACCGCCCGGCCCAGCCGTCCGCCGCTACCGGTGACCGCGATCCGCACCTCAGCCCACCGGACGTCCGGGTTCGGACGCTGCCGGCTCGGAGCCGGCCAGCCGGCGGCCATACTGGCGCTCATAGTAGGCGTCCCAGTCGCCGGCCTTGATCGCCCGCCACCAGCCCTCGTTGGCGACGAACCAGTCCACGGTCCGGCGCAGCCCGTCGGCGAACTCGACCTTGTTGCGCCAGCCGATGGCGGCCAGCTTCGAGCCATCAAGCGCATAGCGCCGGTCGTGGCCTGGCCGGTCCTCGACCGTGCGCACGAGCGACCAGGGCTTGCCCAATGCCTCGAGCAGCAGCCGGACGACATCCCGGTTGGTCATCTCGGCCGAGCCGGGGATGTTGTACGTCTCGCCGCTCGTGCCCCGGCGCAGGACGGTCTCGATCGCCCCGGCGTGGTCGGTGACGTACAGCCAGTCGCGCTGCTGGAGTCCGTCGCCGTAGAGCGGTAGCGGACGATCCTCGAGGGCGTTGGTGATGAACAGCGGGATCAGCTTCTCGGGATGGTGGTACGGCCCATACGTGTTCGAGCCGCGGGTCACGACGGCGTCGACCCCGTAGGTGACCACGTAGCTTCGGACGAGGAGCTCGCCCGACGCCTTGGCGGCCGAGTACGGCGATCTTGGGGCAAGCCCGTCCGACTCAACCGAGCGACCCGTTTCGACCGAGCCGTAGACCTCGTCGGTGCTGACCTGGAGGTAGCGCGGCGCCGGCCGCGGATCGCCGCTCGCGGTCCGCCGCTCACCGGCGGCCAGGGCGGCCGCTTCGGCCCGGCAGGCGTCGAGCAGGACGTGGACGCCGATCACGCCGGTCCTCAGGAACGCCTCGGGATCGAGAATCGAGCGGTCGACATGCGACTCGGCGGCAAAGTTGAGGACCGCGTCGACCTCCGCGACGAGCGGCCCAACCGTGGCCGGGTCGGCGATGTCGCCGCGTACGAAGCGCAGCCGGGCGGCCTGCCCGGGCTGGTCAAGGACGGGCTGCAGGTTCGCCTCGTTGCCGGCGTAGGTCAGCGTGTCGAGAACGGTGATCCGGGTGGCATCGTCGCGGGCCAGCACCTCGCGCACGAAGGACGAGCCGATGAAGCCCGCCCCGCCGGTCACCAGCAGGTGCGGGCCCGGCCCCAGGCGGTCCTCGGCGGCCATCGAGCGCGCCTAGCGACCCGGCCGCTGGGGCGCCGGCCCGAGCAGCCCGGCGGCGTCATCGTCGGCGGCGATCGCCGCGGCGCGCATCAACGAGGGGACCGTCCCGGCATCGGCCCAATGGCCGCCGTAGACCTGGGTGTACAGGCCGCCGTCCGGGATGTAGTGGTTGAGCACGTCGGTGATCTCGAACTCGCCGCGGCCCGACGGAGCCAGCTGGTCGATCACGTCGAACGCCCCGGCCCGCAGGAAGTAGACGCCGATCGGGATCAGGTCGCTCTTGGGCACGGCCGGCTTCTCCTCGAAGCCGACCACCTTGCCAGTGGGACCCAGCTCGGCCACCCCGAAACGCTCCGGATCGGGCACCCGGTAGAGGAGCGTCCCGGCGCCGTAGGCGCCGGCCTCGAACTCGGCGGCGACCGCGGCCAGGGGCTCGCCGAGCAGGATGTTGTCGCCCAGCACGCAGCAGAACGCTTCGTCGCCGACGAAGTCGCGGGCCAGGCCGATCGCGTGGGCGATGCCCAGCGCACCATGCTGATAGCGGTAGGTCAGGTCGAGCCCGAAGTGGGAGCCGTCGGCCAGCAGCTCGACGACATCGCCGACGCTCTTGCCGCCGACGATCACCATTACCTCGCGGATGCCCATCGCGGCCAGGGTGGCGATCGGGTAGTAGATCATCGGCCGGTCGTAGATCGGCAGGAGGTGCTTGTTGGTCACGATGGTCAGCGGGAAGAGCCGGGTCGCCGTGCCCCCGGCGAGGACGATGCCCTTCATCGCCGGACCCTCATCGCGCGCCTGTCATGGAGCGACAGCCTAGCCGTCACGGGGCGCCCGCGGGGGCCGGGCTCGCAGTCACGCAGGGCTGTTCGCCGACCGGCAGGGTGGCCGAGCCGGTCGGGCAGGGCACGGCCTGCTGGTCGACCGGCGGCAGGCCGCCCTTGTAGCTGGTGATCACCAGCACGTACTCGAGCTTGTCGAGGTTGACCGCCGGCTCGATGAACGCGGTCTGGACCACCGCGTTCGCGTCGCGCTGGTCGTCGACCACGGTCCCGATCAGGAGGCCCTTGGGGAATGGCGAGCGGACGCCGTTGCCCAGGTCGATCCCGGCGGTCACGACCTGGTCGTTGATCTGGACCCGCTCGGTCGAATCGATGTTCTCCATGACCAGCACGCCGCCCAGCTGGCCGATCACCGAACCGGTCGCCTGGTTGGTGCCCAGCTGGCCGATCACCGTCGAGGTCGTGTCGTTGATCAGCAGGACGCTGGCCGTGTCGCCGGTCACGTCGGTCACCCGGCCGGCAAGCGCCCCGCCATCGGCGACGACGACGTCGCCGATCGCGATTCCGCGGTCCGTCCCGACATCGATCGTGACCAGCCGCCGAAACTCGGAGGTCTCCCGCCCGATCACGGTCGCCGCGATCGACTGGAAGCCGAGGCCGGACTGGACCTGGAGCAGGCCGGTCAGGATCTGGTTCTCACGCTCGAGCTCCTGCGCACGGGCGTTCTCCGCCCGGAGGGTGGCGTTCTCGGTCGTCAGCTCGTCGTTCGTACGGTGGAGCGTGTCGATCTCGCCGATCGTGGCGATCAGCGAGCCAATCCCCCGGGCGACCGAATCGACCCCCGCCTGGACCGGCTTGAAGGCAAAGGCGATGCCCTTCTGGAGCTCCTGGACCGGCGGGCTGGAGGAGAAGACCATCAGCACGAGGCAGGTGACCAGGAGCACGACGTAGGTGATCGAGCGCCGCCGGGTCCGGCGGTCGTTGAGCAAGGCGGTCATCGTGGGCGACCCGGCCGGCTGCCGTCAGCGCGGGGCGCGAGCGTAGGTGTCGGCGACGAGGACGCGCTGCATCGCCGGGTTCGTGGCGAGCTCCTCGAGGACCACCCCGGTCCCCCGGGCGACGCAGGTCAGCGGGTCGTCGGCGATGTGCACCGGCATCTGGGTCGCCTCCGCGATCCGCTGGTCGAGGCCGGCCAGCAGGGCGCCGCCGCCGGCCAGCACGATGCCCTGGTCCATGATGTCGGCGACCAGCTCGGGCGGCGTCTCCTCGATCGTGTCCTTGATCGTATCGACGATCTGCTGGACGGACGGCTCGATCGCCTCACGGATCTGGTCGGCGCCAACCTCGACGCTGCGGGGCAGGCCAGTCAGCAGGTCGCGACCGCGGAGGACGACGCGCTGGGCGTCCCATTCACCGGGATAGGCCGAGGCGATCGCGATCTTGATGTCCTCGGCCGTCCGCTCGCCCAGGAACAGGTTGTACTCGCGCCGGGCGAAGGTGACGATGTCCTGGTCCATCTCGTCGCCGCCAATCCGAATGCTCCGGGCGATCACGATCCCGCCCAGGCTGATCACGGCGACCTCGGTCGTCCCGCCACCGATGTCGACGATCAGGCTGCCCGACGGCTCGCTGACCGGCAGGCCTGCCCCGATCGCGGCGGCCATCGGCTCCTCGATCAGCCGAGCCCAGCGGGCGCCGGCGTTGAGGGCCGCGTCGCGCACCGCCCGCTTCTCGACCTCGGTCACGCCCGACGGCACGCCCAGGAGCATCCGCGGCCGGGGGATCAGGCCGACCCGATCGTGAACCCGGTTCACGAAGTACTTGATCATCTGCTCGGTCACGTCGAAGTCGCTGATCACCCCGTCGCGCAGCGGTCGGACGGCGATGATCGAGGCCGGTGTGCGGCCGACCATTCGCTTGGCCTCGGCCCCGATCGCGAGGACCTTCTTGGTCTTGGCTTCGATCGCCACGACACTCGGCTCGCTGATCACGATTCCCCGGTTTCGAACGTGGACCAGCGTGTTGGCGGTCCCGAGATCGATCCCGATATCGCGGGAGAAGAGGCCGAGGAGTCGGTCGAACATGATGCCGGGCGGTTCCTTCGAGCGGTCCTGGGGCGCCCGGCGCGAGATGGGCGCGCGCCCGCGGCGGATCGCATGGGCTGGAGGCGGACGTGGAGTATACCCGCGCCCGCGCATCGGGCCTATCATCGCCAGCGATGGGATTCAGCGTCCTCGCTCGGCCCACGATCCGGCGCGGAACCGTGGCCGACCTGCTTGGGCCGGGAGGCAACGCGATCGGCCTGCTGCGGCTTGCCCTGGCGGTGTTGGTCATCGTCCATCACACCCGGATCCTGGGCGGCTTCGGGCCCGATCCCGTCCTGCGCTTCGCCCGCAACCAGGCCGATCTGGGCGTCTTTGCGGTGGCCGGCTTCTTCGTGATCAGCGGCTTCCTGGTGACCCGCAGCGCGGAGCGTTCGACCAGCCTCCGTTACCTGTGGCACCGGGCCCTGCGCGTCTTCCCGGGCTTCTGGGTCTGCCTGGTGGTGGTCGCTTTCGTGTTCGGGCCGATCTTCTGGATCCGCGCCCATGGCGGGCTGAGCGGCTACGGTGACGTGACGGATGCCGCACCGCTCGGCTTCGTGACCAACAACATCCTGCTCCTGGTCAACCAGACCCGGATCGACAGCCTGCTCTCGAACAACCCGTACCCGACCGCCGTCGACGGCTCGCTGTGGACCCTGGCCTACGAGTTCTCGTGGTACCTGGTGGTGGCCCTGATCGCTGCCCTGGGCTGGCTCCACCGCCGCTGGCTGATCCTGGGCCTGATCGGCTTCAACGTCGTCAGCAGCCTGCTGGCGTTCTACCCGCTGGGCGGAGTTCCGATCATCGGCTACGCGCTCACCTCGCGCTTCGCGCTCGCCTTCAGCCTGGGCATGGCGGCCTACCTGTGGCGTGAGCGGATCCCGCTCGACGACCGGTTGGCCGTGGTCGCCGGGGTGCTCTTCATGCTCACCCTCCACTATCGATTCTTCTCGACGGTTGGAATGGCCGCCCTCGCCTACGGCGTCCTGTGGGCCGCCTGGCGGCTGCCGTTCCGACGCTTCGGGAGCCGGATCGACCTGTCGTACGGGGTCTATATCTACGCCTTCCCGGTCCAGCAGACGATCGCCCTGTTTGGCGGCCACGCCCTCGGCCAGCCACTCTTCCTGGCGGCCAGCCTGGCCGGCACCCTGCCCCTGGCCTTCCTCAGCCAGGTCCTGGTCGAGCGCCCGGCCCTGCGCCTGAAGGACGCCGTGCTCGAGACGCGCCGGATCGTGCTCCGGCCCCGCCTGGAGTCGCGCCGGCTAGCCCTGGGCGCCGTCGGCGGGAGCGTCGACCAGCTCGATCCGAATCCGCTTGTTGATCCGGCCCTTGGATTCGTAGCCGGTCACCCGGATCCGGCCGACTTCCGTCGTGCTCGCAACGTGCGTCCCGCCGTCGGCCTGGAGGTCGAGGCCGACGATCTCGACCGTTCGAATCTCGGAGATCCCGGCCGGCAGTAGGTTGATCTTGGTCCGGATCAGGTCGGGGATCGCGAATGCTTCGGCGCGGGGCAGGACGTTGACCCTGATCTCGCGCCCGCGGGCGAGCTCCTGGTTGACGGTCGTCTCGATCGTATCGACCAGCTCGCCGCTCATCCGCTCGAACTCGAAGTCCATCCGGCCGCTGCCCGGCTCCATGTTGCCGCCGGTGACCTGCGCGCCGTAGTCGCGCCAGACCACGCCGCACAGGGCGTGCAAGGCGGTATGGGTCCGCATCAGCAGATGGCGTCGGGCCCAGTCCAGCTCGACCTCGAGCTGGTCGCCGGGCCGGGGTGGCTCGGCGTCATCGGGCTCGAGCTCGTGGACGATCTCGGCGCCCTCGCGACGGGCCGCGCGGACCTGCCAGCTCCGTCCGTCGACCGCTCGCAGGAAGGCACCCCGATCCGCGGGCTGGCCGCCGCCGCCCGGGTAGAAGACGGTCCGGTCGAGGACGACCAGGGCACCGCCGTCCGGGGCGGCCGCCATGACCGCCCCGACCTTCGCCTCGATTCGGTTGGCGTAGCTGTCGCGGTAGCAGATCGCGTCGGTCATGGCCGGGCGGGGCGAACCCTGGCTACTGGACGACCAGCGTGCCGGTCATGTTCGTGTGGATCGAGCAGAAGAAGGTGTACGAGCCGGCAGCCAGCGACGGAATGTTGTAGGTCGTCTGGGCCGGCCCGGTGACGATCGCGCCGGCGAAGACCTGCGTCCCGCTGGCGTCCTTGATGTAGACGTCGTGCTGGACGCTCGCGTCCTGGTTGTCGAAGAGGAGAGTGAACGCCTTGCCTGCCGGCGCGTTGACGGATGCCTGCGTGAAGGCGATGTTCAGGGCGGTGATCGTCACGTCGGCAGTTGAGCCGCTGGCCACCGGGCCGCTGGCGACCGGGCCACTGGCGGCCGGCGCCGCGCTGAGAGCCGGGCCACTGGCGACCGGGCCGCTGGCGACCGGCCCGCTGGCGGCCGGCGCCGCGCTGGGAGCGGCCGATCCGCCGGGTGCTGGCGAACCACTGGCCGCCGGCACGGGCGTTGCCGACGGCGGCGGCGCGAACGTCCAGCCGGCGTTCGTGGATGAGACGCAGCCGGCCAGGGCGAGGCCAGCCAGCAGGGCGACGCTGGCGGTCGGGGAGGGTCGGACGAGACGCATCTCGGGCAGGTCTTCCTTTCGTTCGGCCGGTGCCGGCCGGGCTCGGGGTTGTTCGCACCAACTCTACCGCCGGGGCGCCGACCTCGCGCCCGCAGGGACCGGTTGAAGCCTCGCGTGGGTCGGTTAAGCCTCCGCGTAGGTCGGTTGAGCCTGAACGTGGGCCGTTGCCTGGCCGCGCGGCCGGAGAATCGCCATCGCTGGGCCTTAAGGTCGAGCTAGCCCTCGGAATGCTCATGCAGGGAGCGTCCGATCCCTCAAGCCGGCGGGCCGGTCTACGGCGACCTCGCGCCCGAGCCGGGGCTGGATCCGCGCCCGCCGATGGTGCCAGGGCGCACCTGACCCAAAGGTACTAGTACCTTCGTCCGGCTTGGCGAATGGCTCTTTCGGCGGGTAACCTCCGGCTCCCATTCGCGACCGGCGCGTGAACGGCCCCCAGGTCTCGCCGGCAAACGGAGTCCATCCGGATGATTGACCGTATCAAGACCCGCATCTGGTTGCTCGGCGTGAGCGTTCTGCCCGTGCTGCTCGCGGTCGCCATTCATCCGCTCGGCCGCCGCTGGTAACAACTCGTTCGTCGCCGCGGATCGGTGCCCCGATCCGCTGACGCTCCCGGCAGTGCAACAGCGATTCCCTCCACCTCGCTGCTCGTCACGGCCAAAGGCAAGAGATCCGGACGACCTCCGTCCGGGTCTTTTGCTGTTCCCGGGCTCGCGCTTCGACCTCTCGTACCATGAAGGCCATGGTCACCCCCGCGCCCGCCCCGAAGCGCACGCCTGAGGAGCAGGTCCGCCAGCTCCGCTTCCTGCATCGAGTCGCCCGGCTGGCCACCACCGCCCGGACCTGGGACGAGCTNNGGCAGCCGGCTGACCCTGGCCGCCACGAACGGCCTCGATCGGTACCAGATCGGGCGGGCCCAGGTGCCCCTCGGCGAGGGCGTCACCGGCCGGGTGGCCGCCAGCCAGCAGGCGATGATCGTGGCCGACGTCAAGCACGACCCGAACTTCCTGTGGGTCCGCGGGATCGACCAGAAGCGCTACGTTGCCTCGATGCTGTCCGTGCCCCTGTCCTGGCATGACCAGGTCGTCGGTGTGCTGAATGTCCAGACCGAGGTCCAGCGCGACTTCGAGCCGGCCGATGCCGCTAACCTTGGCGCGATCGCCGACCTGCTCGCCGGGATCGTCCAGAAGGGGCGTGAGCAACGCGACGCGGAAGCCCAGGTCGTTGCCCTCCAGCGCCTCGACGAGGCGCGGACCGAGCTGATCGCCCTGGTCACCCACGAGCTGCGCACGCCGCTGGCCGTGGTCCGGGCCTACGCTGACCTGCTCGCCGACGACCCACCGCTCGATGGCCGGCCGAGCCGCGATCCGGCTCGTCGAGCCCAGCGTGAGGAGTGGTACCAGGGCACCCTCGACCAGATCGACCGGCTCGATCGGCTTGTCGATTCGATCCTGGCCTCGATCCGGCCGAGCACCGAAAGCCCGGTCGAGCTGGTCCCGATCGACGTCGGAGCGCTCCTCGAAGAGCTCGTCGCCGAGCTCAAGCCGCTCCTCCGCCAGCACCGCGTCGAGCAGCATGTCGAGGTCCGCCGCCAGGCACTCGCCGACCCGCCCCGCCTGCGCCAGATCGTCGAGCACCTGATCGAGAACGCGGTGAAGTACGCCCCGCCCGACACGACGATCACGGTTGAGGTGACCCTCGTCGAGGGCGTCGTCCGGCTGAGCGTCAGCGACGAGGGCCCAGGCATCCCGATCGAGTGGCGGGAACGGATCTTCGAGCCCTACGCCCGGCGCGACACCCACACCGCCCGCGGATCGGGAATCGGGCTGTATGCGGCCCGCCGGCTGGCGCAGGCGATGGGCGCCCGGCTATGGTGTGAGCCTGCTCCGAGCAGCGGCGCCCGGTTCGTCCTCGCCCTGCCCGCCGCCGTCGCCGTCTGAGGAACCAGCCATGCCCAACGTACGCCCGCTCCGGATCCTGGTCGTGGATGACGATCCCGCGATGGTTGGGGCGATCACGGCCCTCGTCGGCCAGGACGGCCACCAGGTGATCACGGCGTACGACGGGCTGACGGCCGTCCGCCGCTTCCGGGAGGAGTCGCCCGACCTGGTCCTGCTCGACCTGGCCATGCCCGGCCCCGACGGCTTCAGCGTGGCCGGCCAGATCCGGGCGGCAGGCAACGTGCCGATCCTGGTCGTCTCCGGCGAGAGCGGCGAAGGCGCCAAGGTGCGGGCCCTCGAGATCGGCGCCGACGACTACCTGGTCAAGCCGTTCGGGCGCCAGGAGCTGCTGGCCCGGATCGCCGCGGTGATGCGCCGGGTGGACGCAGCCGGCGGACCGGCCGGCGGCGGGAGTGCCCTCCAGGCGGGGGCGCTGAAGATCGAACCGGGACGCCACGAAGCCCACGTCAACGACGCCCTTCTGCCGCTCACAGCGACGGAATACCGGCTGCTCGAGGCCCTAGTGCGGGCGGGCGGCGACGTCGTGCCCCATGCCCGTCTGGTTCGGGCCGGCTGGCCGTCCGAGCCGAACCCCGACCTGCTCTGGCTGAAGCCCCACCTCGCCCGGCTGCGGGCCAAGGTCGCCTCAGCCGGCGGCCCGGCGGTGGTCGCGGTCCGCTCGGTCGGCTACCGCGTCGAGGCCGGCTAGGGCCCGCTGGTCGTGCCTTCGATCGTACCGCCAGCACCGTGCGCCACCTGATCCGTCCCGGCGCCGTTGCACTGGCCGCGGTGATCGTCCTGGGCGGGTGCGGAGCCAGTGGCCCGACGAGCAGGTTGGGAGGCGCGCCATCCATAGCGCCGGGCGCGTCGGCCAGCGAGGCGCCCGGCGGCGACTCGGGGATACCGCTCGGCGTCCTGCCGCCCGACTCGATGAGCCTATCGATCAATAACGGCACGACGCTGACCGTGACCCTCGTCGTGAACGGGACGCTCGTCGCCAGCCTTGAGCCCGCGACGTGCCTTGGCTGCGGTCAGGACGACGGCGTGCCCGCCAGCCTGCTGCCACCGCTGCCCTGGCAGGCGGAGGTTCGATCACCGAGCGGCCGGGTGCTCGTCTCGCTCACCGTGCACGAGGGCGACGTCGTCTACAGCAGCAGCAGCTCCCAGGGCGACGCGAACCGAGTCGACCTGTCCTGCGGTCGGATCGATCTGTGGTCCGGACCCCCGTTGTCCGGGCCCCCGCCGGAACCCGGTTCACCCGGCGATTGCCGCCCCTGAACGGGGCGGGCCAACCAAGACCAATGGCGGCGCCGTCTGAACGTCCGAATTAGAGACCCCGTGATTAGACGGCGCGCTTTTGCAGGTCCTGAGCCTGAAGTCTCGTCGCTACGGAGCCGTCGGAGCCAGGTTCGTGCGGGAAACTGCGGTGAACGAGCGTTGCGCCTGGGTCGAGCGCGGGCCGCGAAGCGCGTACCGGCCCCGCTAGCAACGGGATTACCACGCGGGACGATTCGAGGCCCTGAAGCCTGATTGGGCTGCGCGGGCGAAGGCGCGTGACGCGGTTTCGAGACCCGCAAGCCCGAACGACGGGCCGGAACGACGGGCCGGAGGCGCTAGCCTGCCGAGCGGCCGATGAAGGCGAGGCCGTGAGCATCGTGGGCCAGGCCGACGCAGTCGACCCGACAGCCGCGGGCGTCGCGGCCGGTGCTGCCCGGGAAGTGGCGCCACGACTCCTCGAAGGCGTCGACCTTGAGCCGGCAGCCGCAGGTCGCGCAGGTGATCGGACCCGAAGTCGGGTCGGCCCGGCGGCGGATGGGCCAGGCGGACCTGTTGGCCGGCTCCATCATTCGGGCACCTCCGTTCAGGGTTGGATCGGTCGCGACCGCCATCGACACTCGCTCGAGCCTAGCCGGGCGACCCGCCAGCGGGCGACGTCAGGCGGGATGCGAGTCGGTTGCGGTTCGGGCGCAGTAGGCCGCCCGATGCATGCCGAGGAAATGCACGCTGCAGGCCGAGGACGGGCTCGCTGCTGGGCTAGTGGGAGTCGGTCAGCCCCAGCCGGATCGCGACCGCGGCGGCCTCGACCCGGCCCGAGACCCCCAGCTTGGCCAGGATGTTGCCAACGTGGACGCCGACCGTCTTCTGGCTGATGAACAGGCGCTCACCGATCTCCCGGTTCGTCCGGCCCTGGGCGAGCTGGACGAGGACCTCGCGCTCCCGCCGACTGAGCCCGAACGTATCACCCGGCGGCGGCTCGGCGGGGCCGACGAAGGCGAGCGCCAGCCCGGGCCGCTCATCGGCCATGACGCCGATCCCGCCAGAGCCCCAATCGAGCCCGGCCTCGAACGCCCGGTCGGGCATCGGTGACCCGGCGCCGACTGGCACCGCGATGGGCTCGACGGCCCGCGCCCGCGAGCCGACCTCGAGGGCAACCGCTCCCTCGGCCGCCTCGGGCAGTGTGATCAGCGCTCGCCGGGCCAGCTCTTCGAGCTCGCGCAGGAGCGGCCCCGCTCCGAGCTCGGTGGCCAGCCGGACGGCCGCCAGGAGCGGTGCCCGGGCCGCCGTTCGACCGGCCCGCCCGTCGCCCGCCCCGAGGGCCGCCTCGGCCTGCCGCCAGCGGGCGCGAGCCACCTGGTAGGGACGCTCGAGCGACTCCCAGGTCCGGGCCAGCGCGTCCCAGGCGGCTGGTTCGTCGCGGCCCTCGATCCTGGCCCGATAGGCACGAGCGACGGCAAGGTTGGCGTCTGCCTCCCTGCGCGAGCCGATCGACGAATCGACGCCGGTCTCCCGGACGGCGTCCTCGGCCTCGGCCAGGACCTCGGCGCTGCGGGCCCGGGCGGCAGCCACCGTGGACAGGTCGCGACCCGCCCGGGCGTCCACGACGGAGGTGGCGTCGACCTCGAGGACGACCGCGGCCATCCGGGCGATGAGCACCCAGTCCTCCGTCTCGCGCACCCGGCCCCAGCCCAGGCCAACGGCCCGCCGGGCATCCTCGAGGTCGCCCCGCCACAGCGCGAATGACGCGGCGGCTTGGTAGGTGGGCACCGACTCCTGGGCATCGGGCACCGTCTCGAGCTCAAGCAGGAGCCGGCCAAGGACGCGGCCGGCCGTCTCGCCGGCGCGCATCTCGATCTCGACCGTGGCCAGGTTCGACAGCGCGTTGACCAGGTTGATCCCGACCGGGCTCCACTCGAGGGCCGTATCGACCAGGGCCCGGGAGGCTGCCCAGTCCCCGAGCATGAACAGCGAATCGGCACCGTTGCCGCGCAGGAAGTTGCCGAAGACCGCTTCCTGCCCGGCTCGCTGCGCCGCGGCGATCCCGGCCCGGGCGACCTCGACCGCCTCGCGCTTGCGACCCAGCACGTCGAGCGCGGTCGTCAGGTTGGCCGTCGCCCGGAA
>PNAZ01000024.1:19715-35270 GCA_003169655.1 Chloroflexota bacterium
CCTTCGAGCATCCGCACCTGGGCCAGCGAGGCGAGCACCAGCGCCCGCTCGCGGGACGGCGTCCTGGGCACCAGCTCGACTGCCCGGGCAAGGGCAAAGAGCGAGCCTTCCTGGTCGCCGGCGCTCCGCCGGTAGCGGCCGAGCCGCTCATGGAGGAGGCCCAGCCGCAGGCGGTCGGCCCGTTCGTCGAGGCGGGCGATCGCCGATTCGGCGTAGGCGGCGGCATGGGCGGCACGGTTGTCGGCAAAGGCGGCCTCGGCCGCCCGACGGAGGAGGTTGGCCGGCGCCGCCGGGTCGTTGCTCCCGCCGGGCGGCTCGGTCCGGTCGTCGATCTCGAGAGCCAGCTCGAGATGGGCAAGCGCATCGGCCAGCGAGTCCACGTTCTCGGCCAGGGTGGCCGCCTCGATCGCCGCGGCGCGCGCCGGCTCGAGCTGGTGGGCCGCCAGCCAGTGGCGAGCGCGTGATCCGGGACGCTCGGCCAGGCCTTCGGCCAGGGCGGCGTGATGTCGCCGGCGTTGGCCGGGCAGGAGGTCGGCCTCGATCGCGCGGGCGATCAGGGGGTGGCGCACCCCGACGATCGCGTCGGCCGGCAGGCTGGCGACCGCGGCGTCGTCGGTCGCCTGGTCGCCATCGGGTCCCTCCAGCTGGGCGAAGCCGTGTTCGAGCGCGTCGGCCAGGCCGTGGCCGAGGTCGGCTTCGAGGACGCCCCCACCTCGCCGCGGCGATGGGCTGGAGCGGGGAGCCGGCCGATCCGCCTCGCGCTCGAACGCCAGCGAGGCCGTTGCCAGCTGCTCCAGGGTCAGCGGCTCGCCGGCCGGGGCAAGCAGGCGCAGGACGCGGCGGCACTCCGTGGAGCGACTTGCCAGGCGGGCGATCACGAGCTCGTCGAGCGAGCGGGTGAGCGAGGCGCCGGCCAGCTCGCGCCGGGCGGCCAGCAGCTCTTCGGCCACCAGGGCGTTGCCTCGCGAGCGCTCCGAGACGAGGAGCAGGACCGAGGCGGATGGCCGCTCCCCTTCGATCCCCTCGATCAACCGGGCGAGCTCGTCCCGCCGCAACGGCTCGAGCAGCAGCCGCTCCGGCGGCCGGGCGGCATCAGCCATCGCACTGAGGGACTCGTGGAGGGGATGGCGGCGGGTGAGCTCGTCGGGCTGATAGGTCGCCATCACGCACAGCCGGCCGGGTCGTGAGACACGGGCCAGGAACGCGGCCAACGCCCGGGTGCCGGCGTCCGCGTCGTGGAGGTCCTCGAGGATCAGGAGGACCGGACGGCGCTCGCCGAGACGGGTGAGCAGGCCGAGGATCGCCTCCAGCATCCGGGTCTGGCGGCGCTCCGGATCGATCGTGGTCGGGCCGGCGGGCAGCAGCCCGAGCGCCGCCAGGCGGGCCTGGGCGTCGGGCACCAGGCGCAGGACCTCCTGGGCGCCGGTCTCGATCAGGGCCGGCAGCTCGCCGTCCGGGACGCGGTCGAGGAGGCGGGTAAGGGCGACGCTGATCGGCGCATACGGATCACCGGAGCGGCCGGGCCGCGCCCGGCAGCGGATCACCTCGAACGGCTCGGCCAGGCCGGCCAGCCGCTGGCGGGTCTCGGTCAACAGCCGCGAGACACCAACCCCGCCAGCGCCGGCGATCAGGAGGGTCGTCGAGCGGCCCGCCGAGGTGGCTTCGAGGGCCGCCGCGATCCGGGCAAGTTCACGCTCCCGACCCACGAAGCGCGCGCTCGTGAACGTCGCCGCCATGGCCGCATTCTAGGGGCGCTGTCACGGACCCGAACGTGCCTCGGCGCAGCCTCCGGACCCCCGGTTCCCTCCCCGGGGTCCGTTCATGCCTGGCCCCCACCTGCGGATTACGGTGCGTCGAGGCACCGTGGGCGAGTGGTGCGGAGCGGTCTGGACGGGGTGCTGGTCAGGCTGGGCCGGCCGCCCTAGGCCGAAGTGGTGATGGCCAAAGCGGGGCCGGCGGGCCGAGGATAGGGCCATGGAGGTCATCCGGCCCAGCGCTCGCTCCCGGCCCACCGAACGAGCCCTGGCGGTCGCCCGGCTGATCGGCGCCCTGTACGTCGTGGCCGGCCTGTCGGTCGCCTGGCTCACCCTCGAGACACCGTTCGTGGACATCTTTGCCGCCCGCGGCCGGGCCTTCGCCAATGAGCCCGCCTTCCATACCCTGGGCTGGGTGGTGGCCCTCTGCCTGCCCGCCCTGTGCCTCCTGGTCGGCACCCACCGGATCCTCGACTTCGTCGAACTCCCGAACCCGCTCGCGGCGCGCCGCGACCCGCTGGCCGGCCTCGGCTCGCAGCTGGGTGATGCCTACGTCGCGGTCCGCGGCCTGATCCTGCCCGGCGGCCGGGAGATCTCCACCCTGATCGTGGGACCGCCCGGGATCGTGGTCCTGGGCCAGCTCCCGGCAGCCCGCGACGCCCGACCGGTCGGCGGCCACTGGGAGGCTCGCACGAGCGATGACCAGTGGGTCGCGATCGAAAACCCGCTCGACCGGGCGGCCCGCGACGCCGAGGCAGTCCGGCGCTGGCTGATCGCTGACGACCATGATTTCGTGGTCAAGGTCTATGCGGCGGTGGTCACCCGACGCGGGTCGGCCGTCCGATCGTCGACGACCGCGGTGGTCGATCAGCGCGGGATCCCGGCCTTCCTGGCCACCTTGCCCCCGCATCGCACCTTCACCACCGACCGGCGGCGCCAGGTCCTCGACCGGATCCGCGCGGGCGCGGGCTCAACCGGCCTGCCGGCGGGCTGGTAGGGGAGCCAGGATTCGAACCTGGAACCAGCGGGATATAAGCCCGCCGCTCTAACCGTTGAGCTACTCCCCCGCCGGCATCCTAGCACCGGCCGGCTTGAGCTCCGGGCGAGCCTTCAGCGCGGGATCTCGACGATCACGTTGGTCGACTTCACGACGCACACGACCTCCTGGCCGATCCTGATGTCGAGCTCGTCGACGGCCTCGGCAGTCATCAGGCTGACCAGCCGATGGGGCCCGGCCAGGACCTCGACGACGGCGGCCACGCCATCGCGCTCGACCCGGGTCACGATGCCGGCGAATCGATTCCGGGCGGACTGGGCGACGATCGGTCGATCGGCCGTGTCCCGGCGCCGTTCGGCGAGCAGCCGGCTGACCTCCAGGATCGGCACGATCCGCTGGCCGCCCGGTGTCCGGATCACCCGCAGCTTGCGGCTGGCCTCCCAGCGCCGGAGCGTGTCGATCCCCACCCCGAGCAGCTCGGCGGCCTGGCCGATCCGGAGCGCGCGCTCACGATCGACCGCGGGATCAATTTCGGGAACGGCCGGTTTGACGCCGCTGGTGCGAGCCATCCCGCCCATTGCGCCACGTTGGCGCGCGGTTGTCCAGTAGCCAGCCTACTTGTGGTCGCCGCCGAAGATCCGGCCGAGGTTGCGCAGGCTGAACGGGCGGCCCTGCAGCCCGCCGTTGCCGTTCTCGTGGGGGCTCGCCGCGACAGGGGCGGGCGCGACCGGTGCGGCGGCCGCCTGGCCGCTCTTGGCGGACTTGCCCGCCCGGCTCCGGCGGACGCCCTTGGGCTTGGCCGGGGGAGCACTGACCGGGGCCCAGGTGGTGCCCGCCAGCTCACTGTCGTAGGCGATCTCGCCCTCACTCCGCTCGGCCTCGAGGGGCAGCTCATCGGGGTCGAACGGGCGCACGATCTCGTGCATCGGCCGCGGCGGTCGCGCATAGGCGGGGCCGCCGTAGAGCTGGGGCAACGCCATGTTCTGCTCGTCGGACACCGAAGACCTCTGCGTTCGGACGCCGGCATGGCGGTCCGCTCCGGATGATTGACCACGGCAGGGTAGCGCGGAATAGTACGAAAGGACTACCCGCGTGTGCGTCGGCGGCGCGGAGTCGGTGCGTTGGCGCACCACTGGGCCCGTATCGGGGGCGGGGCCCTCAGGTCAGCAGCGGGCGCAGGATCTGGCCCTCGACGACCAGCACGAGGTAGGCAATCGGGAGGGCCGCAAAGAGCCCAAGGGCCGCGCTCCAGCGGCTCCGCCGACGCGTCCCGCCCGAGCCGCTGGGCTGGGGGACGGCGAGGTAGGTGATGAGCGATCCAGAGACCAGGACGATCGCCACGAAGAGGGTCACCGCCAGGGTCCGCAGGTCACCGCCGGGCAGGGTCGCGCCGCGGCTGAGGGCCACATCGTAGGCGAGGTAGGCGAGGCCCAGGATCGTGGCCACGATCAACGAGCTCAGGACCGCGCGCAGGATCGGCCGGGGCGGGTTGCGGAACTGGCGCCAGCGGATCTCGACCTCCGACCGGCGCCGGATCGGGGGCGGGGTCACGGACCCTCGATGATCGTCAGGGTTCGGCGGGCCGGCATCGAGTCCGGGGTGTGGGTGGTGAGCTCGGCGACCAGGCGCAGGACCCGGTCGAGCTCCTCTTCGCTGTTGAACCAGCCGACCGAGAACCGGACGGCATCGAGCGGCTCGATCACCCGGGCGATCACGAACGCTCGCGCGCCGAGCTCGTCGAGGACCGCCTGGGCCGGCCAGCCGGCGATCCGGAAGGTGACCAGGCCGGCCATCGCCCCGAGGGGCGTGATCAGGCTGACTCCGTCCAGCGCCGCCAGGCGCTCGGCAGTCTGGCGGGCCAGCGCCGCGCCGCGCTCGAGGGCCCAGCCGAGGCCGACGTACATCGACAGCCAGCCACAGCTCCGGGCCAGGCCGATGATCAGCCCGTGGTTGATCCCGCTCGTGCCCTCGAACCGGCGGGCGTTCGGCCAGGGCCGGGCGAGACTGTCGAGGTCCTCAGTCTGGTACGACCAGAACGAGGCATAGGTGATCTTCAGCCGCTCGAGCGCCCCGGGCGACACGACCAGGGCGCCGGTGCCCTCCGGCCCCAGCAGCCACTTCTGGCCGGCGACTCCGTACAGGTCGGCGCCCAGGCTCGCGACGTCGACCGGGATCGCGCCGACGGCCTGCGCCCCGTCGACGGCCAGCAGTGCTCCGCGGGAATGGGCGATCTCGGCAATCTCGGCAATCGGTAGGACCGCGCCGGTCGCGTGGGAGACGTGGCTCAGGCTCACCAGCCGGGTGCCCGGGCTGATCGCCGCGTCAAAGGCCGCCAGCACCCGCTCCCGATCGCCGCTGCCGTCGAGGTCGACCAGCTTGAGGCTCACCCCGAGCCGATCGCGGACGGCATACAGGCCGCTCAGGGTGCCTGGATGCTCAAAGCCCCGGGCACTCACCGCCCGGTCGCCCGCTCGCCAGTCGAGGCTCCAGACCGCGATGTTCATCGCCTCGGTGACCGCGTGGGTCAGGGCGATGTCGCGCGTGTCGGCGCCGACGATCGCGGCGATCGAGGCCCGAGCCTCCTCCATCCGCTGGACGACGTCGAAGTAGGTGTCCGGCGAGGCCCGCCCGGTGCGCAGCTCCCAGTCGGCCAGCTCGGCCATCGCGGCGGCCGTCTCGGCCGGCAGTGGGCCACAGGTCCCGGCATTGAGGTAGACCCCGGCGGACAGGGCGGGCAATGCCTGGCGCAGCGCGGCAACCTTGTCGGCTTCGGCGGGAAGGGGACTCACGGCGGTCCCTATGATATGGGCGCATGGCTGGCTACCCTCACCCCGAGATCGTTGCCACCACCGACTGGCTGGCCGATCAGCTCGGCCAGCCGGACCTGCGGGTGATCGACGTCCGCTGGCGTCCGGACGGGTCCGGCCGGGCGATCTACGGCGCCGGCCACATCCCCGGCGCGACGTACCTCGACTGGGTCGTCGAGCTGGTCGATCGCGACGACGAGTCCGGCGTCCTGCGCCTGGCCGAGCCGGACCGGATTGCGGCGGCCCTGGGCCGGGCCGGCATCCGGGCGGATTCGACCGTTGTCCTGTACGACGACGTGGCGGCGCTGTATGCGGCCCGAACGTGGTGGAGCCTGCGCGTCGTCGGGCTCGACGGCGTGCGGATCCTCGACGGCGGCCTGCCGGCCTGGGTCCAGGCCGGCGGCGAGATCTCCAGCGCGACGCTGCCGCCACCGGCCTCCCGCTACAGCCCGTCGCTCCAGCCCGGGTTACGGGTGACCACCGCCGACGTCCGCGCCCTGCTCGGTTCGCAAGGCGTGATCCTGGTCGACGCCCGGGCCACGGCCGAGTACCACGGCTTCGAAGGCAACACTCGCCGGCTGGGCCATATCCCGGGGGCGATCAACCTGCCCGTGGCCGGCCTGACCGAGCCGGGCAGCGGCCGCTTCCAGAGCAGCCTGCGACTGCGTGAGCTGTTGCTCAAGGCGAACGTGACCCGCGGCCGGCGAGTCGTCTGCTACGACGGATCGGGGGTGGCGGCCGCCAAGCTGGCCTACCTGCTGACCGTGGCCGGCTACGACGACGTTGCCGTCTACGACGGCGGCTGGGCTGAGTGGGGCGACCGGCTCGACCTGCCGGTCGATCGCTAGCCCTTCACGCCCTCCCAGGGGTCGACCACCCGGAATGGCGCGAGGACCTGGGCGCGAGACTGGTTGAAGGCGAGCAATGAGACAGTCTGGCGCGCCTCTCCGACGGTGTCCGACCAGTAGGTCGCCTCGGTCACGGGGACGAACCGGGCATCCAGCTCGCCCAGCGCCTCGGCCAGGCTGCGCTCGGCCAGGAGGTGGATCCGGCCGCTGATCCGGAAGGGCGGGATCGAGATCAGGGCCGTCTCGGGGATCTTGATCGTGCGCAGCTCCGGCGTGGGATCGACGGCGACGTCGGAGACGGCAAACAGGACTGTGGCCAGGTTGACCTGGGCGAATTCGGTCTGCGTCGCCGGAGCCCGCGAGCCGTACTCATCGACGCTGGCGTCGGTCAGCACCAGGAAGTGGTGCTCCGGATCGCTCAGGACGTCGGTCACCCGCTTGAAGCGGGTCTGGATCGAGCCCCGGATGATGAACGAGTCGGTGTACAGGGTCAGCTCGAGGCTCGGCTGCGCCATCTGATTGAACACGACGACAGGATAGTCCGCCGATCCACCGGCCGGCCACTGCCCAGGACCGCCCGTTTCAGCCCCGCGCTGCCTCGCCCAGCGCGCGCTGGTGGCCCGCGGTCACCAGCTGCTCAGGTCCGTGCTGCAGTCCGCTCCAGACCGCCTCGACCGAGGCCGTCGTGTCGATCTCGGCCACATCCTTGTCGGGTCGCAGCCGGGCGATCCGCGGGAAGCGCAGCGAGAAGCCCGAGTTGTGGCGGCTCGAGCGGACGATCACGTCGAACGCCACCTCGACGACGACGGTCGGCTCGACCGTCCGGTAGCGGCCGAAGCGGGCCAGGGTGTGGGCCTCGAACCAGGCGGTCATCTCGGCGATCTCGGCGTCGGTCAGGCCGGTATACGCCTTGCCGATCGTCACCAGGCGGTCAGAGGCCTCGTCCCGCACGGCAAATGTGTAGTCCGAGAGCACCCCGTGGCGCTTGCCGTGGCCGAGCTCCACGCCGACGACGACGCAATCGAGGGTGGCCAGGGCCTTCTTCATCTTGAGCCAGCCCAGCCCCCGCCGGCCGGGCGAGTAGGCGCTCGACGGGTCCTTGACCATCAGGCCTTCGTTGCGCCGGAGGCGGGCCTGCTCGAACGCCCCTTCGAGCTCGGCCGCCGAGCCGACCGAGACGAGATGGGACAGGGCGAACGAGCCGCCGGCGTCGGCCAGCGGCAGCTCGAGCGCCTCGAGCCGGCGGCGGCGTTCCGAGAGTGGCCGGTCGAGGAGGGCCTCGGCCAGCGGTTCGGACCCGTCCGTGGCCGGGCCGGCCAGGGCCAGCAGATCGAAGGCAACGTAGACCACCGGCACCTCGGCCCGGATCGCCGCCGAGGGCGACTTGCGGCCGAGCCGCTTCTGGAGGGCGACGAAGGGCATCACGGTGCCGTCCTTGTAGGCCAGGATCTCGCCGTCGAGGATCCCCGTCCAGGCCAGCTCGCGGGCCCCGGCGACCACCTCCGGGAACTGGCCGGTGATGTCGTGCAGGTCGCGGCTGAAGAGCCGCACTTCGCGCCCGGCCCGGTGGAGCTGGGCCCGGATCCCGTCGTACTTGTCCTCCACCCAGGCCGTCGGGCCCAGCCGGCCGATGATCTCGTCGGCGTTCTCGGCCGGCGACGCGAGCATGAACTTGAGGGGATGGAAGAGCGCGATCTCGGCGCTTGACAGGCGGTCCTCGCGGGCCAGGACCGCGGTCCTGCCCAGGTCGCCGGTCAGCATCCCGGCCCGCTTGACGGCCGCGATCGGGCGCTCGAACGTCTCGGCCAGGGCGGCCTCCAGGAGGCCCTCGCCAAGTCCGATCCGGAGCTCGCCGGTAAGGATCTTGACGACGTAGCAGGCCGTCGCCGGATCGCATCGGCCGAGCAGGGTCGAGAAGCGCTGGGCCTTGGCCTGCGAGCCCGCGACGGTCTCGATCTCGGCGTAGGCGGTCGCCACATCGGCCAGCGTCGGCGGCGTGACCTCGGGTTCAGGCAGGCCGGCCGAGCGCCGGACCTCGGCCGCTTGCTCGAGCACGTCGGCAACGGCCAGGCCCAGGTCGGAGGTTCGATCGTAGGCGTCGCCGAGGGCATCGGGCGGCAGGTCGGCGAGGGCGCCGACCGCCCCGGAGATGGCCGCCCAGCCGAGGCCGGTCGTCCGGCCATCGACCTCGGCGAAGGGCCGCCCGGCAAAGAAGACCGCCGCGACCGGCAGCTGCTCCACGTCGAGCGTCCGGAGGTACTCGGCGAGGAGGTGGGTCTTGACGGAGGTTCGCGTCGTGGCCGAAACCCGCTCGGCGACCTCGCTCCAGCGGCGCATGGCGGCGATGGTATACCGTCCGGGTCGATGCTCCACCGCAGCTGGTTCCCGGACCGATTGGTCGGCGACCGCGTCGTCCTGAAGCGGCACGTCCCGGGCAACCTGGCCGCGTTCATGCGCTGGTACGCGGATCCCGAGGTCTCGCGCCTGACCCGCTATCAGGACGGCCCGATGGCCCGGCCGGAGATCGAGCGCTTCTTCCAGGCCCGGGTCCTGGGCACCGATTCACTGGCGATGGCGATCCACGAAGGGGCCTCGGACCGGCTGCTGGGGACATGCGCCTTCAGCCAGCTCGACGGCGAGAACGGCTCGGCGCTCTTCCACATCACGATCGGCGAGAAGGATGCCTGGGGCAAGGGCTTCGGCACCGAGGCGACCCGGCTGATGCTCGAGCACGCCTTCGAGCGGCTCCGGCTGCACCGGATCGGATTGAGCGTGTTTGCCTTCAACGAGCGGGCGATTCGCTCGTACCGCCGGGCGGGCTTCGTCATCGAAGGTCGCGCCCGCGAGGCGATCCGGCGCGACGGACGCTGGTGGGACGAGGTCGAGATGAGCATCCTCGACAGCGACTGGCGGGCGATCGCCTCGGCGGCGGCAGGGGCGCGCGACGCGGGCGGCGCTCCGGGCGCCGGGGCCGGCGATGGGACCGAGCGCGACGAACAACCGCTGACCGACCCCGCGACCGGCCGGCCGGTGGATACGCCGACGATCGAACGGATTCGCTGAGGAGGTGCCGATGGCCAGCTCGGGGCCGGCCGCCGAGGCGGCCCGCGCCGAATTCCGGGCGGCGATGGAGGCCAAGGGTCACGCCGTCGACAACGCCCGGGCCGCGGCCGCCGGCCTCGAGGCCGCGTTCGCCGCGGGTGCCCTGCAGCGGACGGCGCCCCTCGATCAGATGCTCGGCGACCTGGGCCTCGCCCTGGAGCAGGACGACGGCCAGAAGCTCGGCGGCAAGAGCGCCGAGGCGGCCCGCTTCATCCTGCGGGCGATCTCGCGCGAGCTGGACAACGCCTGACCGGTTCCGGGGCGGGCTCACGGAGTGTCGAGGTAGCAGCCCCCCTGGGCCTTCCTCGCGTCCTTGATCTCCATCGTGCTCCGCCGGGTCCACTAATGACGCGCTTCGCCAGGAAATGCTCATGCAGCGAGCGCCGGGCGAAACAAGCCGGGGAACGCCTGCCAAATCCCGGCGCCGGATCGGCCCGAGCAGTCAAGGTGCGGGCTGGGCTAACGACGGTGGCTGTGCTCGGGGGCGGCGGCCTGCGTGCAAAGGGCTCACGCCGGCGGGATCGGCGATACTTGGCACTCCGCCAGCCGGCCCAGATGGAGAGCTCGCCCAATGACTGATATCAAGTGCGGAATCCTGCTCTGGAGCCAGGCTGCCAGCTGGCCCGAGATGCTCGAGGGGGCCCAGCGGGTCGACGACCTGGGCTATGACAGCCTGTGGACCTGGGACCACCTCTACGCGATCTTCGGCGATCCGTACCAGCCGATCTTCGAGGGCTGGTCGACGTTGGCCGCCTGGGCAATCGCGACGAAGCGGACCCACCTCGGCCTGCTCGTCGGCGCGAACACGTTCCGCAATCCGGGCCTGGTCGCCAAGAACGCCGCGACCCTTGATCACATCAGCAACGGGCGGGCGATCCTGGGCATCGGCGGTGCCTGGATGGAGCCCGAGCACACCGCCCACGGGATCGACTTCGGATCTGGTTTCGGCCAGCGGCTCGACTGGCTCGACGAGGCGGTCGGGGCGATCCGGCCCCTGCTCGACGGCCAGACGGTCAGCTCAGCGCCCGGCGGCCACTATGCCTTCAACGAGCTCCGCCATCACCCGATCCCGCTCCAGGCCCACCTGCCGATCATGATCGGCGGCAGCGGCGAGAAGAAGACGCTCCGAACGGTGGCGAAGTACGCCGACCAGTGGAACGCGATGGGCACGTCCGAGTTCATCACCCACAAGGTCGAGATCCTCCGGGGCCATTGCGACGCGGTCGGCCGGGACATCTCGGAGATCGAGTTCACCCTGGGCGTCAAGCTCACGATCCGCGACAGCCAGGCCGAGGCCGAGCGGGTGATGCACGGCGCCCTGCAGCACAACCGGACACCCTGGTCCGACGTGGCCGACGACGACACGTTCTGGTGCGGTTCGCCGGTCCAGATCGCCGACAAGCTGCGGCCCTACGTCGAGCTCGGCTTCCGGACGGTCCTCTCCGAACAGCCCGCCCCATACGACATGGAAACCCTCGAACGCTTCGTCGGCGAGGTCAAGCCGCTGCTGGCCTAGATCGGGGAGGGGCTGGACCCGGAACGTCGACGGTGCCCGACATCGCTCGGGGGATCGCTCTTGGCATCCTGCCCTGGAGCCAGGCGGCGACCTGGCCGGAGCTGCGCGACGTAGGGCTGACCCGAGAGCCACGCACGAATCTGGCCGAGGGCACGCGGCACGAGGCTCGATTCCGCGCCCGACCCGAGCTTAGTGCGCCTGGCGGCGACATTCGTCCCAAGTCGGGGCCTCGGTCGGGGCGCCTGAGCTCAGTCCGGTTCGGCAACGACTCCGTTGAGCGACGTATTCCGGCGAATCTTCAGCCAGCGCCGGCAGCCGGCCGCGTGGAACCAGCGCTCGCTGGTCAGCCCGTTCGGGTTGTCGTGCATCCAGGCGTAGTCCACGTCGCGGGCCAGTGGGTCGGTGATCCGCTCGGGCACCGTCGGGCGCTCGCCACCGAAGGTGAACTCCTCGATCGGTCGCCGACCGCAGTTCGGGCAGTCGAGCTCGGGCATCAGCGCGTCCCCGTCGAGCCCTGGTCGGCCATCGGCAGGTCGCGGGCAAAGCGGTCGAGCTGGAACGGCTCGAGCAGGACCGGGGTCCGGCCCGTCGCGATCAGCTCGGCCATCTGCTCGCCGCCGGCCGGGATCGCCTTGAAGCCCCAGGTTCCCCAGCCGGTCGTGACCAGGAACCCGGGCACGCCGGTCTCGCCCATGATCGGCGAGAAGTCGGTCGAGATGTCGCAGATCCCGGTCCACTGGCGGAGGATCCGCAGGTCGCGCAGGAACGGCAACAGGTGGGTCACCTTGGCCGAGCAGCTCTGCAGGAAGTTGAAGCTCGAGCCGAGTGAGTACGAGGGCTGGGGGTCGAACTCGGCGCCCATCAGCATCTGGCCGCGGGCAGTCTGCGAGACGTAGCAGAACAGCTCCGTGTCGCTGATGATCGGCCCGAAGCCCTGGGCATAGGCATTGGTCACGAACGCCTGGAGGGGGTGAGTCCGGATCGGCAGGCGGACATCGGCCATCGCCGCGATCGTCGAGACGTTGCCGCCGACGGCGCTCAGGACAAGCCCGGCGCTGATCGGCCCGTTCGCGGTCTGGACGCCGGTGACCCTCTCGCCGTCCCGGAGCAGGCCCGTGACCGGCGTGTGCTGGAGGACGTCGACGCCCTTGCGCATTGCGCCCTGCGCGTAGGCCCACACGACGCGATCGTGGCGGGCCGTGGCCGCCCCGACGTGGTATGAGGCGCCGAGGACCGGGTAGCGGCCGCCGCCCGACAGGTCGAGCTGCGGGCAGATCGTCCGGGCCTCCTCGGGCGTGACCATCACCGTCTCCGCCCCGCAGGCCACGTTGAGCAGGCAGCGGGCGCGCTCGGCGCGCATCGCCGACTCGGTGTGGGCCAGCCACAGGAGGCCCTTCGTGCTGTGCATGATCCAGCAGCCGGTCTCGTCCTCGAGGCTCCGGTACAGCTCCAGGCTGTGCTGGTAGAAGCGAATCGACTCGGGGATGCCGTAGTTCGCCCGGATGATCGTCGTGTTCCGGCCGGAGTTGCCCGAGCCGATGTAGCTGGCCTCGAGGACCGCCACGTTCGTGATCCCGTGGCGGGTCGCGAGGTAGTACGCCGTGGCCAGGCCGTGGCCCCCGGCGCCGATGATCACGACGTCGTAGGACGGCTTCGGCGGATGCCACTGCAGGGCCAGGATCGTCTCGACGAACTCGTTCATCCCAGCCGCTCCGCCAATTCGTGGGCGTACGGCGCGGAGCAAAGCAGGAGGGCGCGGCTCGGTTCGAGCCAGAGCTTGCAGGGCACCCCGGCAATGAGCCCCTGGGCCAGGGCAGGTCGCGCCTCCGGCAGGACCCAGTCCACGTGGGCGATGACCTGCTCCGCCAGCTGCGCCGGCGTCAACCAGCAACCGACGAAGCCGGTCTCCTCGACGACGATCGCCCTCGGGACGTCAAGATCGAGCGGGCCGTCCGGCTTCTGCGGCACGACGAAGGCGTCATCGAGCGCCAGGCGCAGGACGAGCGCATCCGCCGCCACCACCATGCCGTCGAGGACGTCCGCGTCGCCTACCACCCGGATGCCCCGGACCGTCTCAAGCGCGAGCACGGCGGCCCTCCGGATCGTAGAACGGGGTGGTGCTGACGACAGCTGCCCGTCCGTCGATCTCCACCTCGTCGGGGAACGGCGCGCGCTTGAGCCAGCCGAGCATCACCGCCCGGCTGAGCAACGGCGAATCGAAGCTCGAGGTGACGTGGCCGACGATCGCGCCAGCCGACCAGATCGGGCTGCCGTCGGTGGGCGCCGGGCCGGCCATCGTCAGGCCGACGAGCCGGCGCTGGTCGGGCAGCAGAGCTGTCCGAGTCAGGGCGCTCCGGCCCAGGAAGTCGGGCTTGTCCATCCGGACCGCCCAGTCCATCCCCAGCCGGTGGGGCGTGGAGTCGAGCTCCGAATCCATGCCTACGATCACATGGCCCTTCTCGAGACGCAGTCCGAACAGCGCCCGCAGGCCGTGAGGCCGAACCCCGAGGTCGCGACCCTGCTCGAGCAGCGCCCGCCAGAGTTCGACGGACCTGTGGATCGGATGGTGCAGCTCGAACGACGCCTCGCCGGTGAAGCTGAGCCGCATCACGTGGCAGTTGACCCCGGCGATGTCTGCATGGACGTGCTCGAGGAATCGTGGCGTCGGCACCAGGCCCGTGCGCCGAAGGAGCTCGGCGGCCAACGGCCCGCTGACGTTGATCGCGGCGAGGGCCATCGTCCGATCCAGAAGGCGGACCCGGAGCCCCCACGTCTCGATCCAGTCCCGCAGCCACATCTCGGCGTTGGCGGCGCCGCCAGACGTGAAGGTGAGCACGAAGCGGGTCTCCGACTCGCGGCAGATCATGCCGTCATCAATCACGTGGCCGCGCTCGTTCAGGAGCAGGGCATAGCGCGACCGGCCGGGCCGGATGTCGGCGACATGGTTCGGATAGAGCCGCTCGAGCAGCTCGACCACGTCCGGGCCGGAGACGATCAGCTTGCCCAGGGTGCTCACATCGCCGATCGAGACGGCTTCGCGGACCGCCCAGTACTCGGCGACATGGTCGCCGTAGGTCCATGGCCGCCACCAGCCGCCAAACCGGTCGAGGCGCCCGCCGAGGGCGAGGTGCTCGTCGTGGAGCGGCGTCCGCTTGAAGACGTCCAGATGGACGTCGGCAGCGGCCTCGGCCAGGGTGATCTGGCGGGACGCCGGTCGGGCGGTGAACGGCTCCGGGACCTGTCCCGAACGGCTCGCGACCCAGGCCCGGACGTGGGGCAGGCAAACGCTGCCCTGGCAGGTGCCGGTCCCGGCCAGGCTCGCCCGCTTGACCAGCTCGAGCTCCTGGAAGCCCCGCTGCCAGACGCCCTCGAGGTCGTCGACGCCGACGCCGACACAGGGGCAGACGATCCCGGCTGTCGGGGGCGGTGGCAGCGGGAAGCGCTCGGCGGCGGGGCCCACGATCGTGACCGGCAGGTCGGCGGACATCCGGGCGAGCAGGTCGCGGGGTGCCCGACCGAGGCCGACGATCAGTGTCTGGCAGGGCGTGGTCACCTCCACGGTCGGGCCCTCGCCGTCCGCGGTCACGACGGCCGAGACGCGATCGGTCCCTTCGATCCGGACGAGCCGCCCGGCGACCGGAGTGCACGGGACGTCGCGCGGCGGCTGGCCCACCGCCACGGCGACACCGAGGTCGACGCCGGCGGCATGCAAACGCTCGGCGGCCCCGGTCGTGAGCAGGCCGCCCAAGCCGTTCCCCGGGCAGGCCGGCTGGAGCTCCGCCGCGCCGGTGGCCACGACGATCTCCTGGGCGCGTACATGGAGCATCCCGGTCGAGGTTCGGACGATCACCGTGGGGCCGGCGTAGATCGCGACGACTTCGGCATCGTCGGCGGCGTCCATGACCAGCACCTCGCGGCCCGCTGCCCGGGCCATTGCCGCGGCGGCCAGGCCACTCTCGCCGGCTCCGATCACGACCAGGTCGACGGCCAGCCGCCGCACCGGGACCGGCCGCCCGAGCGGTGGCCGGCTGAGGTCCGGCTGGGCCGCGGGGCGGATCGGCGGGNNGTCTGGCAGGTTCGGATCCAGGCGATCCCGTCGACCTCGGCGACGCAGCTGCCACAATCGCCGGCCAGGCACAGGGTGCCGCCGCGGCCCGGATGGTCGCCCGTCCGGAGCAGCGCGACGGCGACCGAATCACCAGCTCGATAGGCAACTGGCCGGCCGTCGATCACGATTCGACCGAACTCGGTCGGGGCAGGCGCGGCCTGATCGTCGGCTCTGTCCATGTGCGGATCAGAATAGGAGCGACACGAGGGCCCCGAATGCCCGCCAGTGGAGTGGAGGAGTCCGACCGTCATGGACACCGATCGCGGTCGCGCCGCCACGGTCGAGTTCGACCANNGACCATGTCAGCAAGGTCTACGGCCCCACTCCGGCGAAGGCCGGCCGGGCGGCCAGCCCGGGTGCGGTCAACGACCTGTCGCTGGCGATTCCGGCCGGCAAGATCTGCGTCCTGGTCGGGCCGTCGGG
>PNAZ01000081.1:0-15756 GCA_003169655.1 Chloroflexota bacterium
GCCGCCCGCCCGCCGGCCGCCCGCCGACACTCCTACGGACGCCGTGTCGACGCCCGATCCCGCCAGCTTTCCCCACCTTCGCCTGCGCAGCGCGTCGCCGACCCTGATCGCCCTGCCCTGGGAGCTGCCNNGCCGGCCGGGCCGACCTGCGCGAGCTGCCGATCGGCCCTTCGCGCCATCTCGTCCGCTTCGTCAAGGACGAGGACCGCCTGATCGCCCTCAAGGAGGAGCCGCTCGAGATCGCCCGGCGCGAGTACGAGGTCCTCCGCCGGCTCGAGACCCTCCATCTGCCGGCGGTCCTGCCGCTCGGCCTGGCCGAGGTGCCCGGCGGCGACAACGCGATCCTGGTCACCGAGTTCCTCGAGCATTCGCTCCAGTACCGGCGCTTGCTGATGCGCCTGCCGCCGGGGCCGTCCGGGGGTCGTGAGCGGCTGCTCGATGCGATGGCCTCGCTCCTCGTCGACCTCCATCGGGGCGGCGTCTACTGGGGCGACTGCTCGCTCGCCAACACCCTCTTCCGGCGCGACGGCGACCGGATCCAGGCCTACCTCGTCGATGCCGAGACGAGCGAGAGCCACGATCGGCTATCGGATGGCCAGCGTGAGTACGACCTCGAGGTGCTCGTCGAGAACGTTGCCTTCGGCCTGGCCGACCTGGCCGCCTTCGCCCGGCGGGACGACCCGACCGGCCAGGACTACGACGACGCGATCCGCGAAGCCGAGAGCGTCCAGAGCCGCTACCGCCAGCTGTGGGAGGAGCTCCACGCCGAGGTCGAGCTGGCGCCTGGGGACCGCTACGCCGTCGAGGCCCGGGTGCGCCGCCTGAACGAGCTCGGCTTCGCGATCGATGAGATCGAGCTCGAGCCGGGCCCCGGCGGACGCCTCCGCTTCCGGGTCGCGGTCACGACCCGCCGCTTCCACGCCCGCGAGCTCGAACGGCGGACCGGCCTGGTGGTCCTCGAGGGCCAGGCCAAGATCCTGATGAACGACCTCCGCCAGTATCGGAGCTGGCTGGAGTGGTTCGAGGTGCGCCCGATCGATCGGGCCGAGGGCGCCCGGCGCTGGCTGGCCGAGGTGTTCCGGCCGACCACCGCCCGACTCGCCGCTGTGGTGGGGCCCGACCGCGACATCATCCAGTCGTATTGCGACGTGCTCGAGCACAAGTGGCTGCTCTCTGAGCAGGCCGGCCGCGACGTCGGACTGGAAACGGCCGTCCGCTCCTACCTCGAGAGCGGCGCCCCGGCGCCCGAGATCGGGCCGGACCTGGCGGCGGAGCAGGCCGCCGAACGACCCAGCGACCTGCTCTGACCCCGGCTGCGGGCCGCCGTGCGAAGATGCGCCGATGACGACGATGAACACGAGCCTGCCGGGAGCGGGGCCCTCTGGCGCCGCCGCTCGGTCGGCGGGTGTCCCCGCGGTCCGGGTCATCGACGTCCGCAAGCGCTACGGCGCGGTCCAGGCCGTGGACGGGGTCTCGTTCGACGTGGCCCCGGGCGAGATCTTCGGCCTGCTCGGCCCGAACGGCGCGGGCAAGACGACGACCGTCGAGATGCTCGAGGGCCTGCGCGCGCCCGACTCGGGCCAGCTCGAGGTCCTGGGCATCGACGTCGCTCGCAACCCGGACGACCTCAAGCAGCGGGTCGGGGTCACCCTCCAGACCGCCGAGCTGTATCCCAAGCTGACCGTCGTCGAGGTCCTCGACCTGTTCCGCAGCTTCTACAAGCGCTCCCTGCCGACCGACCAGCTGATCGACTTCCTCGACCTGGGCGAGCGCAAGACGGCCCAGACCCGGCAGCTGTCGGGCGGCCAGCGCCAGCGGCTCGCAGTGGCCTTGGCCCTGGTCAACGACCCCGAGGTGATCTTCCTCGATGAGCCGACCACCGGCCTCGACCCGGCGGCTCGGCGCGCCCTGTGGGACCTGGTCCAGAAGCTCCAGGCCCAGGGCAAGACGATCCTGCTGACGACCCACTACATGGAAGAGGCCGAGGTCCTGTGCGACCGGCTGGCGATCATGGACCACGGCCGGATCCTGGCCCTGGGGACCGTCAATGACCTGGTCGCCAAGCGCTTCAAGGACCGCTCGGTCCGCTTCGACGAGATCGCCGCCCTGACCGACGATCAGCTGACTGCCCTGCCCGGCGTCGAATCGATCAAGCACGACGACGGCGAGACCGTCCTCTACACCCAGGATGTGCCGGCCACGATCGGTGGCGTCCTGGCCCTGACCGAGGCGCTCGGCGTGGAGCCGGGCAATCTCGGCATCCGCCGGCCGACGCTCGAAGACCTGTTCCTTGACCTGACCGGTCGAGCGCTGCGCGACTGACGGCAAGCGACATGCAGGCGCTCATTCAGCTCAGCATCGCCAACATCCGGAGCTTCGTCCGGGACCGCGCGGCCCTGTTCTGGACCTTTGCCTTCCCGCTCATCTTCGTGGTCCTGTTCGGCCTGATCTTCCAGGGTGGCAGCACGTCCCTCAAGCTGGCCTGGGTCGACTCCGACTCGTCGTCGGGATCCGCCGCACTGCGGGCCTCGTTCGCTTCGATCAAGGAGGTCGTCCTGACCGACGAGGACCTGTCGACGGCCACCGACCAGATGAAGACGGGCAAGGTCGACGCGATCATCGAGGTCCCCCAGGGCTACGGCGCGTCGGTCGCCGCAGCCCAGGCGGGCGGCGCGACACCCGCGGCACCTGCCACCGTCACCGTCGTCACCGATCCAACCCAGGCCACAACGGGTGGGATCGTCCAGGAGGTTGTCGCCGGCGTCCTGGGGGCGGTCAACCAGGGCGGCCGCCCGCCGATCGTGTCAGCGACCGTGACCACGATCCAGACCCAGAACCTCAACATCATCAGCTACCTGGTGCCGAGCATCCTGGGCATGGCCCTGATGCAGCTGGGGGTCTTCGCCGCGATTCCGCTGGTCGCCGACCGCGAGAAGAAGATCCTCAAGCGGCTGAGTGCCACTCCGATCCACCGCTGGCAGCTGGTGGGCAGCAACGTGGTGATGCGCCTGATCATCGGGATCATCCAGACCCTGATCATCGTGGCGGTCGGCACCGCGCTCTTCGGCCTGCAGGTGACCGGCAGCCTGATCCTGCTGGGCAGCCTGGTCGTGCTCGGCGCCCTGGCCTTCATCTCGCTCGGCTACGTGATCGCGTCGTTCGCGCCGACCGAGGACGCCGCCAACAGCATGACCAGCGTCGTGCAGTTCCCGCTGATGTTCCTGTCGGGCACGTTCTTCGTGATCGACCAAATGCCCCAGCCGCTCCAGGTCGTGGCCCGTTTCCTGCCCCTGACCTATCTCTCCGACGCCCTGCGCCAGGTGATGGTCAACGGCACGGCCTTCTCGCCGCTGTGGTTCTGCTTCGCGGTGCTGATCGGCTGGACCGTGATCTGCTTCGGGATCTCGTCGCGCTTCTTCAAGTGGCAGTGACACCCCGCCTGGCGTCCTACCAGCGCTCCTCGTGGACCAGGTCGCCGAGGGCAGCCCGACCGCCTGCTTTCGGTGGCGCCTGCAAGTCGGCCAGATCGGCCGGGTAGCCGAACGACAGCAGGTATTCGCAGTAGCGGTCGGGCGGGTAGCCGAGCAGCGACCGTGCGAGTCCTTCGTCGTAGACCGTGGCCGGGACGCTGCCGATCCCGAGCTCCCAGGCGACGAGCATCATGTTGGCCGCGGCCTGGCCCAGGTCGAACAGGATCGACAGGGGCGCCTCCGGCCCGCGCGGATCGGGTGTGACCAGGGCGATTGCCGTTGCGGCGCCGGCCAGGTGGAGGGAATACGGTCCGACCTTGGCCAGCTCGAGCAGGTGGGCCCGATCCCGGCAGACGATGAACGACCAGCGCTGGAGGTTCTTTGAGCTGCCGCTCCGGCGGCCGGCGTCAAGGATCCGCTCGAGGTGGGCCGCCTCGAGCGGCCGGCCAGCGAAGCGCCGGATCGCGCGCTTGGTCCGGACCGCCTCCCAGACCGAGCTCACTCGTCGCCCGGCCCGCTGACGCTCGAGGCGCCGACCAGGATCGCCGCCACCGCGCCCTGGGTCCGGTTGCCGACGAGCGAGCCTTCCGGTTCGGGGAGCCGGCTGACGACCAGCGCGCCGGCAGCGTCGGCCGCGGCCGCAGGATCGAGTGGCCCGTCGAGCGAGCGTGCCAGGAAGGCCGCGATCTCGCGGCGGTAGAGCTCGCTCTCATACAGCCAGGTATGGCCGCCGTCGGGGATCAGGACCAGCTCGACGTTCGTCGCGTCACCACCCCGGGCGGCGACCGCGACCCTGCGCAGGCGCTCGGCGTGGGCTACTGGAATCACCTGGTCGAGCTCGCCGTGGACCAGCAGGATCGGGCCGCGGTATGCCGCGATTGCCTCGGCGGCGCTGATGTCGCGCACGCGGTGGCCGCGCTGGCGCAGGAACTCGGCCGTCGTCAGCCAGCTCAGCGGCGTGGCGATCGGCGCGGGTAGGCGCAAGCCGGCCAGCTTGAACGTCTCGCGGACCAGCCGGCGCGGATCCGACGGTGTCGATGAGGCGACCACCGCGGCGACCCGCGGGTCCGCCGCAGCCGCCAGGAGGGCCCCGATCGCGCCCATCGAGTGACCCACGATGCCGCCGACCGTGACCTCCGGCCGGGCAAGCAGGGTGGCGAAGCCGGCCAGTGCGTCGGCCCCGAACTCGCCGGCGCTGACCGGCAGCGACTCGGCCGGGTTGGCGCCGTTGCCGCGGACATCAAAGGTCAGGCAATGGAGGCCCGCGGCGTGCAGGAACTCGACGTTGGCCAGCATCCGGTCCCGGGCGGAGTCCCAGCCGTGGACCAGGACGACCCCGGGCCCCGGAGCACCGCCGCGGGCCGGGATGAACCAGGCCGGCAGGTCACCACCCGGCGAGCGCACGACCGTCTCCTCGAAAAGCAGCCCGAAGTCAGCCGGCGTGAAGGCCGGCGGTCGGCGCTGTGGGAATCCCGCCCGGACCCGATAGACCTGGCTGAAGCGGTAGGCGAGGGCTACCGGCAGGGCAGCCAGCGCTGCGGCGGCGCCGGCGCGGTGGAGCTTGGACACGAACCAATGGGACGACGCCCGCCTGATCCTGTCAAGCCGGGCGGGAGTGGCGGGCTCCGACGCCCGCGCCGCTAGACTCGAGGCGTGAAGAAGCGCGATCCGCACATCGTCCTGGGCGTCAGCCTCGATGCGTCGCCGGCGGCGGTCAAGGCTGCCTGGCGACGCCTGGCCCGGGCCAACCATCCCGACCTCAATGCCGGCGACCAGGTCGCGGCCCGGGCGGCGACGGCCCGGATGGTCGAGATCAACGCGGCCTACGAGCGGCTGCGAGATGGTGGCTCGCCCGAACGCGAACATCGGAACGGAACCCGAGGCGGCCCGGCGGCCGGCCAAGCCGGCGCCCCGTTCGAAGAAGCGGGCGCTCGCCGGGGCGGACCGCCGCCGCCGCGGCCGACGCGGCCGGTCACCGCTCATCTGGACACGACCGAGATGCTCTACACCCGGAACCGGACCACGAACCCGGCAGGCGGGCCGGGCCGGCACGGTTCGCTGGGCCAGCCAGCCCGCCAGCACCGAGCGTCCAACCTGGGTCCGCGCCGTGCCTCGACTCCGACCGGGCCGCTCCGCCGCGGCCGCCAGCGCAACTTCCGGGCGCCGGCCGTGCCCGACCTCGAGGTGGCCCTGGCGACCGAGATGCCGTTCGGCAAGTTTCACGGACACACCCTCGGCCAGATCGCGGCCTTCGAGCCGAGCTACATCGACTGGGTCTCGGGCACCATCACCCGTGACCCTGAGCTGGTCGCCGCCGCCCGGGTCGTGCGCACGGAGCTGGATCGGCGGGGGATCGTCCGGCGAACCCGCGAGAGCCACGTCCTGCGGCCGACCAGCGACTGATCAGGCGGGAACCGGCGGGCGGGAAACATGAAAAGCGATCGATTCCGGCGGTGCCCCCCGGAAGTCGATCGCTTCGATCAGATGAAGTGGCGATGATGCCTACCGTCGGTCGCAAGTCCCCAGGCCCGCTGGCCGATTGCTCATGGTTGCTCGATTCGTGATCCGGAAGGTCGTTGCCTCGTTGACGGTCATTGGCCAGGCCGTTGGACCGTCCTGTAGATGAGACTCGACTGATCCCTGATCCGTGACCGACGCCCCGGGTTCCTTCCCCGGATGGCTCGCTCGACGGCGTGCCGCCAAGGTACGACGCCCTCATTCGGGACACCATGGCCTATCCGTCCAGTCCGGCCAGAGCCCTTGGTCGGGCGCACGGACGCACCACTCCATGGACACAGGTACCGGTGCGCGCACCACGGCGATGAGGGCCCGTGCGTGGACCGCCNNCCGTCCGCAGGCCGGCGGCCGTGGCGTAGAACGCGGTCGCGCAGCCGATCACGCCGGCGCCGATGATCACGACATCGGCCGTGGCCGGCAGCGGGCCGGTGCGCAGCTTGAACGGGGACGTTGGCTTGAACGGGGACGTTGGCTCGACCATGCCCGCCGACGATAGTGCCTCCAGGCGGTCCGGGAGGCCTCGTCGTATCCTCGCCGCGATGACCCTTCGTTCCTCGGCCGTCCGTTTGGCTGCCCTGCTCGGCCTTGCCATCCTGCTGGCCGCCTGCGTCGACGATGCCACCCCGGTCGGCTCGTTCGATCCCTCGAAGCCCTGCAACGGCGCCGACAGCCAGGTCATGAAGGGCGCCTATCCGGATCTCGAGGCCGGCCTCCCGACGATCCTGGCCGGGGTCGCGCCGACGAGCCTCGTGTCCGGCCGGCTGTGCTCGGCGAACACGCTCGGAACGCTGTATGCGCTGGGAATCCACGAGACCCACTTCGCCAGCGCAGTCTGGAATCAGGGCGGCGGCTCGGGGATCCAGCTGACCCTGATGTCGGCCGACGGGCTGACCGTCGCCAACGTCCTCGAGTCGTATACCAGCGGCGCGGCGAACGCGCCGAAGGTCCACAGCCTCAAGACGACCAACGTGACAGTCAACGGGCTGGCCGGCATGCGCGACGACATCGAGAACGACGACTACGCCCAGGACGTGGTCGTGTGGCCCGCTGGCGAGCCGGGGCTGATGCGGGTCGTGATCACCTCGAACATCCACGAGCCCGACCTGCAGGTCGCCCTGGCAGCGTTCCGCTGAGCGGCCCGAATCCCGTGCTAGAGTCGCGCCCATGACGTGGTCAGCGCGCCGACGTGCCTGGCAGGATCGGCGCCTCGGCGAGGCTCTCGAACGGGCCCCTGAGCGGCGGACCGGATTCAGCACGATCAGCGACGTCGAGGTCGAGCGGCTCTACGGGCCATGGAGCTGGGCCGAGGGATCCGACGGAGAGGGTGCGGGGCCGGGCGGCCCGACCGCGGTCGATCACCTCGGCGAGCCCCTGCACGCGGGTCGCTGGGATGGCTTCGATGCGCTCCGCGACATCGGCCTGCCGGGCGAGCCCCCGTTCACCCGGGGGATCCATCCCACGGCCTATCGCAGCCGGCTGTGGACGATGCGGATGTTCGCCGGCTTCGGGGCGGCCGAGGACACCAACGCCCGGTTCCGGCAGCTCCTCGCGGCCGGCCAGACCGGGCTGTCGATCGCCTTCGACATGCCCACCCTGTACGGCTACGACACCGACGACCCGGAGGCCGAGGGCGAGTTCGGGACATGCGGCGTCGCGGTCAGCAGCCTGGCCGACATGGAGGTCCTGCTGGCCGACCTGCCGCTCGAGCGGATCAGCACCTCGATGACGATCAACTCACCGGCCGCGCCGATCTGGGCGATGTACATCGCCGCGGCCGAGAAGCGGGGTGTGCCGCGCGCGGCCCTGGAGGGCACCCTCCAGAACGACATCCTCAAGGAGTTCGTGGCCCAGAAGGAGTTCCTCTTCCCACCCGCCCAGTCGATCCGGCTGGTGACCGATACGATCGAGTTCGGGACCAGTGAGCTGCCCCGTTGGAACACGATCTCGATCAGCGGCTACCACATCCGCGAAGCGGGCTCGACGGCCGTCCAGGAGCTGGCCTTCACGATCGCCGACGGGATGGCCTACGTCGAGGAATGCCTGCGGCGCGGCCTGCGGATCGACGACTTCGCCCCGCGCCTCAGCTTTTTCTTCAACAGCCACAGCGACTTCTTCGAGGAGATCGCCAAGTTCCGGGCGGCTCGCCGGATCTGGTACCGGTTGATGACCGAGCGCTACCAGGCCGAGAACGAGCGCTCGACCTGGATGCGCTTCCACACCCAGACCGCCGGTGTCAGCCTGACCGCCCAGCAGCCGCTCAACAACCTGACCCGAGTGGCGATCCAGGCCCTGGCCGCGGTCCTGGGCGGGACCCAGTCACTGCACACCGACGCCTACGACGAAGCCTGGGCGGTGCCCTCGGCCGAGGCGGCCCTGCTCGCCCTCCGCCAGCAGCAGATCATTGCCGAGGAGTCNNGACGAGATCGACCGGCGGGGCGGGATGGTCCAGGCGATCGCCGAGGGCTATCCCCAGCGGGAGATTGCCGATGCCGCCTACCGCTTCCAGCGCGAGCTCGACGCGGGCGAACGGACGATCGTGGGCGTCAACAGCCAGGTCGATCCGGACGAGCGACTGGCGATCCCGTTGCTCGAGGTTTCCGAGGAATCGAAACGCCGCCAGCTTGATCGACTCACCCGGACGCGCCGCCAGCGGGACGCATCGGTCGTCGAGGCCGCCCTGGCCGGCCTGCGCGAGGCCGCCTCCCGACCCGGATCCTCCGATACCAACCTGATGCCCCATTTCGTGCGCTGCGCCGAGGCGTATGCGACGCTCGGCGAGCAATGCGCGGTCCTGCGCCAGGTCTTCGGCGAGTACCGCGAGCCGGTCGCGGTCTGAGCCGGGGCGGCCTGCCCGCCGCCGTCCGGGCAGCGCTGGGCCGCCGCCCGAGTACCATCTGGGCATGTACGCAGACGCCCTCGAGTTCCTGGAAGACGAGCGCGCGGCCTGGCTGCCATTCGAGGCGCTCCTCGACCTGTCCGATGCGGACCTGGCCGGCCCGCTCGGGGGTGCCCACGGCTGGTCCGGCCGGGACCTGATGGCCCACCTGACCTACTGGCAGGAAGTGGCTCTGGCGGTTGCCCGCGAGCTGGCCCTGCGCGAGACGAGCGAGACCAAGGTCCAGTCCGACATCGACTGGGACGCGCGAGGGGACGCGTGGAACGAGGAGATCCGCATCGCGGGGCTAGCCCTGCCGATGGACGAGGTCCGATCCCGCTTCCGGCTGATCCCCGGCGAGCTGCGCGGCTACCTGACGGTCGTGCCCGAGACGCGCTGGTTGAAGAACACCGAGTACGAGAACTTCTTCCTCAACCAGACGACGGACCACTACGCGGCGCACACGGCCGACCTCGCCGCGGTCCTCGCCGCAGCCGCTTCGGCGGCCTGAGCGCCGACGCCTTCTCAGCACAGGCTGGGTCGCCGCGGCGCCGGCCTGAGCCCGCGGTCGGTCTGCGGCCTCGCCCAAGGTTCGGACAAATGTCGCTGCCAGACGCGTTAGTGGCGCGTCTCCGCCCCTGCTCGTGGCGAGGCGCCCCCTGTGGGCGCGCATTCGTGCACGGGCCACGCTCTCGCTGATCCGCTCCGGGGTCTCCGGTCGGCCGAATTCCCAGCTAGTGCGTCTCATGGCGACATTCGTCCCAAGTGGGGCGAGTCCGGGCGCCTTTGTCGGATCGTCCCGCCGCCGAGGTTCTGACAGATTCCGCCCCCAGCCGCCGTATGGCCGAGTCGTGTCACGATCAGACTCGATTCGAGCCGCCCGAGGCCGATTCCGTGCGTGGTTTGGCTTGGACCTGGCTCGAACGACCGTTTTGGGAGCCCCAAACCCGGCCATTGCGCCGCTCCGGGTGGAATCTGTCAGAACGGGCCGGGCCCTCGAAGGCGCAAAGCCTCGCGGACCCCCGAGTCCGGGAATCGAGGAACCCCGTTCGGCGATCGAACGGGGTTCGCTGTGAGTGGGCGTCCGCGAGGGACGCCGATTGTCGTCAGCTTGCGGCGGGCTCCACCGGGGCGGCCGGCTTGCTGAAGCTCGCCAGCCCGAACTGCTGCTCGAGCTGCTCCATCGGCCGGAAGCCAACGACGCCCATCGGCTGCTGGCCCGGCCGGAAGAACGCGATCGTAGGGATGCTCATGATCCCGTACTTCTGGGAGAGGCTCGGGTTGGCGTCGACGTCGACCTTGACCACGTCAACAGTGCCGTCGTACTTGGCGGCGATCTTCTCCATCTCCGGGGCGACCATCTTGCACGGTCCGCACCAGGTGGCCCAGAAGTCGACCACGACGGGCCGCTCGTTGTTGATCACCATTTCGTCGAATGTCGCGTCGGTGACTGCCTTGATCTCGGCCATTGCGGGCCACGATCCTTTCTCCCGCCTGCTAGCGGGCAAACGTCTGAATGAGCTGGTAGGCCTCGAGGACGCGCGGGTCCGAAAGGCGGTAATAGATGGTGGTGCCCTCGCGCCGGGTCGTGACGAGCCCGGCGCTGCGGAGGACGGCGAGATGCTGGCTCATGTTCGGGACCTGGCAGCCGACCTGACTGGAAAGGTCACCGACGGATTGCTCCCCACGGGCGAGACACTCCAGGACGCACAGCCGCTTGGGATCAGCCAAGGCGCGGCCGACGGCAGCAAAGCGCTGTCGCTCGAGGTCGGATGATGGTTTCGTTTGTTCCACGGATCGACTATATCACCTTGTTGCGCAAGCGCGCAAGTGTCTCCGTTCGGGCGGCGCCCGTTACCCTTGAGCGATGCCCCACGAGTTCATCTACACGACCTACAAGCTTGCCCGGCACTACCCCCCCGACCGGACCGTGCTCGAGAACATCTCGATCTCCTTCTACCCGGGCGCCAAGATCGGTGTCATCGGCTCGAACGGAGCGGGCAAGTCCAGCCTGCTGCAGATCATGGCCGGCCTCGACGACGGATTCAGTGGTGAAGCCCGCCTGACACCGGGATTCACGGTCGGCTACCTGGCCCAGGAGCCGGAACTCGATCCGACCAAGGACGTCAAGGGCAACGTCCTCGACGGGGTGGGCGAGGTCCAGGCGCTGATCGAGGCCTACAACGCGGTGATGGCCCGCTGGTCCGAACCCGACGCCGACTACGACGCGATCGGCAGGGAGCAGGCGGCCCTTGAGGACCGGATCGCGGCGACCGATGCCTGGAGCCTGGAGCGCAACGTCGAGATCGCGATGGACGCCCTGCGCTGTCCGCCCGACGACGCCGACGTCCGGACTCTGTCCGGCGGAGAGAAGCGGCGGGTCGCCCTGTGCCGGCTGCTGCTCAGCCACCCGGACCTGCTCCTTCTCGATGAGCCGACCAACCACCTCGACGCCGAGTCCGTCGAGTGGCTGGAGCGCTTCCTGCAGGAGTACTCGGGGACGGTCGTGGCGATCACCCACGACCGGTACTTCCTCGACAACGTCGCCCAATGGATCCTCGAGCTCGACCACGGCCGGGGGATCCCGTTCGAGGGCAACTACTCGAGCTGGCTCGAGCAGAAGCTGGCCCGGCTCGCGGGCGAGGAGCGCGCCGGTGACGTTCGGCAGCGAACGCTCGCCCGGGAGCTCGAATGGGTCCGCCTGGCGCCCAAGGCCCGTCAGGCGAAGGGCAAGGCGCGTCTCGGCGCCTACGAGAAGCTGCTGGCCGAGGCCAATGACGCGAAGAGCTCGGTCCGCGAGCTGGAGATCGCGATCCCGCCCGGGCCGCGCCTGGGCGAAACGGTCATCGAGGTCAAGGACCTGCGCAAGGCCTTCGGCAGCAAGCTTCTGATCGACGACCTCACGTTCTCGTTGCCCAGGGCCGGGATCGTCGGGATCATCGGCGCCAACGGGGCCGGCAAGACCACCCTCTTCCGGATGATCGTTGGTCAGGAGACCCCCGACGGCGGCCGGATCACGATCGGCGACACGGTCCAGCTGGCCTACGTCGACCAGAGCCGGGACGACCTCCAGGCGGACAGGACCGTCTATGAGGAGATCAGCGGCGGCAACGAGTTCATCAAGGTCGGTCCACGTGAGCTGCCGGCCCGGGCCTACGTCTCGAGCTTCAACTTCCGAGGCACCGACCAGCAGAAGTCCGTCGGCAAGCTGTCGGGTGGCGAGCGGAACCGGGTCCACCTGGCCAAGGTCCTGAAGTCGGGTGGCAACGTCCTGCTCCTGGACGAACCGACCAACGACCTGGACGTGGACACGTTGCGGGCCCTCGAGAGCGGCCTGGAATCATTCCCGGGTTGTGCCGTTGTGATCAGCCACGACCGATGGTTCCTGGACCGGATTGCGACCCATGTGCTGGCCTTCGAGGGCGACAGTGTGGTGCGCTGGTTCGAGGGCAACTTCAGCGACTACGAGGCCTTCCGCCATCGTGAGCTGGGGACGGCAGCCGACCAGCCTCATCGAATCCGCTACAAGCGGCTGGCGAAGTAGCGCGCCGGCCGGCGCGCCTCACGTCCCGGTCCTGACATACTCCCCGGCATGCCCGAGCACATCGTCAGTCTTGCCCAGATCCAGGAGGCCCGACCCGTCGTGGCCGCGAAGGTCCATCAGACCCCGCTCCTGAGCTCGGAGACGGCGGCGCGCTTCGTCGAGGCGGCGACCGGCATCCTGCCGGCCGACGGGCGCATCTACCTGAAGGCGGAGCACCTCCAGAAGACCGGCTCGTTCAAGCCCCGGGGCATGACCTGGAAGATCGCGTCGCTCAGGGCCGACGAGCGGACCCGCGGGATCATCACGCTCTCGGCCGGCAACGCCGCCCAGGCGTATGCGTGGGCCGGCCGCACGGCAGGCGTGCCAGTGACGGTCGTGATGCCGGCGGCCGCCGTCCGGTCGAAGGTCGATGCCTGCCTCGGATACGGCGCCGAAGTGATCCTGCACGGCGCCGACGTCGGAGAGGCACTCCTCGAGATGGAGCGCGTGCGCGACGTCCGCGGGCTGACCTACTGTCATCCGTTCGACGATCCGTTCGTGATCGCCGGCCACGGCTCGATCGGGCTGGAGATCCTCGATGACCTGCCCGAGGTCGACGTGGTGGTCGCCGGGATCGGTGGTGGGGGCCTGATCTCCGGCGTCTCGGCCGCCCTCAAGGAGTCCCGCCCCGGTGTTCGCGTGTACGGCGTCGAGCCGGAGCGGTCGAACGCGATGTCCCTCGCACTCGAACAGGGCGAGGTGGTCCAGATCCAGCCGGTGAGCATTGCCGACGGGCTCGGTGCGCCGTTCGCCGGGCGGTGGACCCTGGCGATGGTCCGCCAGTACGTGGACGGGATCGTCCTGCTCGACGATCCGCTGATCATGGCCGGGATGCGCTTCGCGGCGGAGCGGATGAAGCAGGTCTTCGAGCCGGCGGGGGCCGCCGCGCTCGCAGCGCTGCTGGCGGGCCGGATCCCGCTCCGGAACGGCGATCGTGTCGCCGTGGTGGCGTCGGGTGGCAACGTCGAGGTCAGTCGGATCGGCGAGTTCTTTGCCGGGGCCAGCGCGCTGCCCGGGGCCTAATCGAAGCCGAGCTCGTCGAGGCGGTCGTCGTCGATGCCCAGGTGGTGGGCGAGCTCATGGATCACCGTCCGGCGGACCTCGATCGCCAGGCGCCCGGGATCCGGGAAGTCGGCCTCGAGGGGCAGCCGGAAGAGGCTGATCTTGTTGGGCACGATCGCCAGGTCGGCGCCCCAGGCCGTCCGGGGCACGCCCTGGTACAGGCCGTAGAGCTCGCCGCCGGGTCGGACCCGGCCGGCTTCCAGCTCTTCGTCGGACGCCTCGTCCTCGATCACGATCGCCACGTCGCGCAGGGCCGGCCGGAATCGATCGGGGATCCCGGCGAGCGCCTGCTCGACGAGCCGCTCGAACGACGGTGGGCGGGCGCCCGCCGGCAGGGCCGTGGGCAGAACCTGCGAGGGGGGACGGGCCGCGCGACTCCCGCGCCGGTGCTTGGGCATCAGGCCCGTATCCTAGGGCCGATGGACGCGAACTCCGCCCGGACGGAGCCCGAGGGCTTCCTGGTCGAGATCGTGCCTGGCGAGCGGATCCATTTCCTGGACTGGGGCGGACCGCCCTTGGGCACAGCGAATCGCCCGGCCGTCCTCCTGGTCCATGGCCTGAGCGCAACCGCCTGGGCCTGGGCACCCGTCGCCCGGCGGTTGGCCCGAGCCGTCCGCACCGTGGCGATCGACCTGCGCGGACACGGCCTGTCCGACGCCCCGACGTCGGGCTACACCCAGGACCAGCTCGGCGACGATGTCGTGGCCGTGGCCGAGGGCGCCGGGCTGCTGCCGGAATCGACGTCACGGGTGGTCCTCGCGGGGCACGGCTACGGCGCGATCGTCGCGGCCTGGGCCGCCGGACGGCTGGCCGCCCGCTGCGCCGGGCTCGTCCTCGTCGACGGCGGCTGGCAGGACCTGGCGGCCGAGACGGGGATGACGCCCGACGAGTGGTTGCGCGAGCTTGAAGAGCCACCTGGGATCTTCAGCTCGATGACCGCCTACCTCGCCGATCGGCGCGACTTCGATCCGGCGAGCTGGGATGCTGACCAGGAGCAGGCGGCCCGGACCACGGTCGTCGAGGTGCCGGCCGGCAAGGTCGTGCCGGCGATCCGGCCCCACGCGCTGGCCGCCTCGGTCGAGGCGATGTTCACGTACGAGCCGCTGACCACATTGAGCGAGTTGACTGCGCCGGTGACGGTCCTGCTGGCCGGCAGCGATGACCGAGCCGGCCGCTCGGCCCGGCTCGATGAGCTCGATCAGGCCCGCCGAGTCGCCGGCCTGGCCCCGATCCGGGTGATCGACCTGGCGGACGCCGGCCACAACCTGATGCGCTATCGGCCGGCCGAGGTCAGCGCCGCGATCCTCGCCGCGGCCATGGAACCGAACGGGTCCTGACGCCGTCCTGACCCTGAGCCGATCCTCTGGAATCGGCGGCAGGGGAGCAATCTCATGACGACCCGATTCGCGGCCCGGCGCTGGACGGCCCTATCGGTTGGGGCGGCGGCAATGATCGTGGCCCTGGCGGCCTGTTCGGGCAGTTCGGCCGGCGCCGCGCCCCAGGTGCCGGAGGGCCAGGCCATCACACCGGACGCTGGCGGAGCCTTCCCGGCGGCCTCCTCGGCGCCGGCCGATCTGTCGGCGGGCGGCGTGTCCGATGGCAGTGCGTCGGCGCCACCATCGACGACCACGAGCCAGGCCGTCGACCCGAACACGTANNATCGTGCGCACCGGCTCGATCTCGATCGAGGTCGCCAAGATCGATCCGGCCATGCTCCAGGTGCGAACCGCGATCACCGGGATGGGCGGCTACGTGAGCGACTCCGACCAGTCCAACCAGGGCGACCAGCAGATGGCCTCGGTCACCTACCGGATCCCGGTGGCCCGCTGGCAGGATGCCGTCGACGCAATCGAAGGGATCGCCACCAAGGTCGACTCGGCCAAGTCGAACGCCCAGGAGGTGACCGGCCAGGTCCTCGACCTCGGCGCCCGGATCGACAACCTCAAGACGACCGAGGCCGCCCTCCAGGCGATCATGGCCCGGGCGACGAAGATCGCCGACGTGCTCGACGTCGAATCGCAGCTGAGCGACGTCCAGGGCCAGATCGAGCAGCTGAGCACCCAGCAGGCCCATCTCAAGGACCAGGCCAGCCTGGCCACCCTGAGTGTCCTGTACGCGCTGCCGCCCACGCCCGCGACCGTCGAGACCTCCCGCGGCTGGGATCCCGGCGCACAGCTCGACCAGGCCAGCTCGGCCCTCCTGGGCATCGGCCAGGCGCTCGCCTCGGCCGGGATCTGGCTGGTCGTGGT
>PNAZ01000081.1:15763-26278 GCA_003169655.1 Chloroflexota bacterium
GTGATCCTGCCGCCCGCCGAGGGCTGATCGTCGGCCGCTTGAGGTTCGGGGTACGATCGCGGCCCACGCTCAGGAGCCGCGATCGATGCCCACTCTGCCCGACCACGTCCGGTCGATCGTTTCCGAGATCGAGACCGATATCGGCGAGCCGGCGTGGGTCGACTCCGAGGCGATCGAGTCCTCGCGCGGCCCCGATCCGATCGAGCACGCCGTGCGCGACATCCTTGCCGAGATCGGTGAGGACCCCGATCGGGAGGGCTTGCGCCGGACGCCCGAGCGGATCCACAGGATGTACCACGAGCTGACGGCGGGCTATCACGTCGACCCCGACCGCCTGATGAACGGGGCAGTCTTTGCCGTCGACTACAGCGAGATGGTGGTGGTAAAGGGCATCGAGTTCTACTCGCTGTGCGAGCACCACCTCCTGCCCTTCTTCGGGACGGCCGCGGTCGGCTACCTGCCCAGAGATCGCGTCATCGGCCTCTCGAAGATCCCCCGGATCGTCGAGATGTATGCCCGCCGCCTGCAGGTCCAGGAGCGCCTGACCCAGGAGGTCGCCGACTTCCTGATGAAGACGATCGAGCCACTCGGCGTCGGGGTCGTCATCGAGGCCCAGCACCTGTGCACCGCCATGCGCGGGGTGCGCAAGGGCGGGACGACGATGGTCACGAGCGCCGTCCTGGGCCAGTTCCGGCGGAGCCAACGGTCACGCGACGAGTTCCTCGCCCACCTCGAGCGAGGCGACAACCGGCGCTGAGCGTGTGCTGGGTGCGGTGGCCGGCGGCTACTTCGTGTCGATGCTGAGGCGGTTCGCGCCGCCGGTCAGCTCGATCTCGTAGCGTTGCGAGGAGGAGCCGAAGCCCTTCGTCTCGAAGGCAACTTCTCCGGCCATCCGAATCGGGCCATCGCCCTCGAAGGTCACGTCGCCGCGACCGTGGATCCGCTGCCCATCGACCGTCACCTTGTTTACCCCACCGCGGACCGATAGCCGGATGGCCGTGCCCGCCGGTCGGTGAAGGGCAAGATCGTTCGCACCGCCGCCGATCCGGATGGGCACGAGCGCCCGGGGCGAGGGCAGGTTCAGGTCGACCTTGCTGATTCCGCCGGTCGCCTCGAGGCTCGCAAGCTCGAGCTCGGCCAGGTCGGCGGTAAGGCGCGAGACGCCGCCGCGGAGCTCGATGGCCCACGGCAGGTCGGCGTTGAGGGCAATGTCCGCCCGGTCGTCGCGCCAGTGGGCCGACGCCTCCAGCAGCTGACCGGCGATCTGGGCACGCCATTCGAACCACGACAGCCGCCCATAGCGGACCGTCACCGTGCCGTCGCGGACGCGGACCTTGGGGATCGCCCCCCGGAACTGGGCCCGGTAGAGCGAGCCGAGATTGCGGTCTCCGCGCAACATGACGTACGGGGCACCCGACACGAAGACCAGCCGGCCACTCGTGGCCGCCCCCAGGGCCGCGACGGACGAGCTGTCATGACCCGCGCTCGTCCGCGCCTGGGCCAGCTCGGCGGCCACCGTCCGTCCGGCCTCGAGGGCCTGCTCGAGATAGCCGCGGATCAGGTCGAGGTCGGCCTCCGAGTAGCTCTCGATCGCGCTCTGGGTCGCGGCGCGCAGGGCGGCATACTGCTCCTCCACGTCGCGGACGCGCTCAAGGATCGGCTCGACGATCACGCGCCGTCGGTCGGCCGGGTCGGCCGCGCGTCGGACGAAGCCCGACTGCTCGAGCCGGTCGATCATCCGGGTCGCCGCTCCGGTCGTCAGGCCGGTCAGCTCGGCGATCTGGCCAGCGGTCGCCCGACCGAGCGTCGTCAGCTGCTCGAGCGCCTCAGCATCGGTGACGGCCAGGCCCAGCCGGTCGGCCACGGCCTGGCTGAAGAGGATCCCCTGGCCGGTCATCTTGCGGGTCGCGAGCAGGACCGCGTTGAGCAGCTCGGTCCGCCTCGTTTCATGGCTTGACATTAATTGACTCCCGTTGCTATCTTCTGCACTGCGCAGATACATGATAGCGCAATTGATGAGTCGTCAATACGACCAGTCGTCGGAGGACATGATCCCGTGAATCTCGATCGCCCGCAGCACGCCGGCGCAGGCCCCGGTGGGGCTGCCATCAATGCTGTTGATCTGGTCAAGACATACCCAGGTGACGTGCGCGCTCTCGATGGCATCGGCCTGAACGTGGAGGCCGGCACCATCTTCGGGCTGCTCGGGCCGAACGGCGCGGGCAAGTCAACCACGGTCAAGATCCTGACCACCCTGTCGCGTGCCGATTCGGGCACCGCCCACGTGATGGGCGTCGACGTGGCCCGTCAGCCAGACCGAGTCCGTCGAATGATCGGTCTGGTCGGCCAGCACGGCGCGGTGGATTCCGAAGCGACCGGGCGCGAGAACCTGATCCTGCAAGGTCACCTGTACGGCATGGGGGGTGCGGCGCTCCGACGGCGGGTCGACGAGCTGCTGGCACGGTTCGGCCTGACGGACGCGGCCGGGCGGATCGTGAAGACCTGGTCGGGCGGGATGCAGCGCAAGCTCGATGTGGCAAGTGGCCTGATCCATCAACCACGGGTCCTGTTCCTCGACGAGCCGACGACCGGACTCGACCCGGAAGCGCGGGCCGACCTGTGGGCCGAGGTCCAACGACTGTCCGCCGAAGGGCTGACGATCCTGCTCACGACCCACTATCTCGAAGAGGCCGACCGGCTTGCCGGCCAGGTCGCGATCATCGATCGGGGCAAGATCGTCGCGCGCGGCACCCCGGACGAACTCAAGTCCGAACTGCGCGGCGACGCGATCGTCGTCGAGCTCCGTGACTCCGTCCGAGATGGGCACGCCTCGGCCGTGCTCGAGCTGCTCGACGGGGTGCACGATCCGTCGATTTCGGGTCGAACGCTGCGCGCCCGGGCGGACGACGGAGCACGGTCCGTCCCGACCGTCCTGGCCGCTCTCGACGCGGCGGGGATTGGGGTGGCCTCGGTCACAGTCGCCCGTCCGTCCCTCGACGACGTCTATCTCCGACATACCGGCCGGGCGTATCGCCCGGAGAGCCAGGAGGCAACTCGATGACCGCCCTTGCCCAGACCGCCTACCTGACCACGCGCCACGTTCGCTTCTTCCTGCGCCAGCCGTGGTTCATCGGGATCTATCTTGTCCAGCCCGTGATCTGGCTGCTGCTCTTTGGCGCCCTGTTCAAGAACGTCGTTGAGATCCCGGGATTCACGATTGGAGCCAGCTACATCGACTATCTCGTGCCCGGCGTGCTGGTCATGACCGCCCTGTTCTCGTGCGGCTGGAGCGGCATGTCGATCATCGAGGACCTCGATCGCTCGATCATGGATCGCCTCCTGGCGACTCCGATTCATCGCTCCGCGATTATCGTCGGGTTGAACCTGTATGAGCTCGTCTCGTTCGCCATCCAGGCCCTGATCATCGGTGGGCTGGCCCTCGTGCTCGGCGCGCATTTTCCGGGCGGTCTGCTCGGCTACAGCGTGCTCACGCTGTGCGCGATGCTCGTCGGAGCGATTGTTGCGTCGTTCTCCGACGCCATGGCCCTGCTCCTGCGCCAGCGCGAATCCGTAATCGGGATCAATACCCTGCTGACCCTGCCGCTGACGTTCCTGTCGGGAGCGTTCATGCCTCTCAAGCTGGCGCCCGATTGGATCTCGACCGTTGCCACCTACAATCCGGTCAACTGGGCTGTCGAAGCCGGGCGCGACGCCCTTTCTTCAACCCCGGACTGGTCATTCGTCCTGCCTCGGATCGGCTTGCTCGTGGGCCTGACAATTCTCGCGACGGCGTTCGCCACCAGGACGTTCCGCTCGTATCAGCGTTCGCTCTGACGTCGTCACCTGGTCCCGCCGAGGTCGGCCGCTCAGCGGCCTGACCGCGGCCTACAATCGGTCCATGACCGACCGACCGATCAAGGTGCTGATCGCCAAGCCTGGCCTCGACGGGCATGACCGCGGCGCGAAGGTCCTCGCTCGAGGCCTTCGCGACGAAGGATTCGAGGTCGTCTACACCGGCCTCCGGCAGACGCCCGAGATGGTGGCCACGGCGGCGCTCCAGGAGGACGTCGACATCGTCGGCCTGTCGATCCTGTCGGGTGCTCACATGACCCTGGTTCCGCGGATCTGCCAGCTCCTCAAGGCCGAGGGGCTGGCAGACGTCCTGGTGACCGTGGGCGGGATCATTCCCGACGACGACGTCCCGGCACTCCAGGCGGCAGGCGTCAGTGCTGTCTTCGGGCCCGGGACGACGATCGCCGAGGTGGCCGGCTACCTCCGGGCGAACGCCCGACCGCGCGAATAGCGTGAGGTCGCCGGCCGGCGTCGCCGCCGAGCTGTGCTCGACTGCCCTGGCGGGGGACCGCCGATCACTCGCCAAGCTGCTGACCGCCGTCGAGAACCGGACGCCGGTCGCCGAGGCCGCGCTTCGTACGCTCTATCCGCTGGCCGGGCGGGCCCACCTGCTGGGGATCACCGGGCCACCGGGTGCCGGCAAGAGCACCCTCGTCGCGGCCCTCGTGGGCGAGCTCCGATCGGCCGGCCGGACGGTGGCCGTCGTCGCCGTCGATCCGTCGAGCCCGATCACGGGCGGCGCGATCCTCGGGGACCGCGTCCGGATGCAGGCCTATGCCGGCGATCGCGATGTCTTCATCCGGTCGATGGCCGCGCGCGGCCATGCAGGCGGCCTGGCCTCGACGACCGGCGCTGCCTGCGCGGTGCTTGATGCGGTGGGCTTCGAGATCGTGATGATCGAGACGGTCGGCACCGGCCAGAGCGAGGTCGAGGTGGCCGCCGCGGCGGACACGACGGTCGTCCTCGAGGCGCCCGAAATGGGCGACGAGGTCCAGGCGATCAAGGCCGGGCTGCTCGAGGTCGCCGACCTGGTGGTGGTCAACAAGGGCGACCGGCCCGGCGCGCAGCGGGCGGCGAGCCAGCTCCGGGCGATGCTCGGCGGCGGCCGCGGGGGACTGCACGGCCCGCCCGTCATGATCACGACGGCGGCGACTGGCGCCGGCGTGCCTGAGCTGCTCGTTGCGATCGACCGCCGCCGCGCCGAGGGCGCCCTGCGCGATGACGGCGCGGCCCGCCTGGCCCGGGCCGAGGCCGAGGTTCGCGGCGCGCTGGCCGACCGGATCGGCCGCCGGCTGGATGAGGCCGGCAGCGCGACGGCCCGCGAGGCAGCTGTGCGCGACGTGGCCGCCCACCGGATCGATCCCTATACCGCCGCCGACGAGCTCCTGGCCGGCCTGGTCGGCGTCGAGGCAGGGAGCAGGCGATGACGGTCGAGCGCGTCTTCGTCGCTGGGGCCGGGCTGATGGGCCACGGGATCGCCCAGGTGCATGCGGCGATCGGCAAGCAGGTGATGCTGTACGAGCCGGACCTTGCCCGGGCCGTAGCCGGGCGGGAGCGGATCACGGGCAACCTGGATCGGGCACTTGCGAAGGGCCAGCTCGACCCGTCGATCCGCGACGCGGCCCTTGCCAGGATCACGCCGACGGACCGGCTGGCGGACGTCGACAGTGCCGACCTCGTGATCGAGGCGGTCTTCGAGGATCTCGCCGTCAAGCAGGCGCTGTGGTCCTCGATCGATCGGCTGGCCGCGCCCGAGGCGATCTTCGCCTCGAACACCAGCTCGATCGCGATCGCCGACCTGGCGGCCGCGGTCAGCGAGGCCCGCCGCCCGCAGTTCGTCGGAATGCACTTCTTCAGCCCGGTTCCGGTCATGCGGCTGGTCGAGCTGATCCGGAGCACGACCACCTCGGACACGACCGAAGCGGCGATCCGCGGCCTGGTCGGTGAGCTGGAAGCGCACGGCCGCGAGCGTGACGGCGCCAAGCCGTGGGTGATGATCGTCTCCGCCGATCGGCCGGGGTTCATCGTCAACCGAATCCTGATGCCGTTCCTGGCCGAAGCGATCCGGGCGCTCGAGGAGGGTCTGGGGAGCGCCGACGACATCGACACCGGCGCCAAGCGCGGCCTGAACCACCCGATGGGCCCCCTCGAGCTGGCCGACTTCATCGGCCTCGACGTCTGCCTCGGCGTCATGCGGGTGCTCCACGCCGGCCTGGGCGACGAGCGCTTCGCGCCGCCACGAATGCTCGAGGAGCTGGTCTCCGCCGGCCACCTCGGCCAGAAGACCGGTCGCGGCTTCCACACCTACCCGCGCTAGGTCGCCCCTCCGCGGCCCGCGCGCCCCTGCGCACGTGGACTTGGGACGAATGTCGCCACCAGACGCGCTACGCGAGCTCGGGCTCGATATTGGCGGCTCGCGGGCCTTGGTCCCTGCTCGTCTGAGCACGAACGAACCACCGTGCCGACCCAATCGGGCTCGGCCGCGTCGATTCCCGGAGATAACGCGTCCACCAGCGAAATTCGTCCCAACCTGGGGCCTGGGGCCAGGGCCAATCCGGCACGAGCCGCCGATCCGGATCGAGTCCGGTGCCGGTGTAGATTCGAAGGCATGACCGATCGCGAATCCCGACCCGACGGCCCGAACGGCCAGGTCTTCATCATCAGTGCCCGGCGAACCCCGATCGGCAAGTTCGGCGGTGGGCTCAAGGACGTGCCGGCCACCGAGCTCGGCGGTGTCGCGATTCACGCCGCGCTCGAGCAGGCCGGCTTGTCTAGGGCCCGACCTACGGCGCGGCAGCCTGGCCGCCGGGTATCCTGCGGGCATGAGCCAGATCGCAGTCGATGCCCCGACGTTCCAACTGTTCATCGCCGGCGAGTGGGTTGATGCGGTCGGCGGCGAGACGTTCGAGAGCCGCAATCCGGCCGACACCCGCGACCTGATCGGCCGCTTCCAATCCGGCACCGCCGCTGACGTCGCCCGGGCGATCCGGGCCGCCGAAACGGCCGGCCTGCGCTGGCGACGGACCCCGGCCCCAAAGCGCGGCGAGATCCTGTATCGCTTCGGCGCGCTGATGGCCGAGCACAAGGAGCGCCTGGCCCGGGCGATGACCCGCGAGATGGGCAAGGTCCTGACCGAGGCCCGGGGCGACGTCCAGGAGGGGATCGACATCGCCTTCCTGATGGCCGGCGAAGGCCGCCGGCTGTTCGGCGACACGACCCCCTCGGAGCTGCCCGACAAGTGGGCGATGTCGATCCGCGAACCGATCGGGGTGGCCGGGATCATTACCCCCTGGAACTTCCCGATGGCCATCCCGTGCTGGAAGATGATGCCGGCCCTCGTGAGCGGCAACACCGTGGTCTTCAAGCCGTCCAGCGACACCCCTCATTGCGCCACTCTGCTGGTCGAGCTGATGGCCGAGGCAGGCTTCCCGGCAGGGACAGTCAACCTCGTCACCGGCCCGGGTGCCGAGGTCGGCGACGCGATCGTGGCCAGCCCCGATGTCCCCGTGATCAGCTTTACCGGCAACACCGAGACCGGCCGGCGGCTGGCGACCCAGGCTGCCACCCGCCTCAAGCGGGTCAGCCTCGAGCTTGGCGGCAAGAACGGGATCGTCGTCCTGGGCGATGCCGACCTCGACCTGGCGACCGACGGGATCGTGTGGTCCGCGTTCGGGACGACTGGCCAGCGCTGCACGGCCGCCAGCCGGGTGATCGTGGAGCGGTCGGTCGTCGACCAGCTGCTCGAGCGCGTCGAGCGCCGGGCGAAGGCGCTCAAGCTGGGCTCTGGCCTCGAGGCCACGACCGACGTCGGGCCGCTGGTCAATGCCGGTGCGCTCAAGAAGGTGACCGGCTACATGGAGGTCGGCCGGCGCGACGGCGAGCTCATCACCGGCGGCCAGCGGGGGACCGGCGCCGGGCTCGAGCACGGCCACTTCTTCGAGCCGACGATCTTTGCCGGCGTCGCGCCGATGGCCCGGATCGCCCAGGAGGAGATCTTCGGGCCGGTCCTGTCGGTGATCCCGGTCGACGACTACCCGGCGGCGGTCACGGCCCTCAACCAGATCCGCTACGGCCTGTCCTCGGCGATCTTCACCCGCGACGCGAACGCGGCCTTCCGGGCGATGCGCGACTTCGAGACCGGGATCGTGTACATCAACGCCGGCACGATCGGGGCCGAGACCCACTTGCCCTTTGGCGGCACGAAGGAGACCGGCAACGGCCATCGCGAGGCCGGCCATGCCGCGCTCGACACGTACACCGAATGGAAGTCGATTTACGTCGATTTCTCGGGCCGGCTGCAGCGCGCCCAGATCGACAACCAGCCCGACTAGGCCGGTCCCGGGCTCGCCCCTGGGGTTCCCGACCGGCTCGATGGGGTATCCTTCGCCCGGGCCGGTAGCTCAACGGCAGAGCAACTGACTCTTAATCAGTTGGTTGGGGGTTCGAATCCCCCCCGGCTCACCACCATCCGCCGCACGAATCAGGCCCCTCGGGACGATCCGGGGGGCCTCGTGATTCGGTTTGACCCCCACGCTGACCCCCAACAGCGTTCGATCAGGGCGCCTTCGTAGCCGGGCCGGACGAGGGCTTCTCCGCGGCGAAGAGGTAGTGCCGACAAAGGATCTCTTCGGCTGGCAGGTCGCGGTAGTCCGGATGGAGGTTCGAACGGTCGAGGCTTTTCGCCTCGTCCAGGTCGAACATCACCCGTTCCTCGTAGAGCATTCGGAGTCCGTGTTGGGCGGCGATCTGCGCGTACTCGGCAGGCCGACATCGATTCTGGAAGTGGAGACGTGGGTTGCCAACGCGCTGCCACTCTTTCTCACTGTAGGAAAGGAAGTCCCAGGACGGAATCGAGCGGTCATAGATGATCCGGTCGTCGTACACGGTCACATCGTGGGCGACGCAGCCCCCCGGCCGAAGCAGTCGAGTGCTCTCCTCCACGAGTGCCGCAAGGGTGACCTTGGGTATGTAGCCGAGGCAGTCGTTGCTGAAGATGATGTCCACGGAATCGGCCGGCAGGCGATGGTGGGTGAGGTCGAACGGGGCGCGGTACGAGATGCCTCGATCCTTCCAGACGTCGCGCCAGTCGTGCCTCCCGGGCCGCAGCGACGACCATCGAGCTTTCAACGTGACCTCGTCTCGACCGACGATCTCGGCGATTTCCTGAGCGTGCTCGAGGCAGTAGTCGAGCACGTCCTCGATGAACTCTCTCCGAACGTGACGGGCGACGTCGGTCATGAGGATGGTTCGGGCGCCCAGCCCGTAGAACACGGTGGGAAGAAGCGGATGCCAGCCCGTCCCGATCTCTACTAGATCCCGATCCTCGACGGTCCGGCCGGCCCCGCGAAGCAGCCTGACCATTTCGAGCAGCCCACCCCGTTGCCCCTCGAGGTTGTATCCCCTCAGGCTCCCGAACCGGAGCCGGTAAAGGTCGAGCAGCTGTTCGCCCCGAGGCAGGGCGCCCAGCACGCGGAAGGCAACGAGTCTCTTCCGGTCTGGCAACGTCGATACCTCCACTGGCGATGGCTGCCCGACTGGGGGAGAGCTGGGCAACGTGGACCACTCTAACTGACAGGGCTCGGCGAACCCGCCCAATACCGCTCCGGCGATCATCAATGGACCGGGGATCGCTCTGACGGACCGGTGTGCTGATGCCGCCAGCACCGTCGCCCATGTCCAGCCCAACCATCCGCCGCACGAATCAGGTCCCTCGGGACGATCCGGGGGCCTCGTGGTTCGGTTTGCAAGGCAGCCATTACAAACGGATAGCCTGGCGCTGATGACCGGCCTGCCCGGCGGCTCTAGCCTGCTCGCATTCGCCTCGGTTGGCCCCCCGATCGAGCGACCATAGCGACAGCGCCGGCAGAGTCCATACGCCTGCCGGCGTTGTCGCGTTCAAGCTTGGCGGCCACAGGTCGCGAACCTCGCCCTGAATCTTTGGCTGGCGGACTGGATCTGGAGCACGATCTCCTGGGCGCTCCACTCGGCCCATCCGGCCGGGATCGGAGCCGGAATCGACCCTTGCCCGCGAGCACGCCCGGACCGTCCAGGAAATCGATCCAGCGCTCTGGCTGTTCGAGCTTGACGGCGAGATGACGGGCAAAGGGTGGACCGGCCATGCGCAGGCTGGGGCCGGCCTCGCCGAGGATCGCCAGCAGGCGCCGCTCGACGAACAGGCGGACGCCCTCGATCGGCGTCAGCTCGACGAAATCGCCGATTGGCAGCGCGGCTCGGAGCCCGCAGGTCAGGTCGCCGATCACCACGCTGCAGCGGCGGCTCGCGAAGTAGTCGAGCACGAGCATCCGTCCTGCAGCGAACATGCCGAGCGACGCGCGCAGCGACGGATCGAGCCCGACGCTGATCTGCGAGCGTGGAATGACCGGCGGAGCCACTACGTTCAGCATCGCCTCAGGATCGCACGAGCCGACGCGGAATGGTCCGCCGTCCCCGAAATCGGGCCTGGCCGGAAGGACGGCGTATCCTCGGTCGGACCCGAGCAGCCAACCCCGAGTCTGATCAGGAGAGTCTGATGACCGGCTCGAACGCCGCCCTCGCGACTGATGCGCCCCTCGAGTTCCCGATCCGGATCCAGCCGAACCTCAAGCCGATCCTGCTCCTCTTCGGCGTCCACGACGACGGCCGGGCAAAGGTCCGGATCGCCGA
>PNAZ01000104.1 GCA_003169655.1 Chloroflexota bacterium
AGCCGGGCGCCGGCGACGGTGGCTCCGACCACGACGAGCGCGGCGATCGGGGCCAGCCAGCCGCGCAGGACGAAGGCAAGCGCCGCCGTGCACAGCGCGATGACCAGCTTGGTCGTCGGGTTCAGGCCACGGTAGAACCCGGCCGGCGGCCGGAGGACGTAATCCGGAACAGGGTTCAGGTTGGTCTCCGCGTGCGGGCCGACCGATCGGTCAGTCGACGCTGAGGCCGACCAGCCGTTCGCCGTTCGGGAAGCGGGCGATGATTCGACGCGAGAGCCCGGCCAGGATGATGAACACCACGAAGCTCGTGATCGTCTTGTCGATCGGATCGCTGAACAGGCCCTGGCCGAGCGAGGCATGGATCACGTCGGAACCACCTTGGCGCAGGGCCGCCACGAGGACATCCACCCCGGAGCCTGTCACCCCGCCGAAGACGTAGGCCGAGATCGGTGCCGAGACGAAGGCCGCCACGATCCCGGTGATCACGCCGGCGAGGGCCACCCAGAATCCGGCGAGGTCCCTGGACACGAGGATGAAGCCCGCGACCATGATCGCGGCCACGATCGCGATCAGGACGATCGCGGTGAAGACCCAGCTCGGGTAACCGCCGATGTTCGGATNNCGGGAGCGATAGATCCCGAGCTGGCCCCACACGCCGGCGAGCAGGCCGATCACTCCGGCCGTGATCGCGAACGGCCCGATCGTGCCGCCACCGATGCCCGGGGCGTACTGCCAGATCAGGTTCGAGAGGATGCCGGTCAGGGCGCCCGCCAGCGGGCCGGCCAGGACGCCGACCAGGATCGTGCCGATCGAGTCGAGGTAGATCGGCAGCTTGAGCACCTGCTGCACGGTCACCCCCAGGACGATGTTGATCGCGATCGCGATCGGCATCAGGACGATCGTCCGCGTTGTGAACTGGCGCGAGATCCAGCCCATCGATTGATCCTCCGAACCTGCCTGCTCGCACGATCCGGGCGTTTGCCGGGCCTCGAGACTCCCTCGCTCCTAGGGTGCCACGTCGGGGGTGGTGGCGGCTACTCCCAGCCGCTCGGCCAGCGCCCCGATGCGCTCGATCAAACGCCGCAGGAACTCATCGGCGTCGGCCGAGATCGCGACATCGACGTTCGGCGGGCGATGCCACAGCCCGCGGGAGTCGGCGATCGTCTGTCCGGCCGTCAGCGCGCCTTCGATCTCGACATCCACCGCCAGGGCCTCCGTCCGGACGAGGCTCTCGTCGAGGGCCGTCGCAGCCGCCAGCGGATCGTGGATGAAGGCGCCGTAGAAGCCGTCGTACGTCGCGTGGAACTCCATGTAGAAGCGCAACGCATCAGCCACGAATCGGATGACGGCATTGTCGGCGACCGATCGAGTCGCACGCATCGGATCCTCGCCCTGGCTGAGGGCGATCGAATCGTCCGGCCGGCTCCCCGCCCGGCGGGCCAGGGCGACGACATGCTCGGGCAGGATGACCGCCTGTTCGGTCACATCGAGGCCCAGGGCCAGGATCCGGGCGACGCCGGGGTCCGCTTCGATCGCCGCGGTCCAGGCGTGCATAACGGCCCGGGCGGCGTCCGGATCGCAGTGGATGTTCCACTCCGAGACCGGGGTCGTGTTGCCCGGCACCCGGAAGGCGCCGCCCATGATCACCAGCCGGCGCAGGAGCCCGGGCAGGGCCGGCTCGCGTTCGAGGGCCACGGCCAGGTTGGTCAGTGGTCCGATACACAGCAGGGTGAGCTCGCCGGGTCGCTGGCGAGCCTCCTCGGCAAAGACGTCGGCGGCATGGCGCTCCGACAACGGGCGGCGTCCGGCCGGCAGTTCGGCATACCCCACGCCCCGCGGACCGTGGGTCTCGGGCGTGATCTCCAGCGGCCGGACCAGGGGCACGGTCCGCCCGAGCGCGACCTCGATATCGCCCTGGCCGATCAGCTCGAGCAATCCCCGGTTGTTCTCGGCGACCTGGTGGGCCTCCACGTTGCCGCTGCAGCAGGTGATGGCGACCACCTCGGCGTCGTCGGACGCCAGCAGGTACAGGAGGGCCAGGCTGTCGTCGATCCCCGTGTCGCAGTCGACGACGATCGGCCGGCGCGCGCTCATCCCAGGTCGAGCCGGACGATGTCGCGAACGACCGCCGCCTGCTTCGACTCGACCTCGCGAACAACGTGGAAGCCGGCCCGCAGGAACGTCGACAGGGTGCCGGTGTAGAGCGTCGGTCCGGTCGGCTTGCCGGTCGACGTGTCGACCGGGTACGCGTCGAGGGCGGGCGCTCCGTGCTCGCGGGCGAACGCGATCGCGGCAGCCAGGAGCTGCCCNNCGAACCCGCGATCGCTCGAGGTGCTCGAAGTCCTCGCGCGGCCCGAGGCTGACCCAGCCGACCGCCTTGCCGTCCGGGGCCAGGGCCACCAGTCCCGGCGCCAGCGGGCGATCAGCCTGCGCCCGGAGCAGGGCCCGGTTGGCCGCCTGGACCTCGGTCGCATTTGCGCCGAAGCCACTCGTCCGCCAGAACTGGCACCAGCACCAGCGCGGATCGCCGCCCTCTTCGAACAGGGCGGTAAGCGCCGGCCAGGTTTCGACAGTTAGTGGGCGGATTTCGAGTTCAAGCTGAGGCACCCTGAGACGGTACTGCCGAGCTGAGTCGCTTGCTCAGCCGGCCCGGCTATTGCCGGTCGAGTCAATCAGGCCCTGCAGCCAGTTCGACATTGCCGTGAGCTGCGTCCGGGCATCCTTGGTCCCTCCCGAACCGTCGAATCGGTCTCGACCAGGAAGGCCGGCCAGCGCAGAGCGAGCCGTCATGATGGGAAACAACGCTTCGAACTCGGATGCCAGGGAAGCGTCGTCCTGCGTAAGCTCCCGGATCGCCGTTCGGAAGCGCCCGTCGGCTTCGACCAGGGCCGCGGCATAGCTTGGATAGGAGCCCTGCTCCCGAAGCGTCGCCTCGATTGCGGCCCGAACCCTGATGGCGGCTCCGCGGTCCACGTCCAGACTATAGCGACGCCAGCGGATACCGCCCGACCGGAGCANNATTGCCCGGCCCGTGATGCCATGACGCCCTCGTACACTCTCGCCGTGAGCCCGCCACCAGCTGACGCGATCCTGCCTCCGGCCACGATCGGGATCATCGGTGGCGGCCAGCTCGGGCGAATGCTGGCGATGGCCGCCCGGGCGATGGGCTACCGGATCGCGATCGTCGATCCGGATCCGGACTGTCCCTCAGCATCGGTTGCCGACGAGCTGATCGTGGGCGGCTACGACGACGAGGGCGCCGCGCTCCGGCTGGCCGAGATGAGCGCCGTCGTGACCTACGAGCTCGAGCACGTCGCCGCGGCGGTCGGCCGGGCGGCGGCCGCGATCCGGCCGCTACGGCCGAGCCTACGGGCGCTCGAGGTCACCCAGGATCGCCTGGCCGAGCGTCGGTTCCTGGAAGGTGCAGGGGCCGGGGTCGCGCCCTGGCGCGAGGTACGGACACGGGCCGAGCTGGAGGCGGCCGCGCCGGCGCTGGGCTGGCCGCTTCGGCTTAAGGCGGCGATCGGCGGCTACGACGGCCGGAGCCAAGTTCGGATCGCAGGGCCGGGCGACCTCGAGCCTGCCTGGCGGGAGCTGGAGCGCTCGGCCGCCGCGGCCGGCCTGCTCCTCGAGCAGGAGCTCGACTTCGCCTGCGAGCTGTCCGTGGTGGTGGCTCGTGGCCTGGACGGCCGGGCGGTGCCGTTCGCGGTCGGGCGCAACCGGCACGACGCGGGGATCCTGTTCGAGACGCTCGTCCCGGCGCCGGCTCCGGTGACCGCCGCGATCGCAGCGCGGGCCCAGGAGCTGGCGGACCACCTCGCCGATTCGCTCGACGTCGTCGGGACGCTGACCGTCGAGCTTTTCCTGCTCGCCGATGGCGAGCTCGTCGTCAACGAGCTCGCGCCGCGGGTCCATAACAGCGGCCACTGGACAATCGAGGGCGCCGCGACGAGCCAGTTCGAGCAGCACGTCCGGGCGATCTGCGGCCTGCCGCTGGGTGATCCTGCCGCGCACGGCGCCGCGGCGATGATCAACCTGCTGGGCAGCGGCGAACGACGGCCGGCGCAGCTCGCCGGCGTGGCGGCAGCACTCGACGACCCCGGCGTCCACCTCCACCTGTACGACAAGCGGCACGTCTTCGAGCGCCGCAAGATGGGCCACCTGACGGTCCTCGGGGTAACACCGGAGGACGCCCTCGAGCGTGCCGTTCGGGCCCGCGACCTGCTCCGCTGGAGCTGATCTCGGAAACCAGGCCCGCCCTCGGCCGCGACTAGAATTGCCGGGCCCGCGAACCAGTTTTGGGAGTGATCCGCCGATGCCGTCTGCCTCGCACCGCGTGACCGTGATCCCGGGCGATGGCGTCGGGCCGGAGGTGGTCCGGGCCGGCGTCCGGGTGATCGAGGCGGCCGGGGTGAAGATCGACTGGGAGGAGGCCGCGGCGGGAGCCAGCGTCTTCCAGACCGGCGACACGTCCGGCGTCCCGGCCGAGACCCGCCATTCGATCGAGCGCACGAAGGTCGTCCTCAAGGGTCCCCTCGAGACGCCCGTCGGCTTCGGCGAGAAGAGCGCCAACGTCACCCTGCGCAAGCTGTTCGAGACGTACGCCAACGTCCGCCCGGCGCGCGAGCTGCCCGGCGTCCCGACCCGCTACGCCGGCGAGGGCGTGGACATGGTGATCGTCCGGGAGAACGTCGAAGACCTCTACGCCGGGATCGAGCACATGGTCACCCCCGACGTGGGCCAGTGCCTCAAGGTGATCAGCCGGAAGGGCTCCGAGAAGGTGATCCGCTACGCCTTCGAGCTGGCCCGCCGCGAAGGCCGCCAGAAGGTCACCGCGGCGACCAAGGCCAACATCATGAAGATGACCGAGGGCCTGTTCAAGGCGGTCTTCGAGGAGCTGGCGTCCGAATACCCGGAGATCAAGGCCGAGCACCTGATCATCGACAACGTCGCCCACCAGCTAGCCAAGCAACCGAACCAGTTCGACATCATCGTCACGACCAACCTGAATGGCGACATCATCAGCGACCTGGCCAGCGGCCTGGTCGGCGGCCTGGGCTTCGCCTCGTCGGGCAACTACGGCGACTCGGTCGCGATCTTCGAGGCGGTCCACGGTTCGGCGCCCAAGTACGCCGGCAAGGACGTGATCAACCCGACCGCCCTGATCCTGAGCTCGGGGATGATGCTCCGCCACCTGGGCGAGTCGGCCGCCGCCGACCGGGTCGAAGACGCCGTCCTGGTCACCCTCGAGGAGGGCACGGCAACCACCCAGGACCTGGTCCGCCAGACCGGCGGCGACATCGATACCGCGGCCTCGACGACCGGCTTCACCGATGCCGTGATCGCCAACCTTGGGCGGGGTCCGGCGACCCTCAAGGCGCGTCGAAGTGCGCCCGGTGGACCGGTTCCGACGCCACTCCCGGCCTGGTCGTACGGTCCGGAGCGCTATGCCGCGATCGAGCGCCGGACGGTTGGCCTGGACATCTTCATCGAGACGGGCGAGGAGCCCGGACGGCTCGGTCCGGACCTCGAGGGCGTCGCCGCGGGCGGGCCGTTCGAGCTCCATTTCATCGAGAGCCGGGGCACCAAGGTGTATCCCTCGGTCGGCCTCTCGGCGGACGGTGTCCGACTCCTGCGGGCGCGCTTCCTGACCCGGGATGGCGGCCCCGCGCTCGATGGCGACCTGCTCGCCCTGCAGGCCAGGGTCGCCGCCCGCCAGCCGGGCTGGACCCACATCGAGAAGCTCCACGTCTTCAACGGCGCCGACGGCTTCACCAAGGCGCAGGGCGAATAGATGGCCGAGCGCACGGATCCGCGGGTCGGGATCGTCGGTGGCAGCCGCTCCGATTTCCCGGTCCTCGAGAAGGCAGCCGCCCTGCTGACCGAGCTGGGCGTGGCCAACGAGCTGCGGGTCGTGTCGGCCCATCGAACGCCTGATCTGCTCTATCGCTATGCCGAGGAAGCCGCGGGGCGGGGGATCGAGGTGATCGTGGCCGGCGCCGGCGGTGCCGCCCACCTGCCGGGCATGCTGGCGGCCAAGACGATCCTGCCGGTGATCGGCGTGCCGATCCCCACCCAGCACCTGGGCGGGCTCGATTCGCTCCTGTCGATCGTCCAGATGCCGCGCGGCGTGCCGGTGGCGACCGTAGCGATCGGCAATGCCGAGAACGCCGCGATCCTGGCCGCCGAGATCCTCGCCCTTGCCGATCCTGCGCTGCGCGCTCGCGTGGCGGCCTATCGGGCCGCCCAGACCCAGGCCGTCCTCGACGACGAGTCGAACCGCCCGG
>PNAZ01000109.1:0-10867 GCA_003169655.1 Chloroflexota bacterium
CCGCTGTTCGTTCGCGGCTCGAACCCGCTCACCCGCCGGTTGCTGCGAGCCGGCCTGCCGATGGGCCCCAACACCCTTCTCACCGTACGCGGCCGGACGAGTGGCGTACCGCGCTCCGCCCCTGTCGCCATCTTGAACGACAACGGGCGACGCTACGTGATCGGCGCCTACGGCGACGTCCAGTGGGTGCGCAACCTGCGGGCGGCCNNGCCAGGGCACGATCCGCGAGCACGGCCGGGAGGTCGCCGTGACGGCCCACGAGCTGGAAGGAGCCGAGGCGGTTGAATTCTTCGGCGTCACCCTGCGCGGGTACGTCGCCCGGTTACCGTGGTTCGGGCGGGCGTTCGCCCGCCTGCTCTTCGGACTGGTGGGCCGCGAGGTCCTCGACGACCCGGAACGAGCGGCCGCGGCGCGGCCGGTCTTCGAACTGACGCTCGCCGCCTGAGGGTGCTCAGACGTGGGGGGCGACGCCCTCGGCGAGCTGCTGCATGAGCTCGACCTGCGCCTCNNAGACGCTCGGCGGGCTGCTGAGCCACGTCGCCACGCTCGCGACCCGCGAGAGCGCGCTGCTGCACCAGCAGCGCCTCGACGAGCTCGTCGGGGGTCCCGGCATAGGCCGCTCGGCCCTTCACCAGCGTCTCATCCGGGCGATCGAACGGCGGCGGGGTCACGGCCGGCAATGGCCGGGTCGCCGAGGCCGCCATGTCCGAGTACTTCCACTGCACCGCCCACGCCGCATACCGATAGCGGGCGAGCGCCTCGGCGCGCGATGCCCCGGCCAGCAGCACCGAGTAGTGGATGAACCGGAACGTCGAGGGGTCACGGCCGATCCGCTCGCACTCATCGAGCACCCAGTGGACCTGCTCGACGAACCTGGCGACCGGGGAGCTCAGGAAGACGCCATCGGCGAGCCGGCCGGCCCGTCGGATCGCCGGCTCCGCACTACCGCCAACGAGGATCGGGATCCGGGTCGAGGGTGTCGGCCGGACGGCGAGCGTCGGGAGGTCGTAGACCGCACCGTGGTGGCTGAACGGGTCGCCAGTCCAGGCCTGCGGCAGGATCTGGAGGATCTCCTCCATCGCCGCACCACGACGACGGGCGTCGGCGCCGAGCCCGGTGAACTCCACCTCGTTCCAACCAAGCCCGAGGCCAAGGATCAGCCGGCCATGGCTGAGGGTCTGGACCGTCGCCGCATCCTCCGCGAGGCGGAGCGGGTGGTGCAGCGGGGCGAGGATGACGCCCGTGCCGAGCTCGATCCGCGAGGTCGCCTGGGCGAGTGCCGCGCCGACGACGAGGAGCGAGGGCATGTAGCCGTCATCGACGAAGTGGTGTTCGGTCGTCCAGACGGACGTGAAGCCGAGCCGCTCGGCCTCGACCGCCAAAAGGATCGTGTCGTCGTAGGCACGCGTCCAGTCGGTCTCGCCTGGGCGAAGCTGCGCGCTGAGCAGTCCGAAGCCGAGTCCCATGCCTGCAGACGATAGCAGCGAATCTGAAATGCCCGGCTCGCCGTCTCAACGATCTGGACTTGAAGTGCGCCCTCCGAGCCTGGGGACTGAGGTGCGTCTCGCGTCGGCACCGCTCCTGTTCGGGCGCCCACCACGCACCCTAGCTAGACAGCGTGATCACGCCGGTCTTCGCGTCCACCCTGATCGGCAGTTGGGTCAGGGAAATATTGGTCGGGCCGCCCAACACGGCTCCGTGGTGCGCTGGGTCGAACGTCGCACCGTGGCAGGGACAANNTTGGACAGCTTCAGCAAGACGCCGGGATCGCCCGAGCTCGGGACCAGAAAGGCGAGCGAACTCTGCCGGTCTAGCTTGGCGACCGTACCGACGACATCGCCGGTCGGGGTGCTGGTGGCCGCGACGATGGGCGAGGGTGCGCTGCTGCTTTGGTCGATTCCCGGGCCAGCGCTGGCCTGATCGGCGCCCGCGCCTGGCTCAGGTGAGGTCTCAGCCGGGATCCGTTGTGGCGCGGAAAAGATCGTTGAACCGAACGTGCCCCCGATCGCCGCAAGGGCAAGGGCACCGAGCCCGATGATGCCGCCCTCCAGGAACTGGCGTCGCCCGATCGACCAGTCCTCGGCGTACGGGTCCTCGAGGTCGACCAGCCGGGCGAGCCAGGATTCGACGACGAACCGTCCGCCATGGCCGGTGATCGCCAGGGTGACCCAGCCGGCTGCGTAGGGCAGGTCTGGACCGTAGAAATAGGGCGTGGTCGCCCACGAGGCAGTGAGCCAGAACAGGATCGAAAGGAATGCGCCTCCGATCACTGACGTTCGAAACAGCAGTCCCGTCAGCGTTCCGAGCCCTACCGCAATCTCGGCAATCGAAATGACCAGGCCAGTGAGGATCGGGAACGGCTGGGCAAAGATCTCGACGAGCACGGCGACAGGCGAATTCCGGGTGAATGCGGCGAGTTGAGCCGCGATCGAGCCGGGCCCAGCCGAGCGCAGAAAGGTCGGATCGATGAGTTTGTCGAGACCCGCGTAGACGAATGTGACTCCGAGGAACACGCGAAGCAAGAGTAGTGCGAGGCTGATCCGGTCAAGTGCCGACTCCGGATCTTCGGCTTTGGCTGGCGGCTGAGGCGGGCGCGGTCGGTCGCTACGTCGCTGGTCCCGTTCGATCTGTCGCCGGACGTATTCGTGGTCGCGGATCGACAGGGTCTCGCGGCGGGGGCGTCGATCGCGGCGAGCCATGGACCCCTCCTGCAGATGCTGGTCGGGCGCCGCACAACGACTGGTCGTAACCGGCAGGACGATCCCAACCGCCCACGCTAACGATCGATCCCAATTCTGCGAAACCTCTGAGATCCGGAGGATCACGCGCATACTCGCGTCCCCTGAACGGCTCGGCGAACCAGCTGCGAGCCGCGGCCAGGCGTCCCAAGAAGGAGATCGATGTGACCAAGATTGTCCTCACCCACGCCGTCGAGGACGTGGAGCGCTGGCTGGGGTTCAAGAGCGAACGGGCCGCGAGCATCGGGGCGATGGGCGCTTCGAACGTCGTCGACCACGTTGCCGCTGATGGCAGCAAGAATGTTGCGGTCAGCTTTGACGCCGCCGACGCTGGCGCGATCCAGGCGGGTCTTGCCTCGCCGCCGCCCGAGCTGGTGGCCGCGATGCAGCGTCATGGCGTGATCCAGCCGGTGGCCGCCCACATCGAGAAGTAGCCCCCGCCGGCGACGGGGCGTCGCCACGGGTAGTGAAGAACGAAGAACAGAGCCCCGACCTGCGTCAGGCCGGGGCTCTGTCTGGGTCGGGCACTAACCGCGAGGATTCATGGCTCGGCAGTTAATCGGCATCCGTGAATTAGCTCACTCGATCTTGTCTCCGTGGAAGAGCCAATGCACGCCATTTCGATCAGCAAGTGGTCGGACAAGCTCTCAGAGGCCGATCAACGTGCTCCGACAGCTGTCGGCGAGACACGGCAGCCCGAGCACCTCCTCGGTCGTGCGAAGCAAAGCCCAGTGATCGTGGTAGGCCCGGTCGCGGTATCCGGGAGTCATGTCCGAGGCGATGATCAGGGTCGCGACGTGGCCTCCTGCGTCCGCTCGCGAGCCGGCGCTCGAGCTTCCTTCGTCGAACGTGATGAACAGAACGCCCCCGGTACGGAACGCAGAGCTGGCGATGATCCCTGGCACGAATGCCCGCAGGAAGGAGTCACCTTGGGCGATCGTGCCGTCGTGCATGTCATTGGTCAGGTTGGGGACGATCATCTCGAACACGCCGGCGGCCGGATCGAAGTCACGCAAGGGCGCGATATTCTGGCACTGCGCGGGGCTGCCGGCCACGCTCGTGAAGCTGATGGCCGGATTGTGCTTCCGAGCGTAGATGCCGGGCGCCCCGGGGCCATCGGAACCGCCGCCCGCGCTGGTTCCTGTGAAGCAGCCAGTTTGGTCATCCTGGGCATACACCCGCCACGTGCGCCCGGCCGCCTGAAGCTGGCTGAAGAGGCTTGGCGCCTGGAGGTGATACACACCGTCGGAAACGACACCGAGCGTTGAGCCGGCGACCAGGGCGACGTAGTTTGGCTCCGACGGATGGCCTGTCGCGTAGTAGTTCGTGGCCAGACCGTAGCGGGCCGCAAGGGCAATGACGTACGGCGCTCGATCATTGCCGATGATCGAGCCGTACTCGTGGTTCTCGAGGATGATCCACCAGACCTGGCGGGTGGCGAGTGGCGGCGCCGAGGGCCGTGCAGCCGGCGACGCCTGCGGGGATACGGCAGTGCCTGATTGGCGTGACGCTGCGGCCTCGATCGACTGCGCTGGCCCGAGCGAACCGCCGAGGCCCGAGATTCCAGGGCTTGGCGCCAAGTCATCGGAGGGCTGCGGTCCGCCCGACGGAGTTCGGCCGAGGATCGAGATCGTGGTGACGCCGATAAGCAGGGCCGCAACCACAATGAGGGGGAAGCCCGCTCTCCAGCCACCCGCGAGTCGACGCCTCAGCACGAACGACATTATCCCTTCGTTTGCGCTGAGCGCCGCTGGCCGGCCGACGGCCGCGGCAGCGTCGTGTCGTAACGACGCGAACCGGTTCGACTTCTACGAGCCCGAACCGCCGCCGATGGCCGGCAAGACGCCGTGCGGCGGCGAGGGCTGTGCAGCCGGCGACGTCTGCGGGGATGCGGCCCTGCCTGGTGGGGCTCGGGTCTATCATCGGGCTGGTCCGGAACTCCTCATGCGCCGCCCCATCTATCCGGGCTGGGCCGGATGACTAATCGGTCATGACATACGACGCCGGCGGACGGACACTCGCGAATCGGCGCGCCTCTGGAGCGCGTGGACCGTCCTTCGATAGGTGTTCTCGTGCGTCGCTTCCTTGCCGTTCTCCTCTCAGCCGGGCTCCTCCTCCTTAGTTCGCTCGCGCTGGCGGGCGGCGTCAGCGCCGCGACGATCGGCCCGACGACGACATGCAGCAACAGCGTCGCCAACACGGGCGGCCTCGGCCTGATCTGCCAGGTCACCGTCGTCAACGTGATCACGACCAGTGGTGGCTCGGCCCGGGTCACGGTGCGCGAATGCCACGGTGCCGCCGGCAACCCCCAGGCTGCCTGCTCGACCCGGGTGACCAACCTGACCCGGCCGGTCACTGCCGTCACCCAGTGCAACGGCTCGATCAACGGCGGAGGGGGCACACTCCGCTGCAGCGTAAAGGTCACAAACGAGTTCGTCGGCCTGGGCTTCAGTCCGACGGCCGCGACGATCGACCAGTGCGTCGGTTCGGGCGGCGGGATCACGACCGGCTGCGACCCATTCCCGGCGACCACGAGCGGGGCTACGATCACCCAGTGCAATGGTTCGGCCAACGGCGGCACGCTCGTCGGGCTGACCTGTACGGCCTCCGGCACGAAGTCCTCGGCCTTCGGCGTGAGGATCAACCAGTGCAACGGCTCGGCCAACGGCGGCGGGGCCCTGGTCATCTGCTCTGCGAACATCGCGAACCGCACCGGCGCGGTCCTGCCACCAACCGACACGCTCGTGCCCACCGAAGCTCCTGCGTCTGGCCCGACGCCGATCGTGATCGTCGGGATCCTGTTCGCTGCCTTCGTGGTCGGCTGGCGATCGCTCCGGCGCGTCACGAACGGCTGATCAGCCGCCAGCCAGGTGGTCACCCGCTCGTACCCGTCGGTGACCAACCGACGTGAACTCTAGCTCTGCGTGCGTGCGGAGCACATCCGGGAGACCGGCCCGCGCCCTTCCCGGAGTGCGCTTGCAGAGCTAGCCCATCGCTGACATTTCATCCGAGCTCAGGTCCATCATCGCGAGCACCTGCGCACCGCCGGTCCGTCGGAAGCGCCAGATCAGGATGACAGCCTGGGCGAGAAAGACGGGGCGGCCGGACGCGCAGGCTGTAACAGGGAATCCGAGACGGGCGTCGCCTGCGTTGACGGGACTCGGGTCATATCCCCAAGGCGCGAGGCGAAGACGTGGTCGCGTCGACCCGCGCGGGCATCTTGTCCGGTCACGTCAGGTCATCTCGCATGCCGACCCAGCAGGAGACGATTGAGGACAGTCGAGACGACGACAGGCAGCGATCCACAGGCGCCCGCTCCAGATCAGGCGGATCCGAATGGCGCCCCCGAGATGCTCGACGTCGCGCGTCGGCTGACCTTGATTGCGACAGAACTTGAAACAGGCGTGGCCGTGGAGCCCGGCGACCTGCTCACGCCAAGTGAGAAGTTGCGGGCGATCGCCGACCTCATCGATCGGCGCGCCGCCAATGCGGCACCGCCGAGCGAGAACAGATCAGGCACGACATAGCGGCATGCCCAGGGAGCGCCGCTCGTCACTCCCCCCGAGTAAACCCCAGCGACTTCACGACGGTTTCATAGCCGTTGAGGTGCCCTCCACCGGAGATGTCGTCGACCTCGATCGCCAGGACTTCTCCGGGGTCGTCATTGAGTCCGTTGAGTAGGTACAACCGGATCGCGAGCTTCCCAACCAGCCCGTGGTCGAAGTCCGACGGCGGCAATCCTGACATCAGGAAGGCGTTCGGAAGTGGCCCCGGGAGGCATGCCGTTTTCCAGGTCTTGGCGATCCGAATGTCGAGGACGGACCCGGACAGGCGTCCCACGGACACCGCCCGCTCGTTTGATGTCGCGAACTCAGGTTGCCTGCTCAGAAAGGCAGCCATCAGCTCAGCGCCATGGACATTTGGTGCTGGGCCGGTGCACGGTGCGTCAAGGGCAATGCTCGAGTAGATCCCGAGATAGTCGCTCGTCCCCGCGTCGACACCAGCCAGGCTGCCGCCCGGTGGGATGAGCAGGAAGTTGCCAGGCAGGTCCTCGTAGTTGCCCCAGCCGGCCGGGACCGTGTAACTGATCGTCGGCCTGAAGGTCACTGTCGAATAGGTGCCGGCGGCCAACGGACCGAGGCACTGCCCGCCGTGTGGGTTTGGACAGGCGGGCGGCGGCGATTGGCTCGGCACTGGCGACGCTGTTGGCTCGGGCGTCGCAGTCGGCGCCGAAGACGCAGCCACAGCCGACGAGGGCGTCACAGTCGAGGTTGCTGGCGGTGGGAGGGATACCGTCCCATTACACGCGCCAAGAAGCACTGATACGCAGCCGATGGCCACGAGCGTCGACCGCCGGTTCATGTCCCCTCCCTCAGAGCCGCGCCTCGAGGCCAAATCGTAGTCCGCCGGTCAACCGGAGCGCCCCGGCTCCGCGTCCGCTGTCGATCCCGCCGGAGCGTCCGGGCCGTCCGAGTACCACGGGGTCATGGCGTCAAAGCCGGTGGCGGGGGTTGACTTGTCCCTCAGACCCGCCCTAGGCCAGCCCCAATGACGCTCCCAGCGGCATCACCGAATGTTCCCTCTCCGCCGAGCAGGAAGCTCCGTCGATACGGGCCTGTCGCGCTCGTGGTCATGGGCATTGTCTTGCTCGTCGGGGTGCTCGCGGTCTGGGAGCTCTTTCCATCGCTGTTCAGTCCTGGGTCGCAGGTGGTCTCGTGGAAGTTGGACTACGGCTTCGGCGGACCTGGCTTCGACCCCGAGGCGGCCCAGACGACGATGATCGTCCCGATCGAGGTCAGTCGGCCCGCCTGTGCTCCCGACGGCGATTCGTGGCTGGAGCCGCCGGTGATCGCCTACACCCCGTGGTCGGTCACGATCACGATGCAGATGACCGACGCGATCAGCGAGTCCCCAGCCTGCGCCGTCCTGGAGCGCAACCCGTCAGGGCTGCCCGTGGCTGGCTTCTACCTCTCGGGCACCTACTACCCAGTGCACCTGAGCGAGCCGCTCGGTGGGCGAGCCCTGTTCGATGGCGACGGGTTTCCTCCGCAAGCACGTCCGTACCCCTAAACGCGCGCCAATCGTTGGCCGCCCGCGTCAGGTCCAGTGCGTCGTCAAGCACGCACTCCTCTGGCCGTAGCGCGCAACAACCCGACCTCGCTCAGAACGGGCCGATGCCACCCAGCAGGTTCTGAATCGGTGACTGCTCACCCTGCTCCTGGGCTTCGACCCGCTCGAGGGCGATGACGATCGCCAGGGCGAGGGGCACCTCGAAGCCAGGCGTGATCTGGATCCCGTACCCGTCGTGGATGCTGAACCAGGCACGGGACACGACGATGGCCACCCGGCCGGCCTGGTCCTTGACCTGGAACTCGCGGTTCATCCAATCGCCGTGGACCGTCAGCTCCAGGCCGCCGGCGATGCTGATCTTGAACTTGTCGCCGCCCAGGTGAAAGATCGCCTCCTGGACGGTCGCCGTCGTCTGGCCACCCTTCGAGATGTTGATGGTCTTGTGCACGTGCGGGGCGAGCGACTTGGAGATCTCGTAGAGCTCCTGGCCGTTGAGGTCCTTGAGGACATGCGTCCCGCGCAGGCTCAGGAGCTGGCCGTCGACCGCGAACGCGCGGTTGCCCTGACCGTCGTCGATCCAGAGATCACCGGTCAGCGAGAGCAGCTTCTGGTTCAGGACATAGAGCTGCGGCTGGCCGGCGTCCGACGGCGCCGGTGACGCCTGCGGAGCGCTCGACGGGACCGCTGCCGGCGGTTCGGCCGAATCCGGGACGTCAGGGGCCTTCGCCTGGGTGAACGACGTGGCGCCGCACTGGGGGCACTTCGCGGCAGCCCCGAGCTGCTGGAAGTGCGCCTTGAGCGCGACCTGGTCGGCGAAGTTGCCTCCGATCAGCGAGCCGAGCTGACCGGTGATCGACTTGACGTTCGGCCGTTCCTCCGCGATCGAGGTGGGCACGACCCAGGTGTGCTGACACTTATTGCAGGTTCGCTGATACCCGCCATCGGCCATGTCGTCTCCTGCGGATTGCTCCTGCGGATTGCTAACCGACGTGAACTCTAGCCCTCCGTGCGTTTACCGCAGGAATTCGTCGATGACCGCGAACGTTGCTGCCGGCTGTTCGATCTGAGGAAGGTGGCCGGCCTTCGCGATGCGCTCGAACCGAGCGTTTGGGAATGCCGCGGCGTAGGCGGCGCCATAGGCTGGCGTGACGATCCGGTCGGCCTCACCCCAGACCACGAGCACCGGGATCTTCACCTGTCCGAGGCGAGCGAGTAGCCCGGGGTCGTACATGTCCTGATCGCTGGCGAGGACCCGCATCGTGGCCATGTTCGCCCGCTGGCGCGCGGCCTGCTCGGGCGGCACCGTGGCCGGGTCCTGGTAGTACCGATCCGAGTCGTACCAGGCGTTGTCGGCGACCCCGCGGGCGTCGAGGCTGAAGAAGTCCGTGATCGGTTGCCCTTCGACTTCGATTCCGGTCGCATTGATGATGATCAGGCCGCTCACCCGGGCGCCCTGATCGCGGACGGTGATCTCGGCGCCGATCCAGCCACCGAGTGAGGAACCGACGACCAGGACGTCGCGCAGGTCCTCCGCCTCGAGGAGCTCGAGGTAGGCGCCGGCGAGATCGCCAATCTGCGCCAGCGAGTCCGGACGGATCGTGCCGTTCCAGCCCGGATGCGTCGGCGTGATCACCCGCATCGTCTCGGCCAGGTGGTCGGCGATCGCGGCGACGGTGAACGGGCCACCGCCGCCGTGGAGGTTGAGCACCGGGCGGCCGACCCCGGCCTCGGTCAGGGTGATCGCCAGGTCGTTTCGAAGGTCGATGGTCCGGGTGGCGGTCGGCATCGGTCGGGTCCTCGCGGCGTGGTATCAACTAGTTGATATACACAACCTTAGTAAGGTCGGTACACTCCTGTCAATGGCTGATGTGCAAGCGCTNNCTGCCGGGCGCGTCGGCGCACACCCTGGCGGTCGAGACGTTCCAGAGCGACCAAGCGTTCGGCACGCTGGCCAATCGCCTCGTGGCGCAAGGATTGATCGACCGCCGGCCCGGTCGCGGCCGCCGGATCGAGCATTGGCTGACTCCGGCCGGAGAGCAGGTCCTGGCCGCGGGGCACCCGGTCGCGAGCTCGGTCCTGAGCGGGTCGTTCGCTGGCCTCTCGGAGGAGGAGCGGACGATCCTGCTCGACCTCCTGCTCAAGGTTGCCGGCGAGGATCTGGGTTAAGGCCGCCGCCCTCCTTGACGCGGGGCGTCCTGGTGACGAAGGTCTTTGGAACACGGATAGGCGAGGCCAAGGGGCCGAGGTTCGAGGCGAGTGATGGACGAGGTCGTTGAAACGGTCGACCATCCCGACCGTGGACGGTACGAGCTGACGGTCGATTCCCAGTTCGCGGGATCGATCAGCTACGCGATCCACAATGGGCAGATCGTCCTCATCCACACGGAAATCGACCCGGCATATGCCGGCAAACACCTGGGCCAGCGCCTCGTCCGCAGCGTTCTCGACGATGCGCGCGTCCGCCGACTACGGGTCCGGCCGAAGTGCCCGTTCGTTGCCGCCTACATTCGCTCGCACCCCGAGTACCAGGATCTGGTGGACGCACGGATCGACGGAAGCGAGGACCCCGCTCCCAGGAGGTGATTCTTGGCACAAGGCACAGATATCGACCGGTCCGCTTTCTCGATCCGCCGCCTGACCCGGAATGCCGAGGCGCCGCTCCTGTACGAGAGCTTCCTGGTCGCCGCTGTCTGCTCGTTCCTGGGGATCCGCTGGTTCCTTGCTCTCACCGGCTACCCAAAGATCGGTTCGAACGGGATCCACATCGCGCACATGCTGTGGGGCGGCCTGCTGATGCTCCTGGCGCTGATGCTCCTGCTGGCATTTCTCAACCGATCGGTCGAGCATGCCGCGGCCATCATCGCCGGACTCGGTTTTGGCACGTTCATCGACGAGATCGGCAAGTTCGTGACCTCGGACAACAACTACTTCTATCGCCCGGCCATTTCGCTGATCTACGGGGTTTTCGTCTTCGCCTTCCTGGTGGGCCGGACCCTGCTTGGTCAACGCCCGCTCAACCAGACTGAGGCGCTCGCGAATGCGGTCGACCTCTTGGCGCG
>PNAZ01000109.1:11006-18002 GCA_003169655.1 Chloroflexota bacterium
CGATCCCTCAACCTTCGCGACCGTGGCCCAGGTCGTATCGACGGTCGCCGGGGCAGCACTGGTCGGCGTGGGAGTGGTCCGCCTCCCGAGCTCACGGGTCGCCGCCTACCACTGGTTCATGCGGGGCCTGCTCGTCTGGATCCTGCTGACCCAGATGTTCGTCTTCTACAGCTCCCAGCTGGCCGGACTCGGGGGCCTGGCGATCGACCTCGTCGCGTATGGCAGTCTCCGATACGCCCTGATCCGAGAGGTCATCGCCAGCCACCAGAAATCGTGAGCCTTAGTGCGGGACCTCGGGATGCCCCGTGGGCTCCTCCATCAGGATGATCGGTCCGCGCTGGCCGGTCAGGGCCATGGACGCCTCTGCGAACGTCGAGCCGGTGGCCTTGATGTAGCGGTCGAGCCTGGAAGCTGCCTGGACCGGAACCCGGCCGCCTGAACCGACTGATCCTGGATCTCATCGGGCTAGCCGACGATCTGGCGCAGGGCGAAGAGGACATTCGCGGGTCGCTCGGCCAGTCGGCGCATGTACCACGGGTACCAGGCGGTCCCATAGGCGATGAGATCGCGCGTCGGATATCCGGCCTTCGCGAGCCGACGCTGATCCGCCATTCGGATCCCATAGAGCATCTGGACCTCGAACGCCGACCGGCCGAGCCCGAGGGCAACCGCGTGGGCCCCTATCTGCTCGATCAGGTCCACGTCGTGGGTGCCCAGCCCGATCCGAACGTGACGGCCGGCCGCGCTCGCGCTGAGCAACTCAACTGCGAGGGCGGCGTAATTCGCGGTGACTGCGCCACGAGTTCGATAGGCGAGGGACTCGGACTCGTCATAGGCTCCCTTCACGAGGCGGATTGCGGGATCCAAGGGGATCAACCGCGCGACGTCCGTGGCAGTACGCCGCAAGTAAGCCTGGAGGCAGATCCCGACGTTGGGATGACGTTGTTTGAGCCGCTCAAAGATCGCGACCGTCCGCTCCGTGTAGGCGCTGCCTTCCATATCGATCCATACGACTCCGCCGTCCTCAGCCGCCCGTTCAAGCAGGCGGCCGCAATGGAAAAGCGTCCGATCCTCGTCGATATCGAGTCCGAGCTGGGTCAGCTTGACCGATATCTCACCCCCGATCCCACGCGTTTTGATTGATTCCAGCAGACCGAGGTAATGCTCGGCCGTCGCGTCCGCTTCCTCGATCCGCTCGATGTTCTCACCGAGATGAGTGAAGAGGCAGCCGATCCCTTCATTTCGAAAGAGTTCCGCCTGAACGAGCGCCGACTCTTGATCCTCACCGGGCATGAATCTGCGGATCGCGCGTTTGACCGGAGGCAGCCGCGGGATGCGTTCGCGGAGCCAGCGATTGCGTGCCATCCAGAGCAAGATCCAACGCATTAGCTCGCCCTCCTTTCGGGTTATCCGTGATCCGCGCCAATGATCCGGTTGATGGTTCCGACCCCGACTCCGACCGCGAGGATGGCCAGAACTTCCGGCGGCGTCACTTCGACGCTATCCGATGCGAGCAGCCCGCGTATGTCCGAGTCTGCAAGTTCGGCCCTGATCGAGAGCCCGAGCTTGCCAGTGTCCTCGTACCGGTCAAGCGTCGGAACGGGAAATGAGGCGCCGAGGCGCCGTATTACGTGATTACACACATATTGACAAGTCACGCAACTGTGGTTTACCGTGACACTGACAGGGTTCATCACCCATTACGGAGGCACGGACATGCACGACATCCTCATCCGGATCGAGACCGATGACTTCGCCGCGTGGGAGGAGCAGCACTATCTCCACGCGGGCAATCGGGCGACCTACGGTATCGAGGACGGACCGGCCTATCGGGACCTGGAGAACCCCAACGCGGCCCTCTTCCATATCAGGACCGAGGACGTTGACCGGGCGATGGGCTGGTTCCAGTCCGATACGTTCCGAAACGCGACCAAGCTGGCGAAGGTCACCGGAAGGTCCTTCTACGACGCCCAGCCTCGCGGCCGAGACTGACGCAACCTGATCGCAGCGAAGAGGCGACCCTGGCTGCACCACGCGTCGGTGACGGCGACCGACTCTCGACCTGGCGGGCGCTCCAATGGGCGACGAGTCTCATCATGAGCCGCTTCGCCCAGGATCTGGCCGACGTGGACTTGACCCTCGAGGAGTTCGACATCCTGGTCCATCTGGCATGGACTCCGGACGGTGTGCTGCCACTGCGCCAGCTGGTCGCCTCAATGGTCTCGGGCTACCAGCTGAGTCGCAGCGGGCTGACCCGACTCCTGGACCGGATGGAACGGGACGGCCTCATCGAACGAACCTTGAGTCGTGAGGATCGTCGGCAGTTCGACGTCGCCATCAGCGACCAGGGCCGGGAGGTCTTCGAGCGGGTGTGGCCGGGTCATCTGCAGGGGATCCAGCGCTACTTCTCCGAGCCACTGACCGACCGTGATGTGACGGTCTTGCAGCGGGTCCTTGCGAAATTGATCGAGGCCAACGAGGAAACCCGCGGCCGGCACTAGGCTGAGTCGAGGCTCGCTCTTGCCTGCCAACACGTCGGGGGCGCGCGGTCGCGTCATCGACTTCGCTTCCGCTTACGCATGCGCAGCCCGGCAACTTCGGACCGACCTATCTACTATCCCCAGGTGAATTGACGGGCAGTAGATAAGGGCCATCGAAGTTGCCGCGTCGAGCGAGAGACCTGCTCCGTGACCAGCCGATGTGCCTCAGGCGAGAGGCGTCGCCGGCGGCCGCGGATCCGCCAAACGGGGTGACGGGAACTCACTCGGCAGGTCGGGTACGACGAGCTGGAGGATCTCGTGGAGCCCGGGTATGCCGCGCAACTCGAACGCGCCGAGAGTGAGCAGACGCATATCGGGAGTGAGCTCGCGAGCGATCGCATCGCGCCCTGTCACAGACGTGAGGATCTGACCACCGTGCCCAGCCGCCCCGAGTCGAGCCACGAGGTGGACGTCCATCCCGACATAACCCTCATCGCTGATCTCCGGTTCGCCGCTGTGGAGCCCAATCCGGACGCGAACCGCGACATCATCAGGCCAGGCGTGATCACGCAATCCACGCTGGATCGCCAATGCGGCTCCGGCGGGCGTCGCACCAATCGGAAACACCGCGAAATACTCATCGGCCCGGGAGTCAATCTCGCGACCGCCATGCTCATGAACGATGGCCCGGAGAAGCCGGCGCTGCTCGCTGAGCACGTCGGCGTAGCGCGTGCCGAGGCGATCGAGCAGCGCCGTCGAGCCCTCGATGTCCGAGTACAGAAGGGTGACCTGACCGCGGGGAAAGCTCCGGCTCTGGGTGATCTGAGCCTGAACCATCGTCTCAAGGCGGCTCCGATCGACCGACAGTTCGAGGGCCGCGGCGACGGACCTCATTAGGTCGGGGTCGTCGGATAGGACCGCATCGTATTCGATGGCCGCGAGCGGGCTTCCGCCGCGGTCGACGATGGTCACTGCCCGGTCTTCGCCGACAGCCAACTGGACCAGCCGGCCCCTCCCATCCAAGTAGGCTTGAGCCGCTGGTGACCAGTAGGCGACGCGCAACGTCTGGTCGTGAACGGTCGCCCCGAGGACCTCCTCCAACCGTTCAGGTGAAGGCGCCTGACCAAGTTGGACGACCAGCTGGCCGACGAGGGCGTGGTCGAGCCGCGTCCGGACGAGTCCAAGGAGGAATCCGATTGGAACAGCGGCACGCGCAATCACGAGCACGGAGCCTGTGATCCCATTGAACGGCGATGCGCCGTTGGCGGCCAGGTACGCAGCGATGTCGGCAGCGAAAGCCGCCAGACCCACGATCCCAGCGAACACCACCGGAGTCAGCTGCCGTCGCCCGGCGGGACTCGCGTGCCTCCATCGCTGCGCGATCAGGCCGAGGATCGTCAGCGCCACCACGACCGAGAGGATCCGAGTTACGAGCATGACCGCGTCGTACACGGTGATACCCGCCAAGACCGCGAATGGGTTCAGGCAGACGCACCCATAGTCGGGGGTCGTCTGGAGGAAGAACAAGCGGACCGCGTACTGCACGATGCTCACTAAGGCGGTGAACACGAACAGCTTCTTCGCCGTCGACGAGAAGAAACGACCAGTGGGATATGCCAAGAGCAGGAAGGCGCCGATCAGGTTAGGGAGCCACATGACGGCATAGGCGAAGGCGGTGACCCCTGGAACTGGCGTGAGCACCAAATCCGCGATGTACCAGGTGACCCCTGCGCCCGCGATGGCGGGACCGATCCTGTTCGCCGGCCTGCGCACCCAGGCGATTGTTCCGGCGATGATGTAGGACAACCCGACCAGTTGGTCGCCTGCGACCACCGGCCAAGGAGCGCTGTGTCCGATCTGGAGGACAAGGGCCGCGCTAGCAGCGATCAGTCCGATGAGCCCAACAAGGAGGGCCAGGCTGATGCTTCGTCCGCGCTTCCAGCTCACGGGCCGATCTCCAGCGCGCTCGGCCGCCGCAATCTGACCGAACGGCCGGCGTGTCCCCTCACCGCGCGAGTCTACGCCCCTCTGTGAGCGTCAAACCGGCTCTTGATCGGCGACTGGTCATGCCGCCGCGCTTGACGCAGCCCTACGCCTGCTCGATCAAGATGATCGGGCCACCCTTGCCCGAGAGGGCCGTGAACGCCCCAGCGAACGCGGAGCCGGTGGCCTTGATGTAGCGGTCGAGTCCGGCGGCTGCCTGGATCGGGACCCGGCCGTGGTGATCGTGGAACCAGGCTGAGACCGACTCATAGGCTAGGTCGTCGACCTGGCAGCGATGGCCGGGCGGCAACGAACTCGGGGGTGCGTTCGATGGACGGCATTCCTCGTCTCCTATCGCACCCGGCTGGGGCACCGTGTCGGCGTGAGGAACGCCGATCGGTTGCCGCGCCGTCATCGAGCCGGGGCTCTCAGGCGCTCTTGATAGGCCCGGTCAGCCCAACGTGGATGAATCAAGTCGCCTGCAGGCCATCGCCCAAGATCTCTTCGGGCAGACGGCCGGAGAGAAGGCCGTCATATTCATCGTCGACTGATTTGATATACGCGGGCACATCGAGACCCCGCACGGCCGCATTTCGAACGACGGTCTCGCCGACCTGGCGGCCATTGATCAGGAGCAATGGGAATCGGTCCGCGCCGACCTCACGTTGACTCTGCTCGGTGAAGTAGCCGGTGGTCACGAAGGCGCCAACCCATCCCCGCGACAACCGCGAGACTGTGCGCGCAAGATCTAGGCCCCCGGTCGCTGGAGCTTCGCCGGCCTTGCACTTGGCCTGACCAAGCACGACCAATTGGAGAGCCGCATCGGGGGAGCCGAGATCGACCCGGCCGACGAAATCAATGCCGCCGTCCCCTCCCCGTTTCGTAATCCAGCCCCTCCGATAAGTCCCTTTTTCGCTCAGATGGGTGCCCACGATCTCCGAAGCCATACCTTCGAATCGGTGTTCACCGACGCCGATCCAATCTCCACCAGTCTTGTAGTGGCTGACCACGGCGCTCAGAGCACTGGCAGCTGGCGAGCCCGCCTCAGGTCGCTGATCTGTCGGGCGAAGAACGCGATAGCGCGCAATTGTCTGTCGCACCCGCTCGAGGGTCCCGGCTCCGCCTTCTACCCAACGACGCCAACCCTCGGGCGCGAGGTCGAGGCAGGCTTCAAGACTCTTGGACGGGTCGCGGCGCGCTGCGATCCAGTCCCAAGAGAGCTGAAGATTCTCGGGCGAGAGATCGACGAGAGCGCAGTCAAAAGCGTAGTTGACGAACAGCACGCCGTGACGGTCAATCTGCGTTACGCGCTCGGCACGCTCCAGTACTCCGACACCGATGAACCGCCAAAAACCCTTCGCGTGCCCTTCATGGACGAGCCCCTCGAAGAAGAGAAGTGGCGCCGCCCGCATCCTTGCGTCGCGATCATTCGACCTGTGTTGCACGAATTCTGAAAGCACGATTGCGTTGCCGGGCGCCCAGGTCGGCCTTACGTCGCGGCCGGGCTTGCTATCTCCGTAATAGCGCACGTGTCCCACGAAGGGATCCAGTTCGTCGTGCCATGGTGTCCAGTCTGAACCGCCCCGGTGGGGCTTCGATGCGATGAGAACTGCCGGTCTCCGGATGCCATCCGGAGCAGTGACTCGGACCACCGGATTTATGCCGTGATCCAGTTGAACACGCCCGGCCCCCTCCAAGCCCGGCCAAGCCGGCCACCGAGTCGCGTTGAAGAGGTTCCTCACCCCGTCGATATGCTCAACATCCGGGCCTGGGCTCGGTTTGGCGTATCGGTAGAGCTCGAATAGTTTCATGGCAGCAGTCAGGGCCCAATGGCGATGTAATGCGAAATGAGCCTACATCGCCCAACGGCGACGAAGTGCTTCAATTGATGGCTGCTCATAGGCCAGCTTTTCCTACTGGATTTCCGCTACCCTCCTGCCGTGATCTGCTCGAATTGCGGTACCGAGAACAAGCCGGGCCGCAAGTTCTGTGCCCGGTGCGCGTCACCCCTGGGCCTGGCGTGCCCGAAGTGCGGCGCGGCCTACGATCCGGGCGACCTCTTCTGCGGTGAGTGCGCCTCGCCGCTGAATGCCGACGCCGCGGCGAGCAGCGCTGGAGCGGCACAAGCCGATACCTCGGCAACAGCCCAGGCCACTCAATCCCCCGTCGCCGAGCGCCGCCTGGTATCGGTCCTCTTCGCCGATCTCGTCGGCTTCACCACGATCGCCGAGGGCCACGACGCCGAGGACACCCGCGAGCTCCTGAACCGCTACTTCGAGCTCGCCCGCGAGGTGATCGGGCGCTACGGCGGCACCGTCGAGAAGTTCATCGGCGACGCGGTCATGGCGGTCTGGGGCGCCCCGGTCGCGCGCGAAGCCGACGCCGAGCTGGCCGTCCGGGCCGGCCTGGATCTCGTCGACGCCGTCCAGACCCTCGGACCGGGCATCCAGGCAAGAGCCGGCGTCCTCACCGGCGAAGCCGCCGTCACGCTGGGCGCCACGAACCAGGGCATGGTCGCCGGCGACCTCGTGAA
>PNAZ01000035.1 GCA_003169655.1 Chloroflexota bacterium
CGCTACCTCGAGCGGATGTGGGCGTTCGTCAACGAGACGCGGGCGACGATCCTGCGCCAGAGCCGACGCTTCGGCTCGTCGCTCGACTGGGAGCGGCTCCGGTTCACGATGGACGAGGTCAGCGCGACCGCCGTCCGGACCGCATTCACCCGGCTGTACCGGGATGGCCTGGCCTATCGGACCGAGGCCCTGGCCAACTGGTGCGTCGGCTGCCAGACCACGGTCAGCGACCTGGAGGTCGTCCCGACCCCGGAACAGGGCACCCTCTGGACGATCCGCTATCACCTCGTCGACGAGGCCGGCAGCCCGCGACCCGACCGCACGATCGAGATCGCCACCACCCGGCCGGAGACGCTCCTCGGCGATACCGCCGTCGCCGTCCATCCCGACGATCCGCGCTACGCCGGCCTGCCCGGCAGCCGAGTCCTGATCCCGTTCGTCGAGCGGATCGTCCCGCTGATCGCGGATCCAGCCGTGCGGCCCGAGTTCGGTACCGGGGCAGTCAAGATCACGCCGGCCCACGACCCCGACGACTATGCCACCGGCCGGCGCCACGAGCTGCCCATGATCAACGTCTTTGACGACGCCGGCCGGATCAATGAGAACGGCGACGGCTATGCCGGCCTGCCGGCGGCCGATGCCCGGCGCCGGATCCTGGCTGACCTCGATGCCCTGGGCGACCTCGTCGCCGCGCTGCCCCACGAGATGCTGATCGGGCGTTGCCAGCGCAGCAACGACATCATCGAGCCGCGTCTCAAGACCCAGTGGTTCATCCGCACGAAGCCACTCGCCGAGCGGGCCCTGGCGGCCACCCGAAGCGGCCAGACCCGGATTCTGCCCGCGCGCTTCGATGCGGTCTGGGAGCACTGGCTCACCGAGATCCGCGACTGGAATGTGAGCCGCCAGCTGTGGTGGGGGCACCGGATCCCGGCCTGGTACTGCACCGACGGACACATCACGGTGACCGACGATCTGGCCGGACCAGCCGCCTGCGATGGCTGCGGGCGGCCGCGGGCCGATCTGCGCCAGGACGAGGACATCTTCGACACCTGGTTCTCGTCCGGGCTGTGGCCGATGTCGACCCTCGGCTGGCCGGCCCAGACCGCCGACCTCGCTCGCTACTATCCCGGCTCGGTCCTCGAGACCGGCTACGACATCATCTTCTTCTGGGTTGCCCGGATGATGATGCTGGGTATCCATTTCATGGACCGCCCGCCGTTCGAGACGGTCTACCTCCACGGGATGGTTCGCGATCCGGTCGGCAAGAAGATGTCGAAGACCACTGGCAACGTGGTCGATCCGCTCGAGGCGATCGACGAGATCGGGGCCGATTCGCTGCGCTTCGCCCTGATCAATGGCAACTCGGCGGGCAACGACCAGCGGCTCACCCAGGACCGGCTCGACACGGCCCGCAACTTCGGCAACAAGCTCTGGAACGCGGCCCGCTTCGTTCTCGGGGCCCGACCAGCCACGATCGCCGCCGACCTGGCGCGGCAGGCGCCGGCCCCGGACCAGCTGGGCCCCGCCGAGCGCTGGATCCGGAGCCGGACCGCGGCCACCGTGGCGGCCGTCGATCGGGCGATCGCCGACTTTGCCCTGGGCGAGGCGAGCCGGATCCTGTACGAGGCGATCTGGAACGAGCTATGCGACTGGGGGCTCGAGCTGGCCAAGGTCCGCCTGGCCGATGAGTCGATCTCGACCGCGGCGCGCGAGGCGACCTGGTGGACGCTGGTCGAGGCGCTCGATGTCAACCTGCGCCTGCTCCATCCGTTCATGCCCTTCCTCACAGAGGCGATCTGGACGGCCACGCCCCACGCTCCTGACGACCCCCAGCTGCTGATCGTCGCCGACTGGCCCGGCGCCGCCAGCGCAGAGCGCCACGACCCGCGGGCCGAGGCCGACGTCGAGCTGCTGATCGACCTGGTCCGGGGCGTCCGCAATGCCCGCTCCGAGGCTCGTCTCGAGCCGGCCGCATGGCTGCCCCTCGACGTCCTGGCTGGCGGCCAGGCAAGCTCGGCGATCGAGGCCCTCCGGCCGGCGGTCGAACGCCTGGCCCGGGCCCGACCGCTCACGGTCCATGCCGAGCGGAGCGGCCTCGAGCCAGCCCAGGCGGCCGGCGGCCTGACCGTGATCGGGTCGGGCTTCGAGGCGGTTGTCGGTCGACCTGCGCGGAGCGGCGGCCGGGATGATGCCGACGGACGCGACCGTGACCGACTGGAACGCGAGCTGGCCGCCGCCCAGGGGCTGCTCGCCTCGAGCCAGGCCCGGCTGGCCAACCCGGCGTTCACCAGCAAGGCCCCGCCGGCGGTCGTCGACGGGGCCCGCTCACGCCACGCGGAGCTGGCCGAGCAGGTCCGCCGGCTCGAGGAGCGTGTGCGGGCCTGAGCCGGTCGGAGGACACCGGCCCAGGCCCGCCGGTTCAGCCCTTGACGGAGCCGCCCACGATGCCGCGCACGAAGTAGCGCTGCAGGGAGAGGAACACCACAAGGGGCAGGGCCGTCGACAGGAAGGCCGCCGCGGCGAGGTACCACCAGCCGCTGCCCAGCGAGCTGACCAGGTTGGCGACCACGATCGTCAGCGGCGCGTTCTGGGGGTTGGCCGCGCCGAGGTAGATCAGGGCGACGAGCAGGTCGTTCCACACGAACAGGAACTGGAAGATCGCCAGGGCGGCGATCGCGGGCACCGTCATCGGCAGCGCCAGCCGCAGGAATGAGGTGACGTGGTTGGCCCCGTCGATCGAGGCCGACTCGAATACCTCCCGGGGCAGGCTGCCCATGAAGTTGCGCAGCAGGTAGATCGCGAAGGGCAGGCCGTAGCCCGTGTGGGCCAGCCACAGGGCCAGGAACTGCCCGTTGAGATGGAATACCCCGAACAGCTGGAGGATCGGGATGAACGTCGTCTGGAGGGGGACCACGAGCAGCCCGACCACCGCCACGAACAGGATGTTCCGGCCAGGGAAGCTCATCCACGAGAACGCATACGCGGCAAAGGCCGCCACGAAGATCGGGATGACCGTGGCCGGGATCGTGATGAACAGGCTGTTGATGAACGCCGGCCAGATCCCGGCCGAGTCCAGGACGTAGGTGTAGTTCGAGAGGGTCAGCTGCGACGGTTGGAAGATTGCCGTCCACCAGCCCGACGCCTGGACGTCGGCCGACGGCCGGAACGAGTTGATGAACAGGCCGATCGTGGGGATCAGCCAGATCACCAGCAGCAGGATCACGACGAAGTGGAGCGGCAGCCGGCCAAAGCGCCGCCGCCAGCCGCCGCCGGCCTTGTCGGCCCCGGTCCGGGCAGGAGCCGCGAGGGTTGTCATCGGATCGCCTCCTGGGCCTGGAACCGGCGGATGTTGACGGCCATGACCGGCACGATCGCGATCATCAGCACGATCGCGATCGCGCTGCCCCGGCCGAAGCTGCCGAAGTTGAACATCTCCTGGTACATCGAGTTGGCGATCACCTGGGTGTCAAAGTTCCCGTTGGTCATGACGTACACGATGTCGAAGGCCTTCAGGGCGGTGATGATGATCGTGGTCGAGACCACCGCCAGGGTCGGCAGGAGGAGCGGGAAGATGATCCCCTTGAAGACCTGCCATTCGGTGGCCCCGTCAACCCGGGCCGCCTCGAGCAGCTCGCCGTTGATCCCCTTCAGGGCGGCCGAGATGATCACCATGCAGAAGCCCGTCCAGATCCAGGTCGTAACCAGGATCAGCAGGATCGTGTTGAGGCTGAGGCCACTCAGGGTCAGCCACGGCTGGGGCGCCACGCCGACCGACGTGACCGCGGCGTTGAGCGTCCCGGTCTGGGGCGTGCCCGGCGGCTGGTAGGCGAACATGAACAACCAGATCACGCTGGCGGCCGTGGCACTGATCGCCAGGGGCAGGAAGATGATCGTCTTGGCGAACGACTCGTAGCGGACCCGGTCGAACAGGATGGCGATCAACAGGCCCAGGCCGACGGCCAGGGCGGTCAGCAGGACGACCCAGATCAGGCTGTTCTTGAGGGCTGCCAGGGTGCCGTTGTTGCCGAAGAACCAGGCGTAGTTGTCGAGCCCGATGAACTGCGTCCCGGCCTCGTTCTGGAGGCTTCGGACGAAGGTCCCGATCGTTGGGTAGATCAGGAAGACGAACAGGAAGGCGAGGGCGGGCAGGAGCCACAGCCAGGGCCGGATCCGGGGCTGGGCCCGCTGCGGGAAGAGGCGCAGGACCTGCTCCGTGGCCAGGATGTAGCCGACCAGCACTGCGGGGACGCCGACCACGACGATCACGGCCGTGGTCAATCGAGGATCCATTCACCTGCCTCCCAGCTTGAGGTCCGGGCGTGGGCGGCAGCTCTGGCCGCCCACGCCCGGATGACGGAGCTAGACGATCGAGCCGATCGCCTACTAGTAGGACGACGCCTGGACCGAGTCGAGGTCGGCCAGGACCGCGTCCAGCTGGGATGGGGTCTGGATGTACACGAGGAGCTGCTTGTAGAACTCCGTCTGCATGGCCGCGGGCATCTGGTCCGAGGCGTCGAAGACGAACGACGTCGCACCGGACAGGAGCGCCCCGAGGCCCTGGTTCATCGAGTTGGGGTAGTTGGTGACGCCCTTGTTGGCCGACAGGAACTCGCCGCCGGCAACGAACAGGGTCTGGGCCTGGGAGCTGACCAGGTACTTCATCAGCGCCGCCGTCTGGGGCGTGTTGCTGAAGGCACCGAACAGGTCGCCGGCACCCTCGACCGCGCCCGAGTACTGCGGGTCGATCGCCGGGAATGGGAAGAAGTTGTAGTCGGTCAGGCGAGTCTTGTTGGCGAACGCGCCGAGGCCCGTGATGAAGCTGGCCTGGTGCAGGAACAGGCAGCCCGGGGGCGAGGTGAAGAGTGGATCGCCGGCATTGGCGAAGTTCGTGGTCAGGATCCGGGCCGAGCCACCGAAGCTGCCGGCAACCATCGTGCCGAGGTCCTGGAAGGCGGTCTTGATCGCCGGGTCGCTCCACTTGGTCTTGCCGGCCCACCAGCTGTTGTAGACGGTGGGACCGACGCTCTTGAGGACGAACGATTCAAGGACGTCGGTGGCCGCCCAGCCGGAGGCGGCGCCGGACTCGACGCTGAAGCACCACGGCGAGGTGGCCTTGGCCTTGTCGGTGGTGGCCAGGGCGGTGAGCGCGTCCCAGCTTGCCGGCGGAGTCGTGCTCAGGTCGCCGGTCACGGCCGGGTCGTACCAGATCTGGCCCTTGGCCGAGACGTCAAGGAAGACACCGGCCAGCTTGCCGCTGGTGGTGCCCAACTGGACGAGCGAGTCCGGGGTCTGTCCCTTGTAGGCGGCCAGGTCGAGCATCGACGACAGGTCCTGGAGCTTGCCGGACGCCGCGTACTGAATCATCTGGGCCGGACCTGGCAGTCCGGCGACATCGGGCAGCTGGCCCGAGGCGATGCCCGCCGTCAGGACGGCCGGCTCGTCGCGGGTGCCGGTGTAGTTGACCTTGATCCCGGTCGCGTCTTCGAACGGCTGGAGCATCCCCAGGAACTGGGCCTGCTCGGTGCCTCCCCACACGGCCAGCACGCTGACCGAGCCGCCGATGTTCGAGCCCAGGGTGGCCGCATACGTCTTGGCCGCGGCGATGGCCGTCGGGTCAAAGGACGCCGGCGGCACGCTCGGGCTGGCTGCTGCCGAGCCGGCCGCTGCCGAGCCGGCTGCTGCCGAGCTGCCGGCGGCCGAACTGCCAGCCGCGGTCGACGCGGCCGGGGCTGTCGTGGCGGTGCCACTGCCGCACGCGGCGAAGACGAGGCCGGCAGTCGCCAGCAACACCCCAGCGCGGCGGATCCCAAATGTTGATTTACCTGTCACTCGTGATCTCCTCTCCTCGTTGGCTGGCGCCCGTCCGTCGGACGCCCTGGCCGATCCGTTCTCCAGGTCTCCTCCTCCTGCTCGGTTGCTCATCGCCCTCCCGACTTGCGCGGGACGGCAGTCGAGTCTCGGACGATCAATTCGGTGGGCAGCAGGGTCCGCGCCGGCACAGGCCGGCCGGCGATCCGATCCACGAGCAACTGGCCGGCCGCCTCGCCCAGGGCGCCGGCCGGCAGGTGGACGGTGGTCAGCGGGGGATCGACGTGGGCAGCGATCGGGATGTCGTCGAAGGCGGCGATCGACACGTCGGCAGGGATGCGCAGACCGGCATCACGCAGGCCTCGGATGGCCCCGATGGCGACCACGTCGCTGGCCACGAAGACCGCGCTCGGGCCGCCGTTGCGCAGCAGGCCGGCCATGCCGACGTGGCCACTGGCCGCGTCAAAGGCGCCCTCCACGACCAGGCCTGGATCGAAGTCGATGCCGGCCGTCGTGAGCGCGTCGCGGTAGCCGCTCAGCCGCTCGGCCGCAGCGGTGTACTGGAGCGGGGCGTTGGTGATGCACCCGATTCGCCGGTGGCCGAGCTCGAGCAGGTGCTCGACGGCGCCCCGCGCCCCGGCCCGGTTGTCGACGTCGACGCTGGGTACGTCGAGATCCGCCCGCCACCCCTGGATCACGATCGGGAAGCCATCCCGGACCAGGGCGGCCAGCTCGTCGTCGTCGTCGCGCGGGCCGGACACGATCAGGCCGTCCGCCCGCCGCGATCGGAGCAGGCCGGCGTACGTCCCGTCCTCCGGCGCCAGTGGCTCGACCAGGACCCGGTAGCCGCCGGCCCGCGCCGCCGCGGCCAGGCCCCACAGGTAGTTGGGCAGGTTCATGTCGGCGGCCACCTGCTCGGCCGACTGGCGCATCACCAGCCCGATCGTCAGGCTCGCCCCAGCCGCCAGCTGGCGCGCCGGTCCGTGGGGGTGGTAGTCAAGCTCGCGGGCCGCGTCTTCCACTCGCCGCCGAGTCTTCGGCGGGATCTGGACATCGGCCCGGCCATTGATCACGAAGGACACCGTCGTGCGCGATACGCCGGCCAGGGCCGCCACGTCGGCACTCGTCGGTTGTCGCGGTCGCTCGCGCACCCGCACCTCCTCGCTGACCGTCACGACCTCGGAACAGGGCTTGACCGGGCCGTCCGCTTGGTCGAGACTAACTCGCGTTAGTAACGCGCATTATCCGCACTCACCGTGCCACGTCAAGTGAAATCCGAGATGATCCCCAACCAGCTGCGCGACCAGGTCCAAGCCACCATCGACGCGCCCATTGCACCTCGCGTCGAGCCGCCTCCGGACCGGCCCGAGTGGTGGCGCAGCGGGGTGGTCTACCAGGTCTACCCACGCAGCTTCAGCGACACCAACGGCGACGGTGTGGGCGACCTGGCCGGGCTCATCAACCACCTCGACTACCTCAACGACGGCAGCCCGGCCTCGCTCGGGATCGACGCCATCTGGCTCTCGCCGATCTACCCCTCGGCCGGCTTCGATTCGGGCTACGACGTCTCCGACTACACCGGCATCGACCCCCTCTTCGGCGACCTGGCGGACTTCGACCGGCTGGTGGTCGAGGCCCATCGGCGGGGGATCCGGCTGATCCTCGACCAGGTCTTCAACCACACCAGCTACCTCCATCCCTGGTTCGTCGCCTCGCGGGCGGCCCGGACCGATCCCCAGGCCGACTGGTACATCTGGCGCGATCCGGCCGGCCACGGGCCGAGCGGCCAGCCACGCCGGCCCAACAACTGGGTGTCGTTCTTCGGCGGGCCGGCCTGGACCTGGGACGAGACCCGCCGGCAGTTCTACCTGCACACCTTCCTGCCCGAGCAGCCCGACTTGAACTGGCGCAATCCCGAGGTCCGGGCGGCCCTCTTCGACGTGATCCGGACCTGGCTCGGGCGCGGTGTCGACGGCTTCCGGTTCGACGTCTTCAATGCCTTCTACAAGCANNGCCGAGATCCGCCGGGTCGTCGATGAGCGCCCCGGCCGGATGACCGTCGGCGAGCTGTTCGAGGGCTCGGTCGTGCAGGCCGCGTCGTATGCCCAGCCCGGCCACCTGATCTTCGACTTCAGCCTGATCCAGCAGCCGTGGAGCGCCCGTGCCTTTGCCCGGGCGGTGGCCGAGCGCGAGGCGGCCTTCGGTCCGGACGGCTGGCCGACAGCGGTCATGTCCAACCACGATCAGCCGCGCTCGGCCAGCCGCTATGACGGGTCGGCCGGCGACGCCCGGGCCAAGGTTGCGGCGACGATGCTGCTGACCCTGCGCGGGACGCCCTTCCTGTACTACGGCGAGGAGATCGGCCTGCGTGACGTGGAGATCCCCCGCGACGAGATCCAGGATCCCGCCGCCCGCCGCTCGAAGGGCTGGTGGAACCGTGATCAGGCCCGGACACCGATGCCCTGGGGCCCGGGCCCGAACGACGGCTTTAGCACTGGCCAGCCGTGGCTGCGGATGAGCCCTGAGGGCGCCACCCGGAACGTCAGCAGCCAGGTCGCCGATCCGGGCTCGATCCTGTCCCACTATCGCCGCCTCACCTGGCTGCGTCGGTCGAGCCCGGCGCTGGCGGTCGGCTCGTACCAGGAGCTTGCGATCGGCGACGCGTCAGTGTTCGCCTACCTCCGCCGCGCCGGCGGCCAGACAGCCCTGGTCCTGCTCGGCTTCGGCCGGCGCAGCGTGCCGATCGCCCTGCCGCCTTCGCCCTCGGGCCGGCCCTGGCGGGCCGCCCTGTCGACCCACGATCCGCTGCCTCCAGGCGTCGAGCGGACCAAGCTCCGTCCACTCGAGGCCGTCATCCTCGTTGACGATTGAGGACGGACCCAGATGTCGGGTTCCGGTTGCTCAAATCCGGCCAACGTCGGCTGCTGACTGACGCGGCCGGTGCGATCCGGCCGGACCGCCGCGGTCACGGGCTGTACGCGGGCGACACCCGCTACCTGTGCCGCCTCGAGCTGAGCGTCGGCGGCCGGCGGCCGACGCCCGTCGATCGCGCTGGAACCCTGGCGGGACCCGGCGACACGGACCGGATCGAGCTCTCGGCGCCCGGCCCGGCCGATCTCCAGGTCATTCGCCGGCGGGCGCTGGGCACTGGCCTCGTCGAGCAGATCAGCCTGGCGTCGCGAGGCCGGCGCACGCGGCGGGCGACGGTCCGGCTGGTGGTCGGCTTCGATGCGGCCGACATCTTCGAGATCCGCGGCTACCGCCGACCGGACCATGGTGAGCTCCTGCCGGTTCGGGTCGGCGGGCCGGCCGTCCATTTCGCCTACCTCGGACTGGACCTGCGATTGCGCGCGCTCGACCTGACCGTCCAGCCACAGGCCAGCCGTTCGATCGTGGCCGGCAGCCGGCGACGCGGCCGGGAGCTGAACGCCACGATCCGCTGGGACGTCGAGCTTGCCCCGGGAGCATCGACCGAGCTCAGCTGGTCGATCGAGACGAACGAGATCGCGGTCAGCGACCGCAGGGCGGCTCTCGCCGCAGCCGCCCTCCCGGCCGGGACGCGCGACCCCCGGAGGCGCCGCCCGGCGCGCCCGGAGGCGGAGGTCGAGATCGACCTCGATCGCTCACCGCTCCAGCCGATCCTCGACCGATCGCTGGCCGACCTCCGGCTCCTGGCCGAGGACGGGCCCGGGGCGGGCGACCGGATGATCGCGGCCGGCCTGCCCTGGTTCGCCGCCCTGTTCGGGCGCGACTCGCTCCTGACGGCCTACGAGGCGATCGCCTTCCGACCCGATCTCGCGGTCGACGCCCTAACGGTCCTGGCCGGCCACCAGGCCCGCCCCGGCGACCGGCACGGCGGTGAGCCCGGCCAGATCCTGCACGAGCTGCGCACCGGCGAGATGGCCCGTCTCGGCGAGGTCCCGTTCGGGCCCTCGTACGGGTCGGTGGATGCGACCCCGCTGTGGCTGATCCTGCTCGGCGAGGCGAACGACTGGCTGGCCGACCCCGTCCTGATCGACAGGCTCTGGCCGGTGGCCCTCCGGGCACTGGCCTGGCTCGACGCCCGGCTGGCCCTGGACCAGGGCCAGTTCCTGCGCTACGCGGGACGGCCGGGCGCCCTGGCCAACGAGGGCTGGAAGGACTCGCCCAATGCGGTCCGCGATCGCGTCGGTGCGACCGTGCCCGCGCCGATTGCCCTGGCCGAGGTCCAGGGCTACCTCTACGACGCCTGGCGGCGGCTGGCCCGCCTGGCCCGCGAACGGGGGGAGGTGGCGTTGGCGATCGGCCTCGACCGCCGGGCCAGCCGCCTCCGGGTTCGCTTTCGCGACGCGTTCTGGATCTCCGACCGAAGCTTCCCGGCAATGGCCCTCGGCCGCCAGGACCGGGTGGCCGACAGCATCGCCTCGAATGCCGGGCAATGCCTCTGGTCGAGGATCCTCACAGCGTCGACCGCGACCGCGGTCGCCCGCCGAATCCTCGCCGACGACATGGACTCGGGCTGGGGGATCCGGACGCTCGCAGCCGGCGAGCCGGCGTTCGATCCGCGGGGCTATCACACCGGTTCGGTCTGGCCGCACGACACGGCCCTGATCGCCGGCGGCCTGAAGCGGGCGGGCTTTGATGCGGCGGCGATCAAGCTGGCCGACCAGCTCTTCGAAGCGGCCCTGGCCGTGCCCGCCAGCCGCCTGCCCGAGCTCCTCTCCGGCGAGGCGCGCGTCCGGGGTGCCGGCCCCGGCCTCGTCGCGGGCGCTTGCCCGGTCCAGGCCTGGGCGTCGGCGGCGCCCCTCCACCTCGTCCGGAGCCTGCTCGGCCTGGAGCCGGACGCACGCGCGGCGCGCCTTGTCCTGCGCCGGCCCCGGCTGCCGGGCGCCGTCGACCGGATCCGGATCCGGGGCCTGTCGGTCGGTGCCCGGCGGCTCGATCTCGAGGTCAGCCGATCGCGATCCGGCGTCCGGGCGGCGCAGATCGGCGGCGATCCCGCGATCCGGCTGACCCGGCTCGGCTGATCGAACTTCGCAACGGTACGGTGGTCAGGCTGTCCGCCGCTGGGGGTCGAGTTATCATCGAGCCAAGGCCACGTCACGGGGAGTAGTTCGTGTCACCTGAATTCCTGCGCCGCAAGAACCCGGGGGCCAGACCCACCGCCGAGGCCGGCCCGCCCACGCCGCTGCCTGAGGAGGTCACGGCCCAGGAGTATCAGCTCAAGCTGCACTACGCGGGCAAGAGCAGCGCAGGCGTCCGGTTCAAGGCCGGACCCCGGACGATCGACGAGATTCCCTCGATGCTGGCGGGCATCGCCCGGAGCGACGTCGAGGTCGTCGAGCCGCTGCCGATCGAGTACAGCCAGGCCACGCCCTCGATCGTCCATCCGTCCGAGGCGATGCAGTGGCTGAATGCCCATCACGCCAATTCGCCGATCACCCGCCACGCCCTGATGGTCCTCGAGTCGATCGATGCCGTTGACCTGGCCTTCGACACGTTCGCCTGCGGACTGCTCGAAGGCGAGATCGACACCTCCGGTTACCCCGAGTACAGCGCGATCGTGGGTGGCGTGGCCTCGCACTGGGACGAGGGCAATGGCGACCTCGTCCTCCGGGCGGTCGTCGGCTGGGGCGGGCGCGGAGTCCGGGGCGATACCGACCGGAACGGCGCCCGGATCCTGGGCGGACTGCTGACCAACATCCTGGCCAACCAGTACTCGATGGGTTTGACCGCCCTGGAGCGGCCCGTCCCGGCGGCCGGCCGAGGTGGCCTGGTCTGCGCCCACTGTGGTTTCGCGTCGGCCCATGAGCGCGCGTTCTACTGCCCGAAGTGCGGCATGCGGCTCCTGCGCGGATAGCACCGCACCTGATGCCCACCTACGACTACATCTGTTCGAGCTGCGGCCGGACAACCGAGATCGTCCACTCGATCAACGGCGGCCCGCCGGCCGCCTGTCCGGCGTGTGGCGCGGTCGGCACCCTGCGCAAGGCCTTCAACCCGCCGACGATCCATTTCAAGGGCTCGGGCTGGGCCAAGAAGGATCGCAGCGGCGGCCACTCGAAGCCGGCCCGCGCGAGTGACGCTGCCTCGACCAACGGCTCCGGCGGGGAGAGCTCGTCCGACTCAAGCCATGGCCACGACGGCGACTCGAGCGGCGCTGATTCAGGGCCCGAACCGGCCGCGGCCAAGGACACCAAGAGCAAGGACGCGTCGCACGGTGACGGCTCGGGCACCGGCAGCGACAAGGGCGGCTCAACGGCGCCATCCTCGAGCTCGGCGGCCGACTGACGATGGCCGCCCCGTCGGACTGGATCAGCCTGGGCGAAGCCGCCCAGATCCTGGCGGCGGCAAACATTCGCTTCCGTCCCGAGACGATCGGCCGCTGGGCGCGCAGCGGCCGGCTCCAGAGCATCAAGCTTGGCGGTCGCCGCTTCGTCCGACGCGGCCAGGTCCGGGCGCTGGTTGCCGCGCCGCGTACGGTCCGGGCCGGAGACCTCCAGCCGGGGCTCTTCGAGGAGCTCTAGGATCAGCCTCCCGGGCTCCGGGGCTGCGCAGCCGCCCGGCCGGTCCGGGCGACTCGAGGCACTGCGGCTGGCCTGGGGCCGCTTCCTCGACCGAAGGGGACCGCGCCGGGCCCAGCTCGTCTTCGCTGGCTACAATCGGATCGGCGGCGGGATCCTGGCCGACGGGCTGGCCTATAACGCCCTCTTCGCCTTGCTGCCGGCACTCCTGCTCGTCGTGGCCGTGATCGGCTTCATCGTCCATGACCCGGCTCGGCAAGCCTCGATCATTGATGCGATTGCGGCCCAGGTGCCGCCCCTGCGCGATCTCCTGACCCGGACCTTCCAGGCGATCTCCGAGGGAGTCGCCGAGATCTCGATCGTTGGCCTGCTGGCCCTGGTCTGGGGCGCCAGCCGCTTTGCTCGCGCGCTGGACACGAGCTTCAGCCGAGTCTTCAACCGGACCCCGGAGCGGAGCATCGTACGCCGCTCGCTGGTCGGAGTCGCGTCCGTCGTCGTCCTGATCGTGGCCGTGGTCATAGCCGTGGCCCTGGCCTCGGTCGCCTCGTTCGTGATGGCCGACCTGGGCGAACCGATCCTGCTGCCCAACCTCGGCCGGCTCGGGCTCCTGAACCCGCTGATCACCACCCTCGCCACCTCAGTCGGCGTCGGGGCCGTCTACCGGTTCATGCCCGCCCACCACCCGCGCTGGAAAGCCATCGGCGTGCCCGCGATCCTGGTCGGGATTGGCGTGGCCCTGTTCACCCAGGCATTCGCGTTCATCGCCCCCCGCCTGATCGGCATCGCCGCGCTGTACGGCGCGATCGCCGCTGTGTTTGCGGTCCTGGCCTGGCTGTCGGTGACCGCCCAGCTGCTGCTGATCGGCATGGTCTGGGTCCGGTTTCGCGAGGAAGGCTGGCCCGAACTCGAGGCGAGCCGGCCCGGCTGATCAGCCCTGGCGAGAGCCGCAGCGCCGGCAGAAGCGGGCGGTGGCCGACAGCGACAGGCCGCAGCTCACGCAGGACTGGACACCGACGGCACTGACGGCCTGGCCGGGCACGCCGGCGACCTCGCGCGCGGAGGCGTTCCAGAAATCGGCGCCGGGGTCGATCCCGCTGCCACCGGACGCCCAGAATGGCGTGCTGCTGGCGTCGAGATCGGGTCGCAGCGGCGCCGGCCACTGGGGCGCCGCCGGGCTGGCCGGCGGGCTCGGCATGGAGGCCGGCGGAAACGCGGGAATCGCGGGCGGGACGGCCGCCGAGTCGCTCAGCGGCGGGCGGACCGGCGTCGGCCAGGCGGGCATCTCGATCCGGTCGATTGCGGCTGGCCTCAGCTGCGGACGGGCCTCCATGATCTGCGGCCGCGGCTCGTCCGGGGCGGTGGCCACAGGGACGATCGGCTC
>PNAZ01000122.1:0-15265 GCA_003169655.1 Chloroflexota bacterium
GTGTTGCCGGCCGCCAGGGCCGGCCCGATCTTCCAGCCGGCCATCATCAACGGGTAGTTCCAGGGCGCGATCGAGGCGACAACGCCGACCGGCTCGCGGCGGATGAACGACGTGTGGCCGGCCATGTACTCGTTGGCCGCCTTGCCCTCCATCACCCGGGCAGCGCCCGCGAAGAAGCGCAGGTTGTCGACCATGACCGGGATCTCGTCGATCGCCGCACCGACCGGCTTGCCTGCGTTGCGGCTCTCGAGCCGGCCCAGCTCATCGGCCCGGGCCTCGATCGCATCGGCCAGCTTGAGCAGGGCCAGGCTCCGTTCCTGGGGCGTCGTGTGCTGCCACGTCTCGAACGCCTTCGCGGCGGCCTTCACGGCCCGGTCAACGTCTTCCGGCCCGGACGCCTGGACATGGGCGATCACCTGGCCGTTGGCCGGGTTCTCGACGGCCAGCGTCTGGCCGGTCGCACTGTCGACCCAGGCGCCGCCGATGAACTGCTGGTGGGTGGTGGTCTTCTCGAGGGTGTCGGTCACGTCGCTGGGTCCTCCAGGAGGTCTCATTTGGCGGGGTCGGCGCGGCGCACGAGCGGGCTGCGGAGCGCTGGGCAGGCGCGGCTGTTCGAGCATTGTGCGCCAGCCGGGGAAGGCCGTTCCGCTGCGCGGGCCGACGGCCGGCGGTGGACCGCGGGCAGGTCTCTAGCGGAGGACGGCTTGCCCGTCGCGGGCGAGACGCTCGACCAGGTCGGCCGCCCGGACAGTGCCCGGATTGGCCTGCAGGCGGGCCGACAGGGCAGCCAGACGGACCGCGAGCTCGCGGTCCACGAGGAGCCGGTCGATCGCGCCGGTGAGCTCGTCCGCGTCCGCGCTGTAGGCGGGCAGCCGGGCGCCGAAGCCCGTCTCGGCCAGCCGCTGAGCATTGTCCACCTGGTCCCAGAAGAGCGGCAGGCAGACCATCGGCTTGCCGTGGTGGAACGACTCGGTGACCGTGTTGTTGCCGCCGTGGGTGATCACCAGGTCCACCTGGGGGATGATCGCAGGCTGGGGCAGGAATGCCTCGCCGGTCATGTTGTCGGGCAGCTCCAGCTGGTCGGCCAGCGGCCCTTTGCTGACGATCACCCGATGACGGGTGGTGGCCAGGATGTCCACGAGGCGCTGCATCAGGCTGACGTCGGCCGAGCCGAGGCTGCCCAGCGAGAGGTACAGCAGCGCACCGTCGCGGCCAGCCGCCCCGGGCTCGAGGTGCTCCGGCAGCTGCCACGAATCGGCGCTGGCCCGGACGCACGAGTCGAGGCGATGCCAGGTGGGACCGAGTGGCTCGGACCGCTGGTAGTCCGCCTCGGCCGGATAGAGGACCACGTTGAGGAACGGCGATTCGTGGACGAACTCGGGCCCCAGGTGGCCATAGGCCAGGCCGGGTGCCCCCTGCTCGCGCATGAACGCGTCGAAGCCTGCCCACAGGTCGGCGTGCGTTCGGCGGACCTCTTCGAGGAACGGCCGCCACGCGTCCCGCGCGGTGGTCGAGTAGCCGCTCGAGAACGGCGGGACCGCCGGGTCTTTGACCTCGGCCGGGTTGCAGCTGACGATCCGGGCCCAGGGCCGGCCGGCGCTCACGAGCGCCGCAAAGCCGACCACGTTGTCCTCGACGATCACGTCCGGCTGGAGCTCGTCGAAGATCTCCCGCAGGCGGGGCTCGACGTAGCGGGCGCCATCGACGAGCGCCGCCCAGGTCGGGGCGATGAACTCGCCGAGCTGCTCGATCGTCGGCTTGCGGAAGACCGGGGCGGTGTCGCGGATGAAGTCGATCCAGAACTGGCCGGGGATCTCGGCCACCGCGGGCGGCGGTCCGAGGCGCATCAGGCGCTCCTCGAAGCCCTGTGCCTCGAGCCGGCCGGCGAACGATTCCTCGACAATGAAGACGACCCGGTGACCGCGGGCGCGCAGCACGTTGCCGATCCCGACGCAGTTGTTCGTCGGGCCGAATGCACCCTCGGGAAAGAAGACGATCGTCCGACCGCCAGCCACGCTCGGCCCTCCAGCGAGCTCCAGGAAGGCCATCATATCGAGCGAGCTCGAGGAGCAGGCAATGGTCGAGATGGAGGCCGGCATGCGCGCCAGGACCGGCGGTTGGCAGGAGGTGGGCGAGCGCGTCTTCGCCCGGCGCTACCGCTTCCTGGACCAGGAGATCGGGGCGATCCTGACCGCCGCTGGACCGGTCGTCATCGACACCCGGAGCACCGTTGGCCATGCCCGTGAGGTCCTGGCCGACCTGCGCGAGCTGACCCATCAGCCGGTGGCGGCGGTGATCGACACCCACCACCACTTCGACCACACGTACGGCAACCACGAGTTCCGCCCTGCGCCCATCTGGGGCCACCTCCGCTGCGCCCAGCGGATCCAGCACGTGGTCGACGACCCGGCTGCCCACGCGGCCAACCGGGCCGAGGTGGCCGAGGAGTATCCGCGGATCGCCGACGAGCTGGCCGACGTCGTCCCGGACCCGCCCGATCGGACGGTCGGCGACGAAGGCGCGGACATCGAGATCGGTGGCCGGCGGCTCGAGCTGCGCTGGCTGGGTCGCGGCCACACCGACAACGACCTCGTGATCCGGGTCCCCGACGCCAGCGTCGTCTTCACCGGTGACCTGCTCGAGAACGGCGCCCCGCCGTGGACTGGCGACGGCTATCCCCTCGACTGGCCGGTCACGACCGAGGCGATCCTCGCCCTCACCCTGGGACCCGTTCCGGTCGCGGTCGTGCCCGGCCATGGCGCCGTGGGTGACCGGGCGTTCGTCGAGCGCTCACTCGCCGAGCTGCGGACGATGGCCGACCTCGGCCGGCGCCTCGAGGCGCAAGAGATCGACCTGGCCGAGGCGCTCGCCGCGGCCCCGTGGCCGGCCGACATCGCCCGCGAGACCCTCGAACGGGCCCTCGCCCAGCTCAACGGCGACCTCGACTGATCGGAGGTCGGGCCGGTCCGCCCGGTCAGGCCGGCGGCAGGTGGGCCCCGATCCAGGCCACGACATCGGCTACCACCTGCGGGCCGTCGGGCTCGTTGAACGTCTCGTGGGCGAGGATNNGGGGTAGACCCGCCGCTCGATCCCCGGCCGGCCGGCGAAGACCTCCGACGACGCCGTCGGCACGAGATGGTCGGCGCCGCCGTGGATCACCAGCGTCGGGACGGTGATCCGGTCGATCCCGGCGATTGCGGGCCGCTGGGCGTTGAGCAGGACGGCTCCCAGCCGGGTGGTCGTCGAGTGGTAGTTGAGCGGGTCGGCGACGTAGTCGAGCCCGACGGCGGGATCGTGCGACAGGATCGAGCCGTCGAAGTCGTTCTTGACCGCGACGGTCGGCGCCACGGCACCAAGTACCCGGGCCAGCGCCTTCTTCCAGGCCGGGACGTTGCCGGCGACCGCCGGCGCGCTGAGGACGAGCAGGTCGGGCTGAGGCCGGTCGCTCTCGGCGTAGCAGGCGCAGACCAGGCCGCCCATCGAATGACCGAGGAGGACGACCGGGCGGCCGAGCCCGCGCAAGGTGGCCAGCCGATCGGCGACGTCATCGAGCCAGATGTCGAGGCCCTGGACGTAGCCGCGCCGGCCGCCCGACGCACCGAATCCACGCAGGTCGAGGGCCCGGGTATCGAGGCCGCTTGCGGCGAGAATCTCCGCCGCCCGCTCGTAGCGGCCGCCATGCTCGCCCAGCCCGGGGATGATCAGGACGCTCGCCCGCGGCTCACCCGTCGCCGGCCAGTGGCGGACGGCCAATGACTCCCCGTCGCGCGCGAGGCTGACCTCCGGCGTGCTCATGCCGCGACGCGCACAATCCAGCGGCCATGGGCGCGCCCGGCAAGGATCCCGTCGAGCGCCTCGGGCAGCTCCTCGAGGGTCACCTCGGTCACCCGCTCGCCCAGGCCGCGCGGTCGCAGGTCGGTGGCGAGCCGCTCCCACATCACCCGCCGCTCGGCGATCGGCAGGGCGGCCGAATCGACCCCGATCAGGGCCGCGCCGCGCAGGATGAACGGGAAGACGGTCGTGCTGAAGGCGGCCCCGCCGGTGTTGCCCGAGGCGGCAACCGCGCCGCCGTAGCGCAGGGTCCGGAGGAGGTAAGGCAGCGTCGCGCCCCCGACGCAGTCGACCGCCGCCGCCCAACGTTCCGCTTCGAGCGGTCGGGGGCTCTCGGCGATCACCTCGGCGCGGGGCAGGATGCCGCTCACGCCCAGTGCCTGGAGGTCGTCGTGGGCGGCCTCCTTGCCGGTCGACGCCCACGTCTCGTAGCCCCGATCGAGGAGGATCGCAACGGCCATCCGGCCCACCCCGCCCGACGCTCCGGTGACCAGGATCGGGCCCAGCGACGGCTCGAGCCCGCGCGCCTCGAGCCGGGCGATCGACAGCCCAGCGGTGAAGCCGGCCGTCCCGATCGTCATCGCCTCGCGGGCCGACAGCCCCTCGGGCAGCGGCACAACCCAGCCGGCCGGCAGGCGGTTGTACTCGGCGAAGCCCCCCTGGCGGGCAACCCCGAGCTCATAGCCGTGGGCCAGGACGGCGCTTCCGGCGGCGATCGCCGGGTCGTCGCTGGCGACCACCTCGCCGGCCAGGTCGATCCCTGGGACGAGTGGATTCATCCGGGCGACCCGGCCGTCGGGCTGCGTGGCCAGGGCGTCCTTGTAGTTGACGCTCGACCAGTCGACCCGGACGGTCACTTCGCCAACGGGCAGGTCGGCCGCGGCGACGCGACGGACCCCGCGTTCAACGCGGCCAGCCAGCTGCTCGGCGACGAATGCGCGGAACTCTGCTGGCATCTCGGTCACCGACCGATTCTACGGCCGCGCCAAGGGGACCGAACCCTCTACACCGGGCTGTGGGATTGACGATCAAGGCCGCCTCGCCCACCATTCCAAGCGTGAAGCGCACCCGCCGATCCATGGAAATGTGTATGCCCGAGCGGCCCCGCCGCGTGGAGGATGGGGTCTGAGGTCACGCACTTCCTGATCGGCAGGAGCGGGACCGCAGATCGGTCCCCGGGGCCGCAGATCCAGGGCTGGATCTGCGGTCTTTTGTTTTCCCGGCAGCAGCCAATTCAAAGGAGATCCCGATGGCAGACAGCGAACAGCCCAAGCTCAGGCCGGAAACCCTGGCCCTCCACGCCGGCCAGAAGCCGGACCCGACGACGAACGCCCGTGCCGTGCCGATCTACGCCACGACCAGCTACGTCTTCAACGACGCCGCCCATGCCGCCCGACTGTTCGGGCTGCAGGAGTTCGGCAATATCTACACCCGGATCATGAATCCGACGACGGATGTCTTCGAGCAGCGGATTGCCGCGCTCGAGGGCGGCGTAGGGGCGCTCGGCCTGGCGTCCGGCCAAGCGGCCGAGACCCTGGCGATCCTCAACCTGGCCCGCACAGGCGACAACATCGTGTCCAGCTCGAGCCTCTACGGCGGGACCTGGAACCTGTTCCAGTACACCCTGCCCAAGCTCGGGATCACCACCCGCTTCGTCGATGGGACGCGCCCGGAGACCTTCGGGCCGGCGATCGATGAGCACACCAAGGCGGTCTATCTCGAGACGATCGGCAACCCCCGCCTGGATGTCCACGACATCGCGGCGATCGCCGACATCGCCCACGCGCATGGCGTGCCGCTCCTCGTCGACAACACGTTCGCCCCGCTGCTCACCCAGCCGATCGCCCACGGCGCCGACATCGTCATCCACTCGGCCACGAAATGGATCGGCGGCCACGGCACCGCGATCGGTGGCGTCGTGGTCGACGGCGGGACCTTCGATTGGGCGGCTTCGCCGCGCTTCAAGGAAGACTTCGTCGACCCGGATCCGAGCTACCACGGGATCAGCTACACCAGCGCGTTCGGGCCCCTGGCGTTCATCCTCAAGCTGCGGGTCCAGGGCCTGCGCGACCTCGGCCCGGCGCTCAGCCCGTTCAACGCCTGGCTCTTCATCCAGGGCCTCGAGACGCTGCCCGTCCGGATCCAGCGCCACAGCGAGAACGCCCTCGCCGTCGCCCGCTGGCTCGAGCATCATCCGTCAGTCACCTGGGTGAGCTACCCCGGCTTGCCGACCCACGCGGCCCACAAGAACGCCGTCAAGTACCTCAAGGGTGGCTTCGGCGGGATCGTGACCTTCGGCGTGAAGGGCGGCGTGGAAGCCGGTCAGAAGCTGATCGATGCGGTCAACATCTTCAGCCTGCTGGCCAACGTCGGCGACGCCAAGTCGCTGATCATCCATCCGGCTTCGACCACCCATTCGCAGCTGAGCGCCGAAGACCAGTTCCAGACCGGCGTGACGGACGACCTCGTTCGGTTGTCGGTGGGCCTGGAAAACGTCGACGACCTGATCGCCGACCTCGACCAGGCGCTGGCCGCCGCAACCGGTAGTCCGATCACGACCGGTGCTGGTGAGCTCGCGGGCGCCGGCGCGTGACCAGCGGGCCAGCGTCTGGCCCGGATTCCCATTCCGGGGGCTATGCCTCGGTGGGGACCGCAACGTCCCCACCAGCCCTCGGGACGGGTCGCCTCGAGTCCGTCTCGGTCGGCCCGTTCAAGCTCGAGTCCGGCGTCACCCTCGACGACCTGACGATTGCCTATCGGCATGACGGACCGGGACCGGGCGAGGCTCCCCAGGTCCTGGCCATCCATGCCCTGACCGGCTCGGCCGACGCGGCGGGCGACTGGTGGGCCCCATTGATCGGCCCGGGCCTGGCCCTCGATACCGAGCGGGTCGGCGTCCTGTGCGCCAACCTGCTCGGCGGCTGCTACGGCACGACCGGCCCGAATTCGATCGATTCGCGGACCGGACGGCCGTTCGGCTCGGCGTTCCCCGAGGTCTCGACGCGCGACCAGGCCCGGACGCAGTGGCGCCTCCTCGACGCGCTGTCAATCACGGAGCTGGCCGTCGTGACCGGCGGCTCGCTGGGCGGGATGGTCTCGCTGGAGGTCGGCCTCGAGCGACCGGCTGCCGTCCGGACCGTGGTCCCGATGGCCGCCCCGGCCGCGACTGGCGCCCTGGCCATGGCCTGGAACGCGATCCAGCTCGAGATGATCGAATCGCTCGGCGAGCGAGGCCTGGCCCTCGCCCGCCAGCTGGCGATGACCACCTACCGGAGCGAGGCGGACTTCGACGGCCGCTTCGGACGCCGCCAGGAGGCCGACGGCCGGCTGTCGATCGCGAGCTACCTCGACTACCAGGGCCGCAAGCTCGTCGAGCGCTTCGACCCCGACACGTACCGGATCCTGGTCCGGACGATGGACCTCCATGACGTCGGCCGCGACCGTGACGGCGTCGCCGCCGCGTTGCGTGGGCTGGCGGCGGCCGGCACGCGCCTGATCGGCCTGGGGATCAGCGGCGACATCCTGTACGGGCCGGTCCAGGTCCGGGCGCTGGTCGCCAATGCCCGCTCGGCCGGGGTCACGGCCGCCTACCGCGAGCTGGCCTCGACCAAGGGCCACGACGCGTTCCTGGTCGAGTGGGACCGGCTTGGGGTCGTCCTGGCCGAGGCCCTCGACAGCGAGGCGGTCCTCGATTGACCTGTCCGGTCCCGGGTCAGGACTAGGGTGAGGGCGTGGGCTCCTCGTCGGTTGGACTCGCAGTCGGTTCGGAGCTTGGCGTCGCGGTCGGCTTCGGCGTCGGTTTCGGCGTCGGTTTCGGCGTCGGAGTCGGGGCCGGCGCGCAGGAACCGACACCTGAGCCGCCGCCGCCACTCGAGGCCGGCGGAGCGGCGTACTGCTTGGCCGGCAGCGTGCCCGGCGTTGGGAACATCTGGGCGGCGAGGGCCAGGATCCCCTTGTAGTCGGGCAGCTGGATCGAGCCGCGGTAGTCGGAGGCGGGCTTGACCAGCGGGTGGTCGATCACCGCCCGATACGTCTGGTTGCGGCCAATGCTGGACATGTCGTCGGCCAGGTCGGGCAGGATCGAGCGAGGCACGTTCGTGCTCACGGTCTGGCCGATCGAGCGGAGCAGGCCCACTGGATCCTTGATGAAGCCNNCGGACCCGGGCATAGGCCAGCGCCTGGTAGCCATTCAGGTGGTGGTGGCCGGCGGTGATCGAGAAGCCGTTGGTGTAGCCGTACTGGTCGTAGGTGGGGTCGCAGAAGCCGTGGGCCACGTTCACGTCCACCCCGCCCAGCCGATTGACGACATCGGCGAAGCCCTGCAGGTTGACCGCCGCGTAGTAGTCGATCTTGATGTTCAGGAGGGTGCCCAGGGCCGCCATCAGGACGTCGTGGCCGGTCCCGTCCGAACCCGGGAACTGCTTGGGGTTGTGGCGCGCGAAGGCGTCCAGCGAGTTGATCTTCTGCTTGAACTGGCGCCCGTCGGGCAGCGGCACATTGACCATGTCGCGCGGGATCGAGATCATCGAGACGGTCTTCGTGACGGGATCGAGCGAGGCCACGATCATCGTGTCGGTCAGGGCTGTATCGCGACCGGTGCCCGAGTCGACGCCCATCAGCAGGATCGAGATCCGCTGGGGGCCGGCCGACGGCGAGGCCGACGGGAGGCTGGATGGCTCATCGGAGGCCGGCGGCAGGGTGCCGAAGTCGCTCGGGTCGGGCGCTACCGAGCCGGAGGGCGTCCAGCTGCCCGAGCCGGCCCCGACGACGAAGACGTCGTCGGTCGCGACCCGGGCCTCGTTCGTGATGTAACCCAGGACCACTTGCGGCCCGGCGAAGAGGATGAGCAGGACCGCGACCGGCAATGCATCGAGGACGCGCAGGCGGGGCAGCCCGGGGGCCAGGAGGCTGGCGCCGGCGGCCAGCACGCGCCAGATCAGGACGACGCCCTGGACGCCGAGCAGGAGCCAGAAGACGTTGACTGCCTCGGCCGCCAGGCGGCCGGTCGAGGTGGTCGCGACGATCAGCAGGGCGACCAGGACCAGGGCCAGGAACGGGATCCCGAAAATAGCCGCCAGGCGGCGGCGCCCGGCGACCAGGTGGCCAAGGCCGGGGACGATCAGATCGAGAACAACGGGCAGATAGCGCGACCGCAACGCCGAGGGCGTCGACGATCGGCTGCCCTGCGGAGGGGTCGTCACGGTCGGAAGGCTAGCAGAAGGTCGGCTGGAGGGGCGGGCGGGCGGTTGCCGCCCGGCGAGCTCCGCACCGTTCCGGTGTGATTCGACTTCCACGCCTCAGGCTTTTGACACATTCCACCCCCAGCGGCGTCATGGTCGAACGTGGTCCGGTTCCGTCCGCACAGGCCCTTGAGCGGCCTCAGCTCGTGCGTGCCGGGCGTCCAAATCAGCACCCGACTGGGTCGCCAGGCCTCGGACCTGACCATACGGCCGCTGGGGGTGGATTCCGTCAAGAACAGAACGGAGTGACGTACCGCGGCGCGCCCGCCGCCGCCGGTCCGGGCCAGGTCCGAGCTCCCGTCTGGGGTATCATCCCGACCGGTTCACTGGCGAGTGGCCAAGCGGTAAGGCGCCTGACTCTGGATCAGGAGATCGAAGGTTCGAATCCTTCCTCGCCAGCCAAACCACAACATCTAGGGTCTGAGCAACGGTCGGACCACCAGATGATGTGGTTTTGAGAGTGACGGACGGCATCTCCAAGGAGGCTCGGAGATGCGAATAGCGCCTGACTACTCCCCAACTTGTGCGCCTGACTCTTTTGGCGAAGTGGGTATTGCGCCTGATTCTGGCGGCCTTGCGCCCCTCGGAATCGGGACCGCGGTGGACTTCTTCTGTGCCGCCAAGGCGGCCGAGGGCGCCTCGCCACGGACCGTCGTGTGGTACCAGATGATCCTCGGCCGGGCGGTCCGCCGGTTCGGACGCCCCCGGCCCGTCGATGCGATCCCGGCGGCTGAGCTCCGGACCTGGCTGCTCGAACTGCGGACTTCGCTGGCGCCGGAGTCGATTGCCGGCTACGTCCGGGGCCTGAAGGCGTTCGGGAATTGGTGTGTCGCCGAGGAACTCGCCGGAGCGCCGGGCTTTCGGGCCCTGCGCCGGCCGCACGTCCCCCATCGACTCATTGCGCCGTTCAGCGATGCCGAACTGCGTGGCTTGCTGGCCCTGGCCGACGAGCGCGAGCGGGCGCTCGTGCTGCTCCTCCTCGACACCGGGCTCCGCCTCTCCGAGCTGACCTCGCTGCGGGTCGGCGACGTCCGAGCGGACGGAACGCTCCATGTCATGGGCAAGGGCGCCAAGGAGCGGATCGTCCCGATCGGAACGACCGCGCGACGAGCGCTTGGCCGCTATCTCGGAACGCGGGCTCGGGCTGCGGTGGCCGACCCGCTCTTCGCGGGCCGCCAAGGAGCGCTGAGCCCGCGCGGCACCCAGCAGGCAATCGCCCGGCTCGGACGGCGGGCAGGCACCGGCACGCGCTGCAGCCCGCACACGTTTCGGCACACATTCGCTCGGGGCTACCTCGTGAATGGCGGCGACGTGTTCAGCCTCCAGCAGATCCTCGGCCACGCCACGCTCGACATGGTCCGCCGCTACGTGACCCTGTCGGAAGCTGACCTCGTGGCGCGCCACCGGACCGCTTCACCGGCAGATCGGCTGATGGGATCAAGGGGGTAACCGACCCCGCCCGCGAGAGTTCAACTGGCGATCGCTCGCGAGTTTTTCCCGGGTCTGGGAGGCCTCGTCTATCCTCGTCCAGCGATCGTCGCCGACCGCGGCTATCGCGGTCTGGCGAAGATGGCGGCGAAGCGCCAGATCACGCTCGACACCACGGCTCCGCCGACGGGGACGGTCGGCTTCACGCCGATCGCGTCGCTCTACCGTGTCGAGCACACCTTCGCCCGCCTCGGTCGCTGGCGGCGGCGGCCAGGTGCTACGGAGAAACCCCGGAGAGTGCTCGTGCCTGGCTCGAAGTCGCTGCGCTCGCCTACCTGTTCGTTCGGCTTCGCGTGTAGCCGACCTGAGCCCTCAGAGGCCGATCTGGACGCCCAGGCACGCGCTCGACTGCCCGAGCAAGAAACCCCGGCCCATGTTGGACCAGTCACCCCGCCAGATGGCCTGCCCGTCGCGGATCACGACCGTGGAGTTGCCATGGGTGACTACGAGATCGGTCGCCGCTACGCCCCGGAGCGCGCGGGTGGCGGCAAGGATGTCGATCACGCCGCGCGCCTCATTCGCATAGTCAATGATCGACGTCTGCATGAAGCCATTACCACAGTGCAACTCAAGCGAGACGACTGTGAGGGCGGGCGCGGACGGCGACGCGGACGGGGTGGCAACTGAAAGGGTTGGCACAACGCTTGTCGCAGATGGCACTTCGAATACTCGAGGAGCGGCCGTTGGAGACACCGATGCACAACCGGCGACCAGCGCCAGCGCTGCAACGCAAACGACGCGCCTCACCCGAGCGATCCCCGATGTGCCGTGCGCACCCCTGACGCGCATCAGGCGTAGCTCCTATGACCGACGGTTGTCGGACCCATCGTGAGTGGGGCCATTGAGCGAGTCAAGGGACCGGAAGGTCGAAGGCAGCCCGCCGCCACGCAAGTTCATTCACAGACCATGAGAGTCGACCTCTACTCGATCCAAACGGGACGCCTTGATGCTCCGCCCGATGGCAGGTGCCCCAAAGCGTGGTGCTACAGGCGATCGAGCGGCGAAGCGCGCCGATGGGCAGCCCGAATGTCATCGTCGACCAATCTGACGTAGCGGCGGGTGACCTGAAGCGAGGCGGGGCTGTGACCGAGGATCCGCTGGAGCGCGAATACGTCGCCGCCGTTGGTTAGGAATGCTCGCGCGAAGCTGTGCCGCAGGACGTGCGGGGAACATTGGTCTGTGATCCCCGCCGAGGCAGCAAGTCGCCGGACGAGTTGCTGAATTGTTCGCTGTGGCAAGGGCACGCCCCCGCGTCCAATGAACAACGGCGCGGCTGCGTCGACCCGGCCCCGCGAGGCCAGCCAGGCTCGGAGGGATCGCCGGCACCGGCCGCCGACGGGTACCAGCCGCTCGCGCGCTCCCTTCCCGCGAATCCGACAGCGGCCTTCGACAAGATCAAGGTCTCCAATGCGGATCCCGATCAATTCGCTGAGACGGATGCCGGCGTCAAGGAGCACCGATACGATGGCTTGATCTCGGAGCGGGTCCTTTGAACCCGCCGCGGCCGTGAGGAGGGCACGCATTTCGGGGTCGCGTAGGGACGGGACGAGAACGTCGGGCACCTTCGGGGTGAGGAGCCCAATCAACGGATGGATGGGCAACCCGACCTCACGCGACACCCATCCGCCGAATGCCCGGAGCGTGCGAACCCGCCCCGCCAGCGAGTTCGGCGACAGCGGTCGAGTCCGACCGGATTGCGCTGCGAGCAGCCAGCGGCGGGCGACGACCGTCGAGAGGTCGGCCAGCATGGGCTCGCGACCGGTGTGGCGCGCCGCGAAGTCCAAATACTCGCGCAGGAACGATCGATACCAATCGATGGTGCGTCGACTCCGACCACCAACCTCGAGCGCGACGAGGTACTCGTCGATTAGGTCGCGCAGCGACAGCTCATGGAGCCCCGGCGCCAAAGCCTGGGCTACGGCTCGCACGTCTGCAACTCCAGGTATCGCTGAAATAGGCGGTCCGTCACGGCGTAGCGGCCACGGCGGCCGCTTGCAAGACGGTTGATCTGACCTGCCGCGGCGAGGCGATGAAGCGACTGGCGGGCCGCGCTCGGCCTCACGCCGAGCCGCTGAGCCTCGGCTTCGATGTCTCCTGACGGTCGTGGCTCCGTGCTTCGTGCGACCACAGCTACAACCTGGCGGTCGATCGGGGACATCCGCGCCCAACGACCGGCGAAGATCTCCTGGTTGACCGACGCGAACGCGCGCTCGAAGGCGACTGCAAACTCTGCCTGCGTGACCCGCTCGTCTATCGCCGCATCGAACGCGAAGTAGCCGAGCTTCTGTAGGTAATAGGGCCGTCCGCCGGCGAGGTCGACGATCTCGCCCACGACCTCAGGATCGAACCGAACTCCTGTTTCCTCGACGGGTTCGGTGATCGCCCGGATCGCATCCCCGGCATCCAGCGGTCCGAGTGAGAGTGGCTCGAAGAACCGTACGAGGGGCTCGTGGGCCGAGCGCACGGCATCGAACAGACCGGACGACGCCGCGACGAGAAGCGCGAACGGCAGGTCGGCCGCATAGAGCTCGAGGGCACACGCTCGCAGCCGCAGGAGGACGTCACCCGTCATCGGAAGCAGGTCAACGTCGTCGATGAGGACGATCACTGCCCGGTGTCGATGCGCCTGGTGCTCGATGAGCCGCCGGAGCGCGGCGCGGAGCTCGCGCTCGGGATCGCGCGACGGGCGACGGATGCGGGCCCTGGCGACGCCAACATCGAGGCCCAGCTCAACGTCGAGCTGCCGTGGCCAGTCGGTCGCGACCTCCGCGTCGATCGCCGTGATCAGACCGGCAAGGAATTCATCCGCCGACTGCGGATATGCCATCGACAGGACGACGGCGTCGCCGGCTTGTTGCCTCAGTCGGCGCCAGTGCATAAGCAGCGTCGTCTTGCCGATCGCCCACTCGCCCAGAAGCGCGGTGTGTTGGGGCTGACCCTCGCGCGTCCTTGCGATCCGGGCCTCGAAGGCCGCGGTCTCGCGCTCGCGCCCGGCCAGCAGCGGCGGGAGGATCCCGCTGCCTGGTCGGAATGGATTCGTCGATCGCGTTTGTGACAATTGCTCCAAATCCTGTAACAAAGCTTGGCGATTGTGCCGGAGACAGCCGCTTGGGCTCTCTCCGGCCAGGTTGTGCACCTGGTATCCACACTCCCCTACGGCGCGCTCGCCGGGACACGGAACCAGCTGCGGCTGCGGGCCGCGTTGTGGACCACGTCGAGGTAGACCTCGCTGTAGGGGACGCTGCCTTGCTCGATGACTGCCCAGAGGCAGTTGAGCATCGCGCTTGCGACCATCAAGTTCGTCACGACGAGCTGAGGCCGTTCGGCCGCGAGGGCCGCACAGCCGGTACCCGGCATGACCTCCGAGGTGGCCACTAGACCGATCTCCGGGTGGATCTCGGTCAGGTGGCCATCGACGCTATAGCCCTCGCGACGACGGACGAGCTGGACGTTGCCGTCCGTCTCGTCGTTGCCGCCGCTGATCAGGGTCACGTCGGTGAGCCCGGCGATGTGCCGGTCCACCAAGGCCCGGGTCGGGTGATTGTCAACCGCGAGGAGACACAGGTCACCCTCGCGAACGACGAGCTCGACATTGGCCGGAGTTACGAACTCGGCGATCGCCTGGACCGCCAGGCCACTTCCGCGGAATACCTGGGCCAAGGCCTCGGCCTTGTTCGTGCCCAGAGCGTCGTCGGGGAAGAGTTGCCGCGACCGATTTCCTGGCTCGTAGGCGTCACCGTCGACGAGGACGAGGAGCGGTCGCGGCGCTGGCCGGAACGAGAGGTAGCGGACGAGCGACGGCAGGAGCTGGCTCCCGATGCCGCCCAGTCCGATCAGTACGATCCGATCAGTCATCGGCGCCACCGCCCTTCCGACTCGATCCCTCGCGGCGAACGAGCTGGTAGGAGAGGTGAAGTCCGAGCCGCTCGGCGAGGCCGAGGGCCCGGACCAGCGCGACGTCGAGATCAACCCGACTCGCTCCGGTCGGCAAGGTGCCCGGGACCGACGCCGTGGCGCCGTTCGACCCAGTTCCCTTGCCCTTCGAGCGTGACGCACGTGGCGGTGGCAGGAGCTTCACCTGCTGCAGCCAGTCCTCGGGCGGCTCGACGAGCCGTCGGGGTCGCTCGAGGACGATATTCGTCGGAATGTCGAAGCGTTGACCGTCGACGGCCAGTGCCACCGAGTAGGTCGGTCGGGCTCGATCGAAGTTGCCAACGACGACGTGAAGCCCGTCGAACTGTGCTTCGTCATCGGCGTCGATCGAACTTGCCCAGGCACCGAAGGCACCGTGCGAATGGATCGAACCGATCACCCGAGACTTAGGGGGGAGCTCGGTTTCGTCGAGCGTGTGGCTCACCGAGACCGGGCTGACCTTCTGGGCGGGTACGAAGCAATCGAAGCCCGCGTCCGCCCACAGCAGGAGGACGAGCGCCTCGGTCGCCTGACGCCGGTAGATCGAGCGGAAGAAGCCGACGATCCGAGCCATCAGGTCCGCGGGGACCTTCGGCAGCGCGTATTCGACGAACTCCTTCTCGACCGGCAGGTGCTCGATCCCGTCGACCTTCGTCTGGCTCAAGCCGAGCAGGCTCTGCTTGCGCAGATACAGCCCGTCATGGGCAACGACGAACGCCGGCAGTGATGTCGTGGCCACCGCCGGTGAGCCGGCGGGAAGGATGGGGAACATCTCACTCCCCTTCCCGCTCAGC
>PNAZ01000122.1:15302-16098 GCA_003169655.1 Chloroflexota bacterium
GCGTCATCTCCCTCGTTCGTCGGTGGTTCCGGCGTCCGGACATCGATCTCGGTGATCTCATCGGGGATCGGCGCGACTGCAGGGAGATCCGTTGTGGCCACCCCGGCCATCGACGAAGCGACCTGGCGGAGGGTCCGCCAATAGGGGTCGTACGCCAGGGTCAGGGCGGCGAGCGGATCGCGCCGCGAGCGAGACGCCCAGGAGCGGAAGCCACCGCTGAATGGCAGCGGATGACGCCGCAGATCCTGGTTGAAGCGACTCGCCCAGAACGCACCGATCAGCGCGTCCACCCGTTCGCCGACGGTGGCCCCGGCCACCCGGACCGAGCCGAGACAGACCAGACCTTCGTCGGTGGTGTTCGGCAGGCACGAGTGCCAGAGCTGATCGTCGAGCGAACGCAGGGATGCAGTTCGAAAGTAGGTCGCGAGGCCCTCGATCTGCTCGCCGGTGGTCGAGACCACGAAGACGACGTAGGGCAGGGCAAGCCGGTGGATGACCGGCTCAGAGCCATAGCGTCGACTCGCCTGGTACTCGATCGTGCGCCGCATCGGGGCCTGCTCGACGACGAAGACCTGACGGTCATTCGCGCCGGAGCGGACCCAGAAACGGCACCCAGTGGGCAGCCTTGGGCTGAGTTGAACCTGAGTGGTGGTGAGCTCGGCCAGGAGATCGGGTAGAGCGACCTCGCGGTCGACGATCTCCGATACGAGACTCACTAGATCGCCTTCGATGCGCAGGTACGTGCGCGATTGCATCGGGAGCTCCTTTCTATCAGCGTTTCGGTCGCCCCGAGGGG
>PNAZ01000122.1:16109-30330 GCA_003169655.1 Chloroflexota bacterium
TCAAGGGCCTTCCAGATCCCGCGGACCGTCTTGCCGGCCAGATCGAGTTCGAGCTCGTTGACGCCGTAGATGACCTTGGTCGTCTCGGGCGCCTGCATCGTCTGCATCAGAGAAACCTCCAAGTGGATCGAACGCCGCATGACAGATGGACCGAGGCAGACGAAGGCAGACGCGGCGTCCTGCCCTCAGAGAAAACGATCGGCGAGGATCGGCCCGGTCCGTGAGGTGTGCGCAACAGTTGTGACCACCGGCGGGCGCGCAGGCCGCCGGCTTCATCGAACCCCTCCGGGGCATCACCTCCATTCCGGCGTAGATGTCATCCACCACCAGAGAGTCAGAGAGAGTCCCGACCAGGAACGACGAGCCGTCGGCGAACAACGCTCGAACGAACCGAAACCGGTCGCGCCGCGCCCAATGTGGGCGGAGCACAACCGAATTGCGGATCGTCGAGGAGCATTCCTCGCGACGACCGATCTTCTGGTCGGGACTCTGTCCACGCCCTGGTGGCGGCACGCCTCGCGCGATCGCACGCATCGAAGTGCGCGCGATTGGCAGCGCTATGTGGTTGGTAAGGTGCTGCTGTCGTCAGAGACCGCAAGGGATCCCGGCGCCGGCGCTGGTGGAGTCGCGATCACCAAGATCGCGGGAGCTCGTGCCGGAGAGCTCGCTGCCTGTTCGACCATCGAACGTGGCGGGCGACTGAAGAGCGCTCGGTACGCAACCATCGCCTTCAGCCACCCACGCTGAGGGTGGGCCTGCGGCCGACCTTGGTCAATGGTGATTGTGTACAGGAGTGTGTACGACGCTTTGCCTGGATGGGACAGCGCTCAGACCGACGGCCCCCATGACTCTTCGTGTCGATCGCGACTCGGCATTACGCCGAGGTGTCTTCGCTTCTACATCAGCGCAGCTGGTCATCCATGGTCCACGGGAAAGCCGTCAGAAGGGCCGCCGCCGCTCGACGATCACGAACGTTGCCGCGAGCCACACGAGACCGAAGGCCCCGAAGACTGCGATCTCAGTCGCCACCCACCCCGGGTAGTCCGGGGCGTGAACGCCAATCGCAACCACGGGAAGTTGGGCAACCCAGGCGTCCGGGTCCACACCGGCCGGAACACGCGCACCGATGTTGATTCTGCTGACCTCGGATCCATCAGGGAGAAGGTAGAACTCGCCGATGAACTTGCCCCCGTCGTACTCGCCGTTGAACCATGACGGAACAGCGATCTCGTGCGCGTTGGCCTCGACCCACGTATCGAGTAGGAAATGCCCGCCGATACCCAAGAACAGCGCCAGGAGCGCGCTGAGCAGGATGGTCGGGAGCATTCGACCAGACCAGGCTCCTACAGCTAGCGCGAGGCCGAAGGCCGCAAAGCCCCGAGCGACGACTCCTGGACCGTGCAATCCAGCATCGTCAAACGAGGGTCGGGCGAGTTGCCACGGCACTCGAGCGGCGGCGAGCAGGTCCGTGGCGATCGCGGCGAACGCCAGCAGGACGACGAGAATCACCAGGATCGGGACGAGGCGCCCTGCGAGCCACCGGCGGCGCGAACCTGCAAGCGCCCAAACGGTCGGCGCGGTCCCGCCTTCGATCTCGCGACCGACGAGCCCGACACCCAACAGGAGACCGACCACGAGGGGCACGGCGTACATCGCCGTCATCACGAGCCCGGCCTCGTCCCGGCTGATCCGGAAGAACGCCTCGTTGAGAGGATCGCAACGCGCCGCGTCGTAGACGACGTCTGGGAAGATCCATGGCGTCAGGCATTCGACGGGGGCGCCGACACCGTCAAGCCGAGCTCGCACGATCAAGGCCGTGATGACCACCAGGGCAACGAGCAGCACGCATGACCAGACTTCGAAGCGCTGGATCCTGACGGCCATCCTGAAGCGCGAGGCGTTCAAGCGACGGTCCGGGTAGCGGTTGCCGCGGCGAGGTACCCGAGGACCACGTCGTCGAGTGACGCGTCGCCAGTGCCCGGGCGGCGGACCAACGACATTCGAAGGCCGGTGAGCCCTGTATAGGTCGCGACCAACTCGTCCGCCGCCATCTCGTCAGTCGCTGCCACGACCGCGTGCCCGGCTTTGGCGGCCTCGATCGAGCCGTGGAACATGACCGCCCCCGGCGCAAGCACGATCAAGGAGTCACTCACGCCCACAAGGTCTCCGATGATGTGGGAGGAGAGGAGCACGGTCGTTCCTTCGGTGCGAGCAGCGTCGCGAAGCGTGGTGAGGAAGGCCAACCGCGCGAGCGGGTCGAGGCGGGCAACGGGTTCGTCCAGCAAGAGCACGGGTGCGCGAGTTGCGAGCGCGAGCGAGAGCGCGACCTGCGCCTGCTGCCCGCCCGACAGTTCAGCCGTCGGAACTGTCCGAGGGATGCCCTGACCGGCCAGCCGTTCAATCGCTGCGGCCCGATCAAAGCCCGCCCGCAAAGTGGCTGCGAGCTCGAGATGCTCGTCGGCGGTTAGCTGCCGGTATAGCCCTGCCTCCTGCCCGACGTACCCGATCCGCGACAGCGCCTTCGCCCGCTCGCGTGCGGGGTCGATGCCGTCGACGGTGACGAACCCTCTTGTCGGACGCTCGAAGCCAAGGAAGCACCGGATCAGCGTCGACTTGCCGGCACCATTGGGGCCGACCAGCGCCGTGATCCCGCCGGCCGCGATGTCCAGGTCGATCCGATCCAGTGCGGCTGGTCGGCCCCGCCGATACCGCTTGGTGAGCTCCTGGGCACGCAATGCGGTCGCGCCGTTCGAGGGATGTCGGATCGTTACGCCATTCATCACGCCCTATGCTGCGCGACGACGGGATCACGGGGCACCCGGACGACCTCTAGGACGCACCCTAGGGATTCCCCTACACCGCGCGAAGGGTGACGGCTGGTACCGTTCGGGCAGGATGGAAAACCGCACACGGTGGTCGGCGCTCGTCGTCGGAGCGGTCTACGTCGGGACCGGCGTACTGGGGTGGTTGCGCCTCGAGCCCGGCCGAGACAGCGTCGTCCCGAGCCAACTGATCCTGCTGGGACTTTGGGCCGCGACCGCGATCCTCGCGATCGGCTTCGCTCGTCCCGATGTCTTTCAGCTCACGTCGCGAGAGACCGGCCCATGGCTCGCGCTCGCGCTTGCGGCGCCGCTGGCCATGCTGTCGCTCCGTGGCGGTGGGTCGCCCTCGACACAGCTGCTGATCGTCCTCTGGCCGCTCTCTGTCTTCCCGCTGGGCATTGCGCTCGGCGGGTCGCCGTCTCGCCCGGACGGCACGTGGCTGATCGCTGGCGCAATGACCGGAGTCGCGATCGCACTTGGAATTCCTGCCTACCTCGAGGGCGAGCCGAGCATCGCGCTCGCCACCGTCGAGATCGCCGTCATCACGGGTATCGCACTGGTGCCCGCGCTCATCGCCGCTGGTCGGAGGCCGGTGCCAGATCCGACGCACGCGTGGCAGTTGCTTCTCGGACTCGCGCCACTCGCCGGGGGCATGGTGTTGGCGGTCCCGACAGCTGGGCTCGTCGTGCTTGCGGTTGGGCTGTTCGCAATCGCACTGGTGAGCCGCGCGACGTTGCGCCCGCTCGCGCAGGCGGCCAGCCAGGCCCTGACCCAACGCGACTTCGCCGTCGCCGCCGTGGAGGGGGAACGGCGAAGGTTGGCCGCCGAGATCCACGACGGCCCACTGCAGTCGCTCCTCTTGTTGGGCCAGCAGCTCGAGGCGCAGGGCCAACGTGATTCGGCCGCAAGTGCCCGGACGATCGCGGTCGAGCTCCGCGACGCGGCCGGTGAGCTCCGGCTACCGTTGCTCGACGACCTCGGGGTGGGGCCCGCGCTCGACTGGCTGGCCGATCGCGCACGCCGACTGTCGGGCGTGACCGTGACCGTCGCGTACGAGGGGCTACATCGACCGCCCCCCGAGGTTGAGCTGGCTGCGTTTCGCATCGCTCAGGAAGCTCTGGCCAACGCCATCCGCCATGGCGAACCCCCGATCGTCATCACGTACCGAACGACCGGCGAGCGCGTGTCCCTCTCCGTGGACGACGCAGGCCTAGGCTTTCAGACGGAGATAGTGCGCGGCTCCGGGAGTCACGGCCTCCTGAACATGGCCCAGCGCGCAGAGCAGATCGGGGCGCGGCTCGAACTCCTGCGTCGACCGGATCGAGGGATGCATGTGGGTGTGGAATGGCCGGCGACAAGCTGATTCGGGTCGCCGTCGTCGACGATCATCCGGTCTTTCGTGATGGGACCGCCGCCGTGCTCGCCCGCGAGGCGGACATGGAGGTCGTCGCGGTTGGCGGGTCGCTTAACGAAGCTCGATCGATCGTCGACTCGGCAGACGCGCCTGACGTCCTCATCCTCGATGTCCGGCTCGGCGAGGAGAACGGCCTGACGCTACTGGGGCGGCATGGTCGGACGGCGGTGATTATGTTCAGTGCGTTCGACTATCCCCAATACCATCACGTCGCCCTGCGCGCGGGTGCTGCCGGGTTCGTCGCCAAGAGCGTCGAGACACGCGAGCTCATCGAGGCCGTGCGGGCGGCCGCTGGAGGGAGACTCGTCTTCGAGCGGCGGGTCGAACCGCAACCGCCCGTGTTGACGCCTCGCGAGGCGGACGTTGTTCGCCTGGTCGCCCATGGGCTCACAAACGAGGAGGTCGGACATGCACTTGGCGTGACGAGCAAGACGGTTGAGGCGCATCTCGGTCGCATCTTCGAACGGACTGGTATCCAATCACGGACCGAGCTCGCTACTCGTGCGATCCGGGAGGCTTGGCTCGATCTTCCGATCGTATGACGCGAACCGTTGCTCAGGCGTGGCGCCTTCGCGGCGACCGGTCGGGCAGCCTTGACCAACTTCATGGGCTTAACGGTCTTCGGCTTGGCGGCGTGGGACTCGCGGATGGGCGACGATGTGATCGGAACCCATCGTCGCCGTTGATACATCGTCGCCGCAGGCCGGACGATCGAACCAGGTCGCGTCTGTCCCAACCATCTTGACGGCTTCGGTCTTACTCGCTATCTTTCGAGTTGCCTACTTCGACACGAAAGGAGCGACGATGATGACCGACCCCACGATCGCAACCCCCAGGAAAAAGAAGCCCAATTCTCCGAAGGCACCCGGTACGTCGCTGCGGAGCGCTGTCGCAGAGGTGTCGAAGATCTACCAGCGCTACTCCCACGGCTCGTTCAGCCGCGGCGAAATGGCATCGGCGCTCGTCATGTCGGCGAACAGCGGCGCGTTCCTCGGCAAGGCAGCGACCCTCAAGGAGTACGGCCTCGTCACCGAGGGCGGCGGCTCTGCTCAGGTATCCGACCTGTTCAAGGCGATCTATCAGGCACCCGGAGGCTCGGCCGAGCTGAAGCGCAACGCACTCGAAGCTGTCCGGACCCCGGCCGTATTCGCCCGCCTGCTGCAGCAGTTCAGCACGAAGATTCCCGACAACGAGGCGCTCGCTCTGCGGCTCGAGACAAAGGAGCGATTCAACCGCGACCGGGCGCTGGCCGTCGCGTCGGCATTCCGGACTTCGTTGGCCGAGTACGGCTTGATCGACGCCAACGGGAACCTGCTGCCCGTCCGCGACGAACCAGCCGACGAGGCGCCGTCCGACGAACAGGCCAACGACGACGACGACGACGGGAATATCGACGAACCGAACCCGAAGACCGGGGCAGGCAATCAGCGACTCGAAGTCTCGCTCAGCGATGGCCGTAAAGCCGTACTGATCGTGCCGAACGACCTGACCAAGGCCGACACGAAGAAGATCAGCGCGATCCTCAGCGCTCTGTCTGCGGACTACGGCATCGACTGATGAATGAACTGAGCGACGTCATCGCCTTCCGCAACCGGCTGGTCGCGTTCATGAACTTCGTCCAGGAGCACGTCCAGCGGTACGCCCCGATCGACCCCGAGGCGCAGCACTGGATCACTGCCGAGCAGCCGTGGCTCTCCCAGGAATACGGTCGGCTGTCGGACGTCATCAATCGCTTCGGGACCATGCGGATGGGCAGCCCAGCGCTGGGGATCACGAGCCACGACGTCGTTCAGGACGCGATCTACGATCTGACCGAGATCGACTACAGCACCATCGCTCGCCTGACGGTGCAGCATCTCGACATGCTGATCGGCAAGCTGCGAGCCAAAGCAGAGCGCACGAACGGGGAGCCCGAGCGCAAGCCCTACGTGCCGCTGCCGACGATCGTGCCGGATCAGATCTACCGGGTTACCAGCCCGCTCTACTGGATCGGCCGCCTCGTGGCGCTGCTTCGCTGGCTTCTCGGCACGGCTGGGGGCCGGATCGTCACGATCGTCGGCGCAATCAGCCTCGCGATCATCGGCGGGGTCGCGAGCGGCTTCGCCCAAGCGATCCTCCAGAAGGCGATGGCCGGGCACTGACCCCGAGCTACCTATTGGAGGTAACGGACGTCCGACTGGAGGTGGCCGAGCGACGCTTGCGGCCGTTCCTCGATGATGACGAGCGCGTGGACGCCGCTCTCTACCTGGCGGGCTACGCAGTCTCGTTTGTCGAGAGGACGTCTTGGGGTGGTGAATTCGACGCGTACCTAGGCGGTTTCCTCGTCGCCATCGAACGGGACCATCTTGCTCTGGGTTCGAGCGGTCGAGTTAGACGGCCCGATGGCGGTCTTGAGTTTCGACCGCAAGCCGCTCAACGACCCCCGCCTCAATCGTCGTGGCCGCTGGCTCTATGGGCCGTGGGGACCCGACGGCGGCCGTCCGGTGACCTACATCGCAGCCAGACGGTCTGGCGCCACGCTCCGCGGCTCTCGGGCGCATGGACAAACATGTGGCAGGATCGTGGGTCGCGGCGGTGGTCACGCATCGACCGAAGCCCTCGAGGCTGCCTACGCCCGAGCAATAGCGAAGCGGCATCCGTCTGGTCTCTACGCACTCCGGGCCCGGCTCGCGAGTCAACGACGCCGCTAGTCCGTTCCGCCTCGACGCGCCAGACCCATCATCGGGGGAGACGCCAACGATCATGGGCTCCCGGCGCGATGAGCGATGCTCTGCTCATCCGGTCCCAAGGGCGGCTGTGACCCTGCCTTCATCTGAGGGCTCGGCTGAGATCATCGCCCCCGCCCGAACCCATGAGCTCTGCCCAGGCGACCGACCCGACCGGTGTGGCTGACGTGCGGAGGATCGGGTCACCGGCGATGGCACGGAGCAGCGTGGGCGCTTCTGAGCCAAGGAGGGGCGCCACCACAGCGTCGAGCCCGTGGACTCGGAGGTCCACAAGACGTACGGCCCAGGCTCGGTCCGCCAGCGTTCCCGGGCCATTCCATGCCGCCAGCCGCCTCAGCCATGCGACTCGATGCTCGCTCTGGACGACGAAGAGCAGGTGCCAGCCGACTCGTCTCGGCAGGAATCGGCCGTACGCGCGGAGCCGGGCTCGGATAACGGGGGCATGCTGGGTCCCCTCGTCCATCTCGAGACACAGCACGGCCGAGTTCGTGCCGACCTGCAGTGCGAGGACGCTATCCGGTCGGATCCCGGGGCCCGGCAGATCGGCGCTCATCCGCTCGGTCAGCCAGGCCTGAACCGGGAGCAGTTGATCAGGATCGCGCGGGATCGCCATGGCACAGACGGTCTCGACGATGTCCAGCGTATGGCGGAGATACAGGTTGCTCGCGCGTGACTCGCGGATGCCGAGCCGAGTCCGGATCGCTGGGCTCGGACGGTAGGCGTAGGCCGCGGTTCCGCGTCCTGAGCGGGGATCGGTTGTTCGCTCGAGGGCGCCGGCACGGGTGAGCTGCAGGAGCCGCTCCTGGGCGGTTCGCTCGCGGCGGTAGATGAGGCAGGCCAGCTGGGCGGCAGTGGCGGCATCGGCTCGGGTGAGGAGGCGCAGAGCCGCGCGGTCGCGGATTGGGAGCGCGTCCAGGTCGAGGTGGAGCGTGTCCGAGCGAGCGGTGTCACGCCTGCGGCGGTCGCTCATAGGAGGTCCCTCTGTCGCGACGCCCACTTCGGCGCACAGACGGGGGGCGTCCAATGGGGCGTCTTGGCGCCCCACCTGGCGCCCCACCTGGCGCCCCATTTGGCGCCCCCCGGCCGCCGGCTGGTCATGACTCGTGACCCCGACGCTGCTCGACCGCGGAAACGTCCGGAGGACCTGCCCGACCTGGAGCTGCATCGTCCTCTCCGCCCGCCCGTTCGCGAACCTCCGCCTGGACCTCGGCGAGCGGCCGCGTGTCACGCCGGTCGCTCGCAGCGACGATCTCCGCCGAGACCGCGGGATCCGGCGGGTCGGGCGGCAGGATGAGCCCACCGGCAACCGTCGGGCGGCCATCCCGCCCCGGCATCCGCAGAACGACCTCGTAGGCCCGCAGGCCCGACAGTTGCTCGGCGGTGACCGGCGCGAACAAGCGAGCCAGGCCCCGCACGTCCTCGGCGCCCGGTGCGAGCAGTGCAATCGACGCCGCGTTCGTGAGGATCGTGTGGCCGAGGCGCTCGCTCAAGCTCCCGAGCGATTGCGAGGCGAGGGCCAGCGCCAGGCCGAACTTGCGGCCCTCGACCGAGATGTTCTCGAGCGCTCGCGTGCCAAAGCGCTGTGCCTCGTCGATGATGAGCACATGCTGGCGGCGCTCTTCGCGTGGGATCGTCTGCCGCCCGAGTGCATCGACGTAGTAGCGGCTGACGAGCATTGCCCCAAAGAGATTGGCGTTGTCCCCCCCGACTCCAGACAGGTCAACGAGGAGGATTTCGCCGCGGTCCATCAGCTCGCGCGGCCGGATCGTGGAGGTGCCCTGGCCGACGACCGATCGGATTGACTCATAGGTAACGAACGCACCGAGCTTGTTTAGAACGGCCTTGATCGAGGTGTCCCGCTCACGCTCGCCCTTCGCCGGCCACTGGGTCGCCCAGAAGGAACGGAGCATCGGATCGGCGAGGTCGTCGACGAACGGCTCCCGGAAGTCGTCGTCGGTCAGGATCCGGATGAGTTCGAGGATGGTCTGGGGGCGCCGGTCGGCAAGGAGCGTGAGCAGGCCGTGGCGGAGGTAGTGCTGCATCTTCGGACCGCAGAAGCGCGGCCAGAGATCCTCGAGCATGTACACGAACTCCGAGGTGACGAGCTGCGCTTCGTCAGGTGTCCGGCGTTCCAGGAAGTTGAAGCCGCGGGGATGGTCGCGGTCGGCCAGGCGCAGGACGTGGACCCGCGATGCGGCCGAGGCTGGAAGGCGGGCGAGGATGTCGTTGGTCAGGTCGCCATGAGGATCGATGACCGTCGCCCCGATCGGCGACTGGGCGAGGGCAAGGACGAGATTCAGCAGGAGCGTGCTCTTGCCCGAGCCGGTCGAGCCGAAGACCGCCAGATGACGGGCGAGGACATCGGCCGAGATCGCCAGCGGCCGGCCGCGGCTCTCGCCGATGACGAGGCCGAACCCCGAGTCTCCGATCGGCGGTGGCGCCGCGGCCAGAGGACGAGCGCGCTCGAAGCCCGCCCGATCGAACGACGCGTCGGGCAGATGCCACAGCTGGGCGAGCTCCCAGTCCGCGAGGCGGACGGACGGGACGCCTGATGAGGAGCCACGGTGGATCTCCCAGCGGATGCCCTGGCCCGCCTCGTCGAGCTCGTTGGCGAAGTGACTCAAGCGCCACAAGAGTGCCTCGGCCGCGTCGGCGCCGATCCCGGCGACCTCGAGCCGCAGACTGACGTCGAACGCGACGACGCCGCGCTGCTTGCGGACCAGGGCGTCGCGCTCGGCTGGCGGACGTCGGATCGGCGCCGAGGCCGCCGAGGCTGCCGAGGCTGCCGCGGTCGGGCGCAGGAGCACCGCGTCGATGATCGCGGCGCCAATGAGGCCACCGATCGAGGAGGGCGCGCCGGCCTCGGGCGGCGCGACCTGCCGGCGCCACGCCTCGGGCGGCACCGGCCGGACGACGAGTCGGAAGCGCACCTCGCCACCGGCCGGCCCACGCTCGAGGGCCCCGGCGAGGGTGCGTAGGACCCGCGCCTCCGCCGCTCCGACCTCGTGGAGCGGCCAAGCGCCGGACCGCTCGAGGCAGCCAACGGCAACCGCGACGGTCGCTGGATCGATCGCGGTGGATTCATCGACCTGGACGCCCGGGTAGAGGGCCCGCAGCTGCGCCGCGGCGAGCGCGGCAACCTGCCGGTTCGTGTCGATCTCCCAAGCGAGCGCGCCGTCCCGCCAGACGACCCGAAGATCCGCGCTCGGCCAGCCCACCCGCCAGGCATCGAAGCCACGCCGTCGCCTCGGATGGAGGCCGCGGATGAGACCGACGGCGAGCTCCGGATTCGGGTCGAGCCCGGCCGGGATGGCAATGACGAGCCGGACGCGCTCGTTGGCAGCGGCCCGGTCGTAGCCGCGCTGGCGGAGGATCGGCACGAGCCGGACGAGCACCGCCGCAGCCACAACCAGCCCGACGGCCAGTCCGAGGCGCGGGAGCGCCGCCAGCAGGCCATGGAGCATCGGGCCGAGGTCGAGGATCATGGGTGCGCCATCGTCGGGGTCACGGGCGCACGGGGAGGATCAGTAGCGGATCGATCGGCACCCCGGCGTCGTAGATTGCGAAGTGGAGGTGCGGGCCGGTCGTGTTGCCGGTCAGCCCGACCGTGCCGAGCACCTGGCCCGCGACGACGGAGTCGCCCAGATGGACCGCGAGGGTTACCTGCAGGTGGCCATAGAGCGAGAGGACATCGGGGCCGTGCTCGATCTCGACGACGACGGCGCCATCCGATAGCCGTCCGGCGAGGACGACTCGGCCAGCGGCGATCGCCCGCACCGGCGTGCCGAGCGGCGCGGCAATGTCGAGCCCGTCGTGGAAGTGGGCGTAGCAGTGACCCTCGTAGCAGCGCGGCGGCTCGGCTGTGAATGTCGTCGGACCGAAGCCCTGGGTGATCGTGCCGATCAGCGGCCAGACAACGAGGGCTCCATCGCCGTAGCGCTGGGCCCAGCTCATCACCAGCGGCGGATACCAGGTCGCGGGGTCATAGCGGTAGAGGGCGCGGGTCCAATCCCCCGGGGCGCCGTTCGAGACGAGATAGGCCGCGGCCGCCGGGATGGCGTCGGCCGGGTTGCAGATGTCGGGCTTGATCAGGCCGGCGAGTTTCGCGGCATGGGCGAAAGTCGCCGGTAGGAACTGCATCGGGCCCCGGGCACCGGCCGCGTTGGGGGCGCAGCCGTTGGCGTTGCGACCATGGTTCGTCTCGACTTCGCCGATCCCGGCAAGGACCTGCCAGTCCAGGCCAAAGCGAGCCCCGGTCTGCTCGTACAGGACGAGATAGTCCGCCGGGATCGTGGCNNCCGAGCCGCTTCAACCGGTATCGGGGGGCGCGTACCTCTGATCGGCTGCCAGCAAATCGGCTGGTCGCGTGGTGAGCATCGCGTATTCGCGCCGGCTGACCGCCGCCTCGAACGCGACATGGCTGCGCCCGACGAAGAGCAACCCTTCACCGGGGCGGGCGTGGACGAGCGAGCGGCGTTCGGCTGCCGTCAGATCGAAGTAGCGGGCGAGGGCATCGGCACCCTCGGGCGTCTGGCCCAGGAGGACCCGCAGATCGGACTGCTTGACGATCGACTCACCGAAGTCGGAGCGCAAGAACTCGACGATGTCCTGGGTCGCGAGCTGCAGCCCGGCATGATAGTGGCGAGCCGAGCGGGCGAGCTCCTCGATGAACTCGGCCCCTGCCGGTTGGCGCATCACCTTCCAGGCCTCGTCGACGACGATCAGCTTGGGCGCGAGGTCACGCCGGACCGCGTCCCATAGCACGCTCAATGCCGCGAGCTGGGCGACCGCGCGGACCTCCGGATCGCTCAGGGACGCGAGCCCAATGACGAGGAGTCGACGATCAAGCGGCAAGGTCGTGCCGCCCGCGAACAGATGGGCGAGCGAGCCTGTGGCCCAGCGCTCAAGACGATGGGCGAGCGGCTCACCACCAGGGAAGCCTGGCAATCGATCGACAAGATCGGCGAGCGTGGGGGGCGGCCGGTCGAGCGAGGCTGGGTCGGGGCCGATGCCGGCCGCCTCGTACGTTGCGCGCAGGGCCTGATCGAGTGCCGGTCGCTCGTCGCGGGTGATCCCGCTGGCCATCGCGGCGATGAGCCGACTCAACGACGCGATCTTCGCAGTGAGCGCGCCGTCGGTCGCGCTCGCGGTGAACGCGAAGGGGTTGAGCCCGGTCCCAGCGACACCTAGATCCAGGTACGAGCCGCCGAGCTCATCGGTCAGGCGCCGGTAGTCACCGAGCGGGTCGACCGCGAGGACCCGAATCCCCCGGATCAGACAGCGGCTCATCTCGGCGCCGGTGAACATCGTCTTGCCGGTCCCGGTTTGTCCGAGGACGATCGCGTTGTGGCTGGCGTGCGCGAATCGATCGAGGACGATCGGCGCACCGCTCGTCCGCGACCGCCCGTAGAGGTGCCCGGACGGCTCGTAGAGGTCCGACGCCGCATGGAGCAAGCTCGCGGCGAGCGAGCCCGAGTCGAGGTTGCGCTCAGCGATCGGCCGGGGGGCCGGACCCGGCAGCGCCGCCCGCCACGCATCGCCAAGCCGGAACGTCGCGACCTCGAGCTCGAGACCAAGACCGCGCCCTTCGAGGCGGAGCGACTCAATTCGCTCGCTCAAGGTCGGCGCCTCGGCCGCGTCGACCAGCAGGATGGTGTCGACGAGATAGATCCGACCGCGACCCGCCTGGACCGATCGGCGCGCGGCGGTCGCCGTGTCACCGACCCGCTCGCGTTCGACATCGGCGAGCTCGCCCCGCTCAGCTGCGATGCGATCCGCCGCCCGCACCTGGCGGAGTCGGACGGTCATGAACGACATCGCTTCGCCGCGTGCCAGCGGCCGGACGCGCATCACGACCGGGCCGACGCCATCGATCGCGAGGAGGCTGGTCAACCAGCCTGGTTCAACCTCGGCCGGCCAGCGTCGNNACGGTCGCCCAGAGCGTGCCGAGCTCGTCGGCGCCGACCTCGCGGGCGACGACGCCGCGCTCCTCAGCAACCCGGGCGAGACTCGTCAGGACCCGGCGGAGCTCGGGTTCGCTCGCCGCATCGAGCAGCAGGTAGGTCCGTCGAAGGGGTCGCCGCGGGGCCGCCGCGATTTCGCGGTACAGGGCGCCATAGGCGGCGAATGCTCGGAGGTTCCGCTTTCCTTCGACCCGCACCTCCACTGCCGCGAGGTGCTCCTCTGGATCCCGCTGCGCCGGGACCGAAAGGAGTTGGAAGGGTCGGGAGATCGCGTCATAGAAGGCCGCGACTGACTCGAGGGCCGCCTCCCGCTCGACCTCGGCCATGAGCTCAAGATTGAGAGGCGCGAGCTCGAAGCCGGCGACGAGCCGGCCCTCGACTGAGAGACCACCCTCCTGCACCCGGGCAAGGGGCCGGGTGGCCCGCGAGATCGGCGTCGCGGTGGCTGCACCCGGTTTCGCGTGGCGCACCAGCGTGATCACGGCGCCGCCGAGGCGGGCGGGCCCGGATCCAATGCGAGGTAGAAACTCGAGGTCAGGGCCGCAGTGGCGAAGTCGGCGACCCGGGCGGCCGGGATCGCGACGACGACCGAGCCCAACTTAGGTGGGACCACGGCGCTCGAGTCGCCGGTGCCGGGATCCGTGAGCTGGTACCCGTCCGCCGTGCGGAGGGCGAGGATCGTCAGTCCCTGCCCCAAGCTGATCGCCCCTGGCCCGGGGCTGGCGCCGATGGAACCATTCTTGAGCGCGTTCGGGACGGCGATCACGTCGACCCGGGCTCCCGGCGAAAGCGCGCCGCCGACCGCCTGGCTGGCCTCGACAGGCAGGGCGAAGGCGACCTCACCGGGCCCCAGCGGCGCACCGAATCCGAACGCGCGCGATCCCGGGGTCGTCTCGACCGCGCGGGCATCGACATCCTGCCCAGCGAGAATCGGCAGCGCCGCGTATTGGCCGACTACGGCATCGAGTGTGCGGGCCGAGTCGGTCGGCGCGTCGAGCGGACTCACCCGGACGAGCTCGACCATGTCCGCCGTGATCTGGGTGAGAACTGGAATGTCGGCCGTCGCCCGGACGAGCTCGACCCGCGGCTGGGCGAGGTAGTAGGCGCCGGCCGCGACCAGGCTAGCGACGACGAAGATGACGATATAGACGGTCCGACGAGCGCGCATGAACGTCTCCTCCCCTACTGGCTCACGGCCGAGTACACGACGGTCACCGCCACGACGCCTGAGACGGTCGAGGTCACGACAGTCCCATCGGCGTAGGTCGTCTCGAGATCGAGGACGAGCTGGACCGG
>PNAZ01000122.1:30335-33074 GCA_003169655.1 Chloroflexota bacterium
CGAGAAGGCGCGTCGTCGCGCCGCCGATGACGACACCACCGGAGCTCATGAAGCCCTCGCGCTCGATGATCGGGCGGACGAAGAGCTGCGCGGGGAGGCCTCGGGGCCACCACAGGTCGGCATGGCCCGCCAGATCAGGCGGCACGGCGACGCCGCTCGGCAAGGTGCCCGAGGGGCTGCCACCGACGGTCACAACCGGTGGGACGTAGTCGATCGGCAGCGCGGCGATGGTCGGGGCGGTGTTGCTGATGTCGAGAGCGAACGGCAGGAGCTGTTCTGATGGGGTGCCGTCGGGCGCGAAAAAGGCTCCGTAGGCGTTCCCGGTAACGTGGGCAGTCACGACCACATTGAATTGACCAACCGCGTAGGAATGGGTCGTCAGCAGGCGATCCGTCACGATCGCATCGCCCGGAAATGTCTGTGTCGTGCCATCTCCGAAGTCGACCGTCCAGCTCTGGACTCGCACAGAATCACGGACGACGTAGGCACTGATGGCGTCGCCGATCCAATCGCGCCAACCAGCGGTAAGTTGTGCGGTGACGGTCCGGACCGTTCGCGCAGGCGCGGACACCGGGTCGACGGTTACAGCAAGATACAGGCTCAGGTCGCCCGTCCCTGACGGCGTAACCCCGAGGACTGGCTCTGGGCCACATTGGACCAAGATCGTCGGACTACCGGGATTCACGATCGTGCCATCCGCCGTGCGGAGAACCGTGACCCACCAGTCGTGGCAGAACGCACCTGGATTGCCCATGTTCTGCCATTGCGAGAAGAATTCCGTTTGGACCTTCGACGGCGTCGAGGCAGGAGGCGCCCAATTCCCATTGGCCTGAACGGCGACGTAGCCGTGGCCCGCGCCCGAGGTCCAGGTATTGACCGTCACCGCGACACCCGAATCAAAGGCCAGCGAGGGAAGCACCCAGATCAGAGCGGCCGCGACGCCGAGTCCAGCGGAGAACCCAATTCGTCTTTTCATGGCCGCGAGGTATATGAGTCCACGAGCCAGCGTGACCCAGAATTCCTCAAGATGGCGGTTACGTGATATGCGGGAAGAATCTTTGGCGACTCGAGCGCCGAGCCGGACTGCAGGTCGATGTCATAGCCGCCCTCCGTGTAGTCGAAGGTCACCGAAGCACTCCCGCCGTTGATCGTTGAGATCAGATTCTCGAGTCGCAGCACCGTCACGATCGATGCCTTCTTCGCGGCCTTCTGTCCATCGAGGAAGCTGGACACGGACAAGTACGCAGGTGAATTGGTCCCGGTAACGAGCGAAGCGATCGCCGCCGGGTCGTCGGTCTGCCTCGCCGTCGCGAAGGCCATGAAGAACGCCCGCACGGCTCCCTCCGGCGTTGCGGTGGGATCTGTCGGGGCGGCGGAAGGACCAGAGAAGGACGGGCTAGGTGCCTCCGCAGGCACGCCGAGCCGACCCACGAGCAGGATCCCGCCGACCACGAACAGACCCACGGCAACGGCTGTGAGCGCGAGGAACGGCGTCCGACGGCCGGTCGGCGGCAGCATCATCAGCTCCGGGCCGCAGCCGAGCCAGTAAGGATTAGCTCGACCGTTGGCCCAAGCCCCGCCAGGCCCAGGAGCGGCACCCGCGCCGGGACGCGGATCCGGATGCTCACGGTTGGCGCAGTGTCGAGGACTCCGGTGATCGGGTCCGTGCCAGGAACGTTCGAGACGACGACCTCAGCGGACTGGGCGATCGCCGCGGGTGTGCTCCCGAGCTGGTCACCGAGGGCGGCCAGGTTTCGCGCGAGGTACTCCCGGGCGAGCTCGTCGGCCATCGGCACGATGAGGGTCGGCGGACCGCCCCGGGCGAGCGCCTGGACATCGAGCGCCTGGGTCGCGGTCAGGGCGGCCAGATCGAGTTGGGCCCCGATCCGCGCTCGCAGCCCTTCGATCGTGCCGACCGCGAGNNCAGGATCGCGTAGACGGCGACCTGGCCACGCTCACTCGTGCGAGACCGAGTCATCAGTGCGTGACCTCGCTGCGCGTCACGAACTCGGACGAGAGCGGGATTGCCCAGGTACCCAGGAACGGGATGCTAGCGTCCTCGTCGGTGGCCAGCCGGACGCGGATCGGTTCGCCCCAATTCGCGCTGACCGGCTCGATTGTGACCTGGACCGATCTTGGATCAAGCCCGCCGTTGCGGAGCTCGGTGGCGATCCGTGCGTCGACCGAAGCCGTGTCGGCGCCAGCGACCGCGGCGGCTCGAGCCCCTGCTGCAGCCGCGGCATCGAGGACGATCCGGGTGTGGGCGATCCGGCCAAAGATCACGACCGCGAAGAGGACCGGGATGAGCACGAGGGGCACGACGAGGACAGCCTCGACGGTCGCGACACCTTCCTGACCTCGGCGTCGATGGCGACGCTGCCTGGGAGCCTCAAGATGCGTCATTGCCCGCTCAGCTGATGGATGAGCTGGCCGATCTTGGCAGCGAGCCCATTGTTCCAGGCCAGGATCGCCGCAGCCAGAACGACCAGGATGATTGCCGCCGCGATGACGTACTCGAGCGTCGTCAGGCCGCTGTCGTCGGTGAGGAGTGCATGAACCGCCCGTCGGAGCAGGCGGACCGCATTCTGTCGGTTTACGCGATGTCGGTTCACGCTAGGACCTCCCACATTAGATACGGCCAAGGGTCGAAAGGAACAAGGGCAGCACGACGAGCAGGACGAACTCGGGCAGATAGATCCCCGCGAGAATGGCGGCGAGCTTGGGTTGGACCGTGGATGC
>PNAZ01000122.1:33104-33703 GCA_003169655.1 Chloroflexota bacterium
GCAGCCAGCTCATCGAGCGCCTCGATGTCCGAGGCGGCGGCGATGTCGCGCAGGGCGGTGTACAGGTCAGCTCCGGTGCCATAGGCGGCGACCGCGCTGCGGATCTGGCGGGCCAGCAAGTTCGAACCGGCCGACGCTTCGTGGAGGGCGTCCGAGACATCGGCAACCGCATGCTCGAGACCGTGCTTGGCGGCGAGCGGACGAACCAGCGCGATGAAGTCGGGCAGCTCACGGGCGATCTGGGCCTGGCGCGCCTTCGCCCGGGTTCCGAGGTATTCCGTCGGGAAGACATAGCCGACAAACGCAAGCGGGAGGGCGAGGAGCAAACCCGCTGAGAACAACGGGCTCATCGCGACGCCGGCGGCGAGGATCGCAGCGGCCAGGACGATCTTGGCGGCATAGATTTCGGCCGGGGTGATGACCGCCGGATCGAAGCCTGCCCGGATGATCTCGCGGTCGCTGACCTGCGAGGCGAACGCCGGGGCCCGCGCGGCGAGGCGGGTCGCAATGGGCGCGAGGACGCGCTCCCAGAGCGGCTGATCGGCGCTCACGAGACGTTCGTAGCGATGGCGTGGGATCGCCACGGCCCGGATCGCATC
>PNAZ01000006.1 GCA_003169655.1 Chloroflexota bacterium
TTGGGGATCGTCAGCTGGTCAGGCCTGGTTGGCCGACCCGTGATGATCCTCGGCTTCGGCGTTGAAGGCCGCCAGGTCGGGCCACTCGGCACCACAGGCGAGGCAGCCGATCCCCGGTTCTTCCAGGCTCGGGCCGGTAACCATCCCGTAGATCTCGTCCAGCGGCCGGTAGCCGCTGACGTCGATCGTGGGCAGGTTGAGGAGCGCCAGGCGGTGAGCCCCGCAGCGCGGACAGGCCTTCGCCGAACGGGTCGCGTCGTCGAGGGCGGGATCGCGACTGTCCGGGGCCGACTCCGCCCCGGCGCGCGGCTCTCGATCCTCGTCCCTCACCACGACTCCTTCCGACAATTGCCCATGACCGCCGCTCGGGCCGCGGCACGTCCGCTCCCACCTGAGGCACGATGATGCCCCGGCCGAGGGATTCGCGTCAGGGCAACCCTGTGCCCGAGGAGGACGTCGCGGCGATGTTCGACTCGATCGCGCCGGTCTACGACCGGGTCAACACGCTGATGACCGCCGGCGGCGACCGACGCTGGCGCAACGCCGCGGCCGATGCAACCGGGCTGGGGACCGGCGGGGCCGTCGTCGATGTCGCCTGCGGGACGGGCAAGCTCAGCGCGACGCTCGCCGACCGGGTCGGTCCCTTCGGCCGGGTCGTGGGCGTCGACCTCGCCCCGGCCATGGTCGCAGCGGCGGAGGCCGCCTACGGCGACCTGGTCCAGCTCACCTTCCAGGTTGGCAACGCCCTGGCCCTGCCATTCGCGGACGCCGAATTCGATGCCGCCACGATCGCCTTCGGGCTGCGCAACCTGGCCGACTTCGAGGCCGGCTTTCGGGAGCTGACCCGGGTCGTCAAGCCGGGCGGCCGGGTCGTCTGCCTCGAGCTGACGGTCCCGCCGCAGCGCGGCTGGGGGCGGTTGTTCCGGTCGTCGTTCGGCCGTCTGGCGCCGCTGGTCGCGAGTGCCTTCGGCCAGGGTGAGGCCTACCGCTACCTGCCGAGCTCGCTCGACGGCTTTCCCGACGCTCCGACCCTGGCCGACACGATGCGGGCCGCCGGCCTCGTCGAGGTCGGCTTCCGGCGGCTGGCGCTAGGCGCCGTCGCTGTCCATGTCGGACGTGCTCCTGGGCCCGGGCTGCCAGGGGCCTGAGCCCGGCTCGGGCGGCACCTCGGCGGGCGGTGGCTCGGGCGGCGGGCTCTTCTCGTCGAGCGCCGAACCGGCCAGCCATTCGCGGTTGAGGCGGAGGATCTCCTGGATCAGGCCCGGATCGACGGCCCCATCGGTCGGCTCGAGGGTCCGCGCGATCCACCTTGATTCGCGGCTCACCTCGGCCTCGGCCTGCTCGTCGGCCGAGCGCGAGAAGTCGACCATCACGAGGAACACGAGGAGTGCCCCGATGACCAGCCCCACGAGGAGCAGCCACCACTGAAATTCGTCGTTCATCGGCGGCAAGTATAGGGAGGCCCGCCCGAAGGAAGCCCGGACGGGCCCGGCGAGGCCGGCCAGAGCGGGCCAGCCGGTACACTCGCTGGCGATGATCGACATCACGCCACCCTCGATCGCCTTCCAGATCGGTCCGATCCCGGTCTACTTCTACGGGATCTGCTACGCGCTCGGGCTGATGCTGACCTACCTCGTGATCCTGCGCGGCGTCCGGGCCCGCGGCCTGAACGAGGGCTGGTTCGCCAACGGGATGGTCATCGTGGCAATCGCCGCCCTGATCGGCGGTCGCGCCTATCACGTGATCGATCAGTGGCAGCTGTACAAGGACGACCTGACCCGGATCGTCCTGCCGCCGTATGCCGGGCTCGGGGTCTACGGCGGGATCTTCGCCGGGGCGATCGCCGTGATCGCCTACGCCCGCTATCACCGCCAGTCGTTCTGGGCCTGGGCCGACGTGATCGCGCCCGGGCTCTTCGCAATGGAGTTCGTGGCCCGCTGGGGGAACTTCTTCAACCAGGAGCTGTACGGGCCGCCGACGACGGCGCCCTGGGGGATCGCGATCGACTGCGCCCACCGGGTGACCGGCTATCTCTGCCCACCCGACGGCACCACCCCGGTGAACGCCCACTTCCAGCCACTCTTCCTGTACGAGTCGATCTCCGGGCTGCTGGGCATGCTGACCCTGCTCTGGCTCTCGAGGCGCTTCGCCGACCGGCTGCGGACCGGCGAGATCGCCCTGATCTTCTTCATCTGGTACGCCGCGGTTCGCTTCTGCCTCGAGTTCCTGCGGGTCGACAACTGGACCTTCTTCGGCATCCCGATGGCCCAGCTGATCTCGGTGATCGTGATCGTGGTCTCGGTCGTCCTGCTAGTCGCCCGCCACCGACGGCTCCCGCCGGGGTTGTCGCAGCCGTCGGAGCCCGAACCGGCGGACGATCCGGATGGGCCGGTGCCGATCGAAGCGGGAGTAGCGGGCACCTGACCGGGACGCCTGAGCCGGCGCGTCGGCGGCCGCCCGCCCGGACCTCGCCCGAAGCGCTCGCCCGCCGACGAGGGGGCGTGCGGGAGGGTCTCGACTGGCTGGGCCGGGCGCCGGAGACCAGGCCCAGCCTGCTCGTCCGCGGGCTGGCTCGCGTCTTCCGGTTCATCGTCTTCGGGGTCCTCCGCCTGCGGCACGAGCGGCTCGGATCCGAGAACGTGCCACCGACCGGCGGCTACATCGTGGTCGGCGCGGTCCATCGGGGCTGGATGGACCCGTTCCTGATCATGAACGCGCTGCCCCTCGAGCCGCGGGTCTGGTTCCTGGGCAGCGGCCCATCGGCATTCAGCGCCCGCTGGCGCGAGTGGCTCCTCCACCGGCTCGGCGGGATGCTGCCGGTCTGGCGCGGCGGCGTGGGCGTCGACCAGCACGTCGCCTCGGCGCGGGCCGTGATCGTGGCGGGCGGCGTCTTCGTGCTGATCCCCGAGGGCGGCGTGGCCGGACCGGCCGACCGCCTCGCCCCGTTCCGCTTCGGCTCGGCCCTGATCGCCCTGCGCACCGGCGCGCCGATCCTGCCGATCGCGATCGTGGGCAGCGCCGAGCTATACATCGGCCGCCGGCTCGCGACCCGGGTCCTGACCCAGACCACGGCGGCGGAACTTCTCGGCTCGGACTGGCCCGCGGGCGGGCGCCTGCCCGAGCCGGGCAGCCGGGCCGAGCTCGACCTCGCCCACCGGCTGACCAACCGATTCGCCGAGCTGCTCGGCCCGGCGGTCGCCGAGCTCTATCCCCGCACGGTTGACCCGCCCGGCCGGCCACGCCGGCTGCGCGGCCTGACCTGGCTCTTCCTGGCCCGCCCGCGAGACGCCCGCTGAGCGGGCGACCGGCTATCCTCGCCGGGATGGACTACGCCCACTCGATCCTCGACCTGGTCGGCAACACGCCGCTCGTTGAGCTGAGCCGGGTCACCCGCGAGCT
>PNAZ01000119.1:0-16195 GCA_003169655.1 Chloroflexota bacterium
CGAGATTGCCCGCGCCGTGGCGGACGGGATCGGACCGGAGGCACAGGTCCTGACCACCGAGGAGGCGTTGCCCGAGGCCATCGCCGGGGCCGACCTGCTGGTGGTCGGTGCGCCGGTGATCGCATTCGGCTTGCCGTCTCCACGGGCCGAGGAGGTCGTGGCGGCCACCGCGGCCGAGGCGCCTGTGCCGCCGGAGATGATCCATCCGTCGATGTTCTGGTGGTTGGCCGAGCTGCCAGAGGGCAGCGGCCAGGCCGCCGCCTTCGAGACCCACATCCGCTGGAGCCCGGGTGGCGCGACCGGCGCGATCGAGCGCGGGCTCGCCAAGAAGGGCTATCACCTCACGGCCGACGCGGGCAAATTCGTGGTCAAGGGCCGCTACGGTCCCCTTCGCGAGGGCGAGCTCGAGCGGGCCAAGGAATGGGGCAGCGGGCTGCGGCCGAGGTTCGGCCAGCGCTAGCTAGTAGCCGTCGACGACCTCATTGATCAGCGGCTCGCCCCGGGCGAGCCGGCCAACCTGCTCGTAGATCAGCTGCCAGGCACGGTCGTCCTCGTGGCGGACATCGCTCGCGACGTGAGGCGTGATCAAGGCACCCGGCGCCGACCAGAGCGGATGTCCGGCGGGCAGCGGCTCGGGCTCGGTAACGTCGAGGGCGACGTGGATTCGGCCCTCGAGGACCGCCGCGGTCATCGCCGCGGTGTCGACGATCCTGCCGCGTGAGGCATTGACGAGCAGCGCGCCGGGCTTCATCGCATCGATCGTTGCCGTGTCGAACAGCTCGGTCGTCTCGGGCGTCAGCGGCATCAGGATCACGACGACATCGGCGGTTGGCAGGACCGCCTTGAGGTCGCCAACGGCTCGAATGCCTTCGCGGGCACGGCGGGCGACTCGAACGAACTGGGCGCCGAAGGGTGCAAGCCGGGCCTCGACCGCCCGCCCGATCGCACCGACCCCAACCAGGGCGATGGTCGCGCCATCGAGGTCATCGCCCGCCAGCCGCTCTCGTCGCCAGGTGCCAGCCCGCTGCCCATCGATGTGCTCCGGGAGGCGGCGCCGTGAGGCGAGGATCGCCATGACCACCCACTCTGCGACGGCGATGTCGTGCACGCCGGCCGCGTCACACAGGATCACCCCGGCCGGGAGATGCCCGACGATCCGATCCACGCCGGCGGAGAACGTCTGGAAGTAGCGCAGCCCTTCGATGTGCGGCGCGACCTCGAGCGCCCGACTCGGGTGCGTCCCACCCACCAGCAAATCGCCAGGACCGAGGCTTGCCGGCAGCTCCCCAGCTGCCGGATAGACATGGACGTCGGCCAACGTGGCGAGCCGGTCACGCTCGCTTGGCGGTGCTTCATCGGGGATCCAGATGTCGGGTCGCATCAGCGTCCGAAGCGAGGCGACTGAAACGTCATCCGATCATTGTGCATCGCGGCTGCGGCCTCGCGATGCGCATACTCGTCGAGACGGACCAGCCATCTCGAGGAGACTCCGATGCCGGCCAGGACCGAAAAGCAGCGCAGGTTCATGGGCGCCGAGTTGGAGCGCAAGCGTGAGGGCCATAAGACCCAGACGGGCATGAGCGAGGCGGAGCTTGAGAAGTTCGCCAGTAAGCCCAAGCCGAAGTCCAAGTCGACGTTCAAGTCAGACGGTTCCTGATTCGCGTTCACGTCAGCCAATGCTAAGCGAGAGGAGACCCGCGATGAAGGCAGATCGGCGCTCGATCCCGAACGTCGACCAGAACGACGTCGTGCAGGATCGTGAGCGCCGCCAGGAGTTCCCCGACGAACGCAAACGTGAGCTCGATCGCGAGCAACCGCGGCACCGACCACCCGACAAGCCCGCGCCTGAGATCGAGAACACCGATCCGAACGCCGCCGAAAACCAGGGCGAGCCGGGCCAGGAGAATTTGCTGCCTACGCCGCACAAACGCGGATTGCGTCGTGACGAAGAGTCATGACACCGAGGCCTCTGGATCGGAGACTCGGCTCATATGAACCAGCTGACCGGGGAGCCCGAGAAGGAGTCCACGATGTGCCTGATCTGCGGCTGCATGCAGGCTCATAAGGTGATGACCGATGCGGACATAACCTACGAGGATGTCGAGAAGGCTGCCCATCAGAACGGCGTCTCGGTTGACGAGATCCTCGAGACGATCGGCAAGACGGCCGAAAAGGACCGACTCGAGCACTCATCCGAATACAGCAAGGCCGGAACAGCCTGATGGTCTCCCTGGGCAAGCTCGGCCGATTGGCGCAGATCGGCACGTTGCCCGAGACTCGGCGCCTCCTCCTGACGCCCGCCGCCCGGCAGCGCGTCCGGGCAGCGGGGAGCCGGCTCGCGCACGATCGAGTCCAATTCGCGCGTGACCTCGCTAATCCAGCCGACGTCCGGGCGTTCGTCCGGAGCGCCGTGCAGCATCCAGCGACTCGTGAACTGGCTGGCGTCGGCCTGATGTTCATGCCGGGCCGTTACCTGCCGGTCGGCTGGGCGGCCGGCTGGGCCACCCGCCGGATTGCCCGGCGGATGGCGCGCGGGTGGGTGCCGGCGCCCTAACGGTCCGAGCCGTCATCCCTCGACTTGAGCGCCTTGCCCACGGTCGAGCGTGAGTTCATCGCATACGAGCGGCGCCGACGAGCCCGACGGCAACAACGGGCCGGTGTGTCGCCCATCGGACTGGCCAGCTGACGGCCAGGGCACACCGGATCGGGACCCGGATGACTCTCTCGCGGTCGTCCATCTACTGGCCGGCGCGGCCCCACGAGCGCATCGTCCCGGTGTTCCGTCGGTGAAGCGCAGACTTCAACGAACCGTCCGGCATGAGGAGATCGAAATGACAACCCAGGCAGTCGTTGCTGAGATCGAGCTCGGACCGGGCTGGTCGGCCAATCTCGAGCCGACCGACGCCGACTCGGCACAGGCGCTCGCCAAGTTGTTCGGCGATCTCGAGCCGCGACACCTTTCGATCGTCGTCAAAGCCGACTCCGCCGACGTGAGCGGCCATGCCATGGACGTCACCGTCGACGTGACGATCGCGGACCCCGACGACGTCGAGGGTCACTCGTTCACCCTGCACTTCCCGAATGCGGACGCCGCCCAGCGGCTGCGGCTCAAGCTTGCGGCGGGCGTGATCATCGCCGCGACCCTCACCCTCGGCGGTGCGGCCGTGGCGACCGAGTTGACCGCCCAGCCCCACGTCGGGGCGCCGGATGTCGTCGTTCCAGCGGCGCCAGCCGCGCCATTCATCAGTCGCGGCCTCCAGGCCGACATCATCTCCGGCGACATCATCGCCGAGGAGGCCGCCCCGGCGCCGCCGTTCGTCAGCCGCGGCCTCCAGGCGGACATCCGCTCGGGCGACATCGTCCAGGAGGAGGCCCTCCCGCCCGTGGATCGACACCCCGGCAAGTAGTCGCGATCACCCCGCCCGTTCCTCCGGGCCGCTGTCCAAACAGCCGGCCCGACGGAGCAGATCCGGCGCCGAACGGCACTCGACGCCGGCCTGCCAAACGCGAGATGCGGTCCAGGAGAGATCCGGGCTGCGTTTCGCTGCGCCCGGCGCCGCGATCGGTTGATCGCCCCAGGCGATCAAAACGAGGGAATCGACGGTTGCAGGGTGCCGCAAAACTGGCCGTTCCGCCGATTTGGTCGCCCACGGAGATCAAAATCGAGAAATCGACGAACGATTGTCGCCCGGCAGCCGAGGATTCCGCTGTTTTGATCTCCTGGGGCGATCGTTGGGCCGCTTGGCCCGTTGAGGGCCGAATACCGATCAACGGGTGAGCCAGCCGGTCGATCGGCTTGCGGGTCGGTTGACCCCCGGACCACACTGCCGATGTGGTTCCGACGACGCGCTATGCGAAGGCTCCCGACGGCATCTCGATCGCCTACCAGGTGGTCGGTGACGGGCCGCGCGACCTGGTCTGGGTGCCTGGCTGGGTCTCCCATCTCGAGGCGGCCTGGGAAGAGCCGACGCTGGCCCGCTTCTTCGAGCGGCTGGCGAGCTTCTCCCGGCTGATCCTCTTCGACAAGCGCGGAACCGGGCTCTCAGATCGCGTCCCTGACGCCGAGCTGCCGACCCTAGAAATGCGGATGGGCGACGTGCGGGCCGTGTGCGATGCCGTCGGCGCCGAGCGGGTGGCGCTTCTCGGCGTCTCCGAAGGCGCGGCGATGTGCCTGCTCTTTGGGGCGACCTACCCGGACCGGGCCAGCGGGCTGATCCTGTTCGGAGGCTACGCCCGTCGCCAGGCGGCTCCCGACTACCCGTGGGGTGGCTCCGAGGAGGCGCACGCGGCGTTTCTCGAGGAGATCGAGCGCGACTGGGGCGGTCCGGTCGGACTCGATGTCCGTGCGCCGAGCAAGATCGGCGATATCCGCTTCCGCGAGAACTGGGCCCGCTACATCCGGCTCGGCGCCAGCCCCGGAGCCGTCCTCAAGTTGACCCAGATGAACGCGGAGATCGATGTCCGCTCGATCCTGCCCGCGGTTCGCGTGCCAACGCTCATCCTCCATCGGTCTGGCGATCGGACCATCTCGATCGGGGCCGGCAGGCACCTCGCCGAGCTGATTCCGAACGCGTCGTTCGTCGAGCTCGCGGGCGACGACCATCTGCCCTGGATCGGCGACAGCGAGGCGGTCCTCGGCGAGATCGAGCAGTTCCTGACCGGGGCGCGGAGCCGACCGGACAGCGCTCGCGTGCTCGCGACGGTGCTCTTCACTGACATCGTTGGCTCAACCGAGCGCGCCGCGCAGCTGGCCGATGCCGACTGGGCGGACCTGTTGGCGGCCCATGACTCCCGGGTTCGGGACCAGCTCGAGCGCTACGCGGGACGTGAGATCGTCACCACGGGCGATGGCTTCCTGGCCATCTTCGACGGCCCCGCCCGGGGCGTGCGCTGCGCCCTCGCCCTGGCGGATGCAGTCCGGCCGCTCGGCCTCGAGATCAGGGCCGGTCTGCATACCGGCGAGATCGAGCTGGCCGGCGACGACGTGCGCGGCCTGGCCGTCCACATCGGCGCCCGGATCGCCGCCCTTGCAGGCGCCGGCGAGGTCCTCGTGTCGAGGACCGTCAAGGATCTCGTCGTCGGCTCGGGACTGACCTTCCAGGACCGCGGCAGCTATCGCCTGAAGGGCGTGCCCGACGAATGGCAGCTGTTTGCGGCCCGAGCCAACTGATGGTGGTCCTCCAGGCAACGGCGAAACAGCCGGCGGCGGAGTCAAGAACCTAGGGATTGCGGATTGCACCTTCGAGTCGCGGGTACGACATCTTCCGATCCCCGACAGAGCAATGCTGCAGGTTTCGAAATGCCGCGTCCGGTCGCATCGAGCACCCCATTTCCAGGCTTGGCGCGGCGGCCGAGCTGGACACGATGAGAGGGCGTCCGCAGTGCGGACGCCCTCGTTGGCTTGCGTGGAGCGAACCTGAGTCGTTCAGAACGGAGCGGTCACCGTGATGACCGGGGTGGGGTCGTATTCGCAGGTGTCATAGTCGATCGGCTGTGAGCCGTTGACCAGGCGGACTTCCGCATTGGCCCACTGGTAGGCGTCGAACGGCAGGACAAGGGTGGTGGCGTACCAGTGAATTCGGAAGGCGACCTTGTAGACGCCCGCCTGGTTTACCTGGAAGGTCTGCGACGAGTCGTTGGAAACTGGCCAGGCGCCGGCCCATCCGTTTGGCCAGCCATTGACGAGAAAGTCACTCTCGTGGACGACATACGGGGTGACCCACGGCGTGCTTGCGACGGGCGCCCAGTAGGTCGAGCTCCCGGCCTGCCGGAGCTCAAAGAGCGTCTGCTGCCAGGTCACGGTTTGGCTGTCGATCCCTGAGGTCGCGTTGGCTGGGCGGATCATCGGGCCACCAAAGGGCATGATGTAGGTGACGCCGGGCGTGATGTCCTCGGCTCCAGGGTCGCCCATGATTTCGTCGGCTGGACGGCGGAGGTCCACGCATGAGGCGCGCGCCACCGCGGGCGGCGGGACGATCGAGCTCGCGGCATTCGCGGCGGAGTGCGGGCCAAATGCTGCCACGGACGCCAGGGCGATCGCGGCCGCGAGGATCAGCGCGTGCCGCTTCGAGCTCTTGCCTTCGGACTTCGACGGGTCGTTCATGGTGGCTGTCGTTGAGGCGTTCATCGTGTTCTCCATTCCGGGTGGCTGTGCGCCAAATTCGGCGTTGAGCACAACCTGATCCGGTTGGTCGAGCCAGACATCGGGCGAGTTCCCCATTGGCTGGGCACTGGTATGCCTATTTCCACCCGAGCGACGGTCCGAGCGTGGCCCGGCGTCGCGGCCACAATCAGGGAGCTACGAACAGAACGAGATGCTCGCCAGATCGACCCGGTCGAAGGCTGATCCAGGACCGTTGAACTGCGTGGCGGGCCACCAGTAGAGGTGGTCCACGGCATGTTCAACGCAGCGCCCCGAACCGGCTTCCGCGGGACTGCCAGCGGGTGGCCCGACGACCATAATGACCGGGTGGTCGACCATGGGCTCTCGAGTCCCAGCCTCATCGGGCGTGTCGCCGAACTCGAGACGCTCCGGACCGCCTACGTCCGCGCCCTGCGTGGCGAACCTCGCTTCGTCGTCCTTGGCGGGGAGGCCGGCATTGGCAAGACGCGGCTTGTCCACGAATTCCTGCGGCACCTGCCGGCAGACGAGGCTCTACCTCTGATCGGGTTCTGCCCACCGCAGTCGGCGGCCGAGCTGCCCTACGCGCCGATTGCCGATGCGCTTCAGGACCTCGTGAAGCGGTCCGACAGCCCTAACCTGGCCGCAACCTTTGGGCCGGCGGCCGGAGTCCTTCGACGGATCGTGCCCGATATTCCGCTCGATCGGGCCTCTTCTGATGACGGCCTGCCGGTCGCGCCGACCAGCCAGCTCGCGATTTTCGAAGCACTCCTGGGCGTCCTGGAGCGACTGGCCCAGGACCACCCAGTCGTCCTCGTCCTCGAGGATCTGCATTGGTCCGATCCTTCGACCCGCGATTGGCTTGCGTTCCTGAGCCGCAGCCTGCGGCGGACGCGCGCATTGATCATCCTCATCTACCGCAGCGATGACCTGACGCCCGAGCATCCCTGGGAACGTTTGCTCGGGCAGTTGACCCGGGCCGAGAACGTCGTCCATGTCGCCCTGCAGCCTCTCGGAGCGAGCGAGGTCGAGCAGCTCGTCGCTGCGATCGCGGGTCACCTGATCGAAGCGGGTCGTCTGGCGAGGATCATTGGTCGGGCTGACGGCAACCCGTACTTCGCCGAGGAGCTCGCCGCCGGCTCGGATGGCCGAGATGAGCTACCAAACGACCTGCACGCTGTCCTGCTCGCCCGGATCCGTGCCCTGCCTGGGCCGGCCGCTGAGGTGGTCCGCATCGCTGCCGTGGCAGGTCGCGAAGTCCAGGACAAGCTACTGGCCGCGATCATCGATGTCCCATCCCCGGTCCTGTCGACCGCCCTGCGCTCGGCCACCGATCACCAAATCCTTGAGGCAATCACCCGTGACGGGGTGGATCTCTACCGCTTCCGCCACGCGCTGCTCCGGGAGGCCGCTCTCGCCGACGCCCTGCCCAGGGACCGACGGACAATCCACGCCGCGATCGCGCGTGTCCTGGAGGCCCAGCCGGGCCTCGTCGGAGGCGGCGATCTTGACCAAGCCGTTGCAATCGCCGGGCATTGGGTCGGCGCCGGCGATGCCGATCGCGCCCGTCCTGCGCTCCTGCGCGCAGCGAGCAGCTCAGCTGCGGCCTACGCGTTCCGGGAGGCGGACGAGCTGTATGAGCAGGCCCTGCGCATCCCGGAGGTGATCGACGCGGGTCCGGCCGATCACGCGATCGGTTTTCGCAGGCCGGCCGCTTTCATCGGGCCCGTTGAGGCGGTCGAGCTCTATCGTCAAGCTGCCGAAGCGGCCAGCCTCGCCGGCTCCGCGGACCGAGCGGTCGAACGCGTGCGACAAGCGATTGCGCTCGAAGCCGACACTGGCCTTCGCGCGGCTCTCCTGCGAGATCGCCTGGCTCGGTACCTGTGGGACGCCGGCGAGTCCGATGAGAGCCTGAGGACCTACCAAGCTGCACTGGGCGCTCTGCCGTCCGGACCTTCCCTGGAGCGGGGCAGGGTGCTCGGCGGGAAGGCCCGCGTCCTGATGCTCGGTGGGCGGTACGCTGAATCGCTCGCGGTGGCCGAGGAGGCAGCCTCCGCCGCTCACGATGTCGGCGCATCTCGCGAAGCCTGGGTGGCCGAGACCCTGCGAAGCACCAGCCTCGCATTCCTGGGGCGCGGTCAAGAGGCGCGAGAGGCCTTTGAAGGGGCGCGGGTCCTCGATCCCTCTGGCCTAGCCGGCGTGGAGGCTGGGCCGCGCCCTAGCCGGATCGTCGACCACATCGGCGCCCTGTTGAGCGAGGCCACGATCCTGGAGCGAGCTGGCGAACTCGGGGCGGCCGCGGATCTGTCGCTGACGGGCCAGGATCTCGCTGGCCGGTTGGGAGTGGCATCGACCCTGGGCGGCCTCGCCGCGGCGGTGGCTGCTCGTCGCCTGTTTGAGGTCGGACGCTGGAATGATGCGGAGTCCCTCATCCGGACCACGATTGCGGAGGGGATCGCGGCGCCCGTCCGAGACGCCGAGCTCTACACCACCCTCGCCCGGCTCGCGACCGGCCGAGGCGCCTTTATCGAAGCGGAAGCCGCCGACCGCGTTGTTGAAGAGCGATCGGACGGATCCATGCCCATGCCACTCCGAGGTCAGAGGTTTGCCGCCGAGGCTGATCTCGCGCTATGGCAGCGCAGGCCGGGCCAGGCCCGGGAGATCGTCGACGTTGGGCTTCGCGAGCTCTCAGCGGTCGAGGATCGGCATCCGCTTCTCGCGTTGGCCGCGCTTGGCGTCCGCTCGGCGGCCGACCAGGCACAGGCGACCCGGGACCATCGGGCTGGAGCCGAGGACGCCGCGGCGCTCGAGACCGCCTCCACGATGCTCGGCTGGGTTGAGGCGTACTACGATCCCAAAGCGTCCGGACCCCGAGAGACCGCGATCGCGTTGATGGCTCGCGCTGACTACTCCCGTGCGCGAGGGGAAGCAGCCCCGGAGTCGTGGGCGGCGGCAGCGAGCGCCTATGAGCGCCTCGGGGAACGGTACTCGTGGGCGATGGCCCAATGGCGATTGGCGGAGGCTTTGATGCTCGTTGGCGATCGGGCCGGTGCCGAAGTCGCGTTGCGACCGGCGCGCCAGGTCGCCGAGGACCTGGGCGCAGTGCCGTTGCTCTCCGAGATCGACGCACTGGCACGTCGCGCGCGCCTGGACCTCGCCGTCAACGAGGCCAAGGAAAATGGTGGCGACACCGTCAACCGGAGCGGCAATGACCTGGGCCTCTCTGCGCGTGAGCTCGAGGTCCTCCTGCTCCTGGCTCAAGGCAATACCAACCGCCAGATCGCCACACAGCTGTTCATTACCGAAAAGACCGCCGGCCACCACGTCTCGAACATTCTGGGCAAGCTCGGCGTTGCCAGTCGGCTGGAAGCTGCGGCGGTGGCCCATCGGAGCGGGCTCGACGCACCGTAGGAGCCGACCCGAATGGGACCCCTCCCAGGCGCCATTTGGGCACTCCTCCCGATGCTGGGCGGTAGCCTGAAATTCGACGCTCTCCCTGGTTACCGCTCAATAGCGAGTGGGACACGAAGCTCGGCGATCAGCCGAGGAAGGAGACTGGAGATGCCACTCATTCGTTTCACGCTGACCCAGGCCACGGCCGCAGGATCCGATAGCGGACGGAAGAACCCGTGCCCGAAGCCCAATGCCGCGATCCGCAACGCGCAGGGGCGGCGCGATGCCGCGCCGCGGATCATTGAGATCGGGCTAGTCCTCGGCTAGGGGCAGCGAGGCGCGGCCTGCCGTCAGGAGTCGGTCGATCTCCATCAGCAGGGGCCGCGCTGCCAGATGATCAAAGATCTCGCGTGCCTCGGCAAGGACTCGTTCGGCCCCGGACGAACCGCGTCCGATCAGGCTCCGACCGTGGCCGAGAAGTGCGAAGCCCAGCTCGGGGATGTTGCCGAAGTTGCGCCAACGATCTTCCGCCTCGTCGTACAAGGCGATGGCCGCGTCGAAGTCGCCGTCTGCTTCCGCGACCGCGGCGCGAGCCGCCAGGAGTGCGTGACGATCAACAGGAGATGGACCCTCGGCCCCATCGACGAGTCGGCGCGCGAGCGCCGGGGGGGCACATGCCAGGGCGATGCGGACCATCCCGGGCAGGTTCTGCATGTAGCTCGGCTCTTCTCGCACGGCGGCCAATTCACTGAGTTCGAGAAGTGCGGCTTCCGCCCGTGACAACTCGCCGCTGGCTACGAAGACGGCGGCCGCGCCGCACCACCCGGGGATGCTCCACTGGAGTTCAGTTGCCGCTCGCGCCCGGTTTTCCAGCCATTCACCGTGGGCCTGTGCCTTGAGCGCCTCCCCTCGCAAGGCGAAGATCGTTGCCGGAACGTGATGGACTACGAGCGCGGCGAAGGCGTGAGAGCTTTCGCCGGTACGAGAGGCGAGCGACTCCGCAGCGAGCAATGCCTGGTCCCATTCACCGACGTCGTACAGCTCACCAATGATGTTTGCCTCGTTGTGCTCGGACAGGTCAACCATGCCTCGCTGACGGGCAAACTCGAGGGCGCCTCGCCTCGCCGCAAGAGCCTTGGCGGGTCCTTCCATCAACCCACTCGTGTAGGCGATGTTGGCGTAAAGAATGGCCGTGTCTCGGCCGGTTCCGAGGTCGAGCGCGAGATCGAGCGCGCGATGCATATCCTGGAGCCCGGTGGCGTCGCCTTCGATGCAGCGGAACAATCCTCGGTAGCCGAGCGCTCGGGGAGGGACCGGCAGTCCGACGTCCGCCGCAACGTCGAGCGCCTGGTTGGCACTCAGGATCGCCCCTCGGTAGTCTCCCTTGGCAGCCTGCGAAGCCGCCAGACCGGCATACGCCGCCACGAGGTCGGGTCCCGGAGGCTCTGGTGCGAGCACAGCAACGGCCTGCTCGATCACGTGGTTGGTTCGGCTGTCGCCGAGCCGGGAAAGCACTCCGGACAGCGCAACCAAGGCCCGTCCCGCTGCGAGCTTCTCACCCCGATCCTGAAAGGTGGCGACTGCTTCGTCGAGGGCGGACACGGCCTCCCTGGCGCGATCGGGCCGCTGGGCGGCCGCTGCTGCCCACTGTGCCAGGATCGCAGGGCGATCCGGGTGGCCGACAGGGGCGAGTTCGAGAGCCCTGGCATAGCTGGCCTCCGCGCGTGCCACGTCCAGACCAATCGCTCGATCACCGGCAAGCATGAGAAAGCGTCGGGTTCGGTCCTCCAGATCGGCCACATCGCTCCGTCGATCAGCGGCCCGGGCTAACTGGAGAGCAACCGAGTAGTGGTGAACGAGGACGTCGGCTACGTCGCCGAGCCGACTGCCGGCTATGGCGGCAATCCATTCTCCGGCGGCGATGTGCTTCGCCGCCCGAGCAGCCCGCGGGATCTGGCCGTAGCACACGTCTCGAACGAGAACATGCGAAAACGCATACTCCGGCTCCCCGGCCATCGAGGATGCCCGAACGGGGCGGACGACCTCATTACGGACAAGCTCGTGCAGGGCCTGGGCGACGTTGGCAGGATCGCGCCGGCCGATCGTGGACACGGCGCCCACCCAGAACGTCCTGCCAACAACCGCGGCGTCCTGGAGCATCGCCTTGCGATCTGCCGGCAGGGTGTCCAGGCGTGCCGCAATGATCGCCTGCATCGTGTCCGGCAAGGGCAGATCGGTCAGCGCGGCATCCAGCAGGCCACGGTCGCGGAGCAGGCGGACGAACTCCCCGACATACAGGGGATTGCCACCGGCTCGCTCGATGAGCAGCTCCCGGGTTCCGTTCGGCAAGGCGACGTCGCCGAGGAGCGTGGAGGCGAGCTCAGCGGTCTCGACGTCGCTCAACCGTGCCAGGTCGATCAGCGTCATGTTGCGCCGGCCGGCGGCCCATTCGGGGTGCCGCTCGTAGATCTCGGGACGGGCGGTGCAGACGATGAGCAGCGGTAGGCCTTCGGCCCAATCGAGGATGTGGTTGAGGAACGCCAGGAGGGCCTCGTCTGCCCAATGCAGGTCCTCGAACACAAGGACGGTGGGATTCCGGACGGCCAGCGACTCGAGAAACTGGCGCCAGGCAGTGAACGACTCCTCCTGGTCGGACGGCGCCGTTTCGAGCCCGACGAGGGGTCGCAGGCGCGCCTTCAGCCATTCGCGGTTGGGCTCCGTCGACGCGATCGCCGCATCCAGCTTGATGGCGGCAGCCTCCGATGAGTCAGACTCGAGGATCCCGGTTTCCGCTTTAACGATCTCTCCAAGCGCCCAGAAGCTGATCCCGTCGCCGTACGGGAGGCAGCGACCGTGCCGCCAGGTTGTCGAGGGAGGCCGCTCCTCCAGTTCGCGGAACAGGTCAGCGACAAGACGGCTCTTGCCGATGCCCGCTTCGCCCACCACGGTCGCGAACTGAATCGTCGAGTCCCGAACGGCTCGGTCGAACGCGGTCCGCAGCAGGCCCCGCTCGAGCTCGCGGCCAACCAGGGCCGTCGGTTGAGTCCGTGTCATCGAAGAGCCAGATCGGGCTTTGGCAGCCAGTACCCGCCAAAGCCTGACAGGCTCGACCTTGCCCTTCAGGGCCGCAGCCGGCAAGTCCGTATAGTCGAACAGCGTTGCCGTGGCCCGAAAGGTCGGCTCGCCGACGACCAAGCCGCCAACCGGAGCTGCTCCCTGGATCCGGGCCGCGGTGTTCACGACGTCACCTGCCACGAGACTTTCGCCAAGCTCGGGGCGGGCATTCAGAACGACCAGGGCCTCGCCCGTCGTGATCCCGATCCGGACAGCGAGGTCCAGGTGGGGTTCGTCCAGGTTCATCTCGTCGATCGACTCAAGGATCCGGAGGCCGGCGCCGACGGCGCGCTGTGCATCGTCCTCGCGCGCCAGCGGCGCCCCCCAAACGGCCATGACAGCGTCGCCGATGAACTTCTCGACCGTGCCGCCGTAGCCCTCGATCTCCCGACGCAATCGAGCGTGGTATGGCCGGAGCCGAGCCCGAACGTCTTCCGGATCGGACTGATCGGAGGTGGCCGTGAAGCCTGCCAGGTCGCAGAACAGGACGCTGACCATCTTGCGCTCCTCGGTCAGCGGCGCGGCTGGAGCGGGCGGGCTGACGACGGTAGGCGCATTGCGAGCAGGCTGGTGGGTCGTAACAGCCGACCGGACACTCAGGGTGAGCGTTGCGGCAGCCAGCAGAGCGCCGGCCGTCGGGTAGCGCTCGCCCGGTGCGATCGCAAGGCCCCGGACGATCACCGGACCCACCGGCACGCCCGCCGAGTCACCCGCTTCGACCGTAGGCCGAGGTGCGTGGACATGGGCGTACAGCGTGCCCATCTCGGTCGCGCGTCTGAACGGCGGCGTCCCGACGATGCACGTGTAGAGCGTTCCGGCCAGGGAGTACTCGTCGCTCGCTATCCCGGCCTCGCCGCCTTCGATCACCTCGGGCGAGACATAGTCCACCGATCCGACGAGGGCGCCACTGCCGGTGAACCCGCTATATGCGCCGAGCGGCCTCGCGAGCCCGAAATCGCCGAGATAGGCATGCTCGCCGGAAGGAGTCGTTGCGATCAGGATGTTGGCCGGTTTCACGTCGCGGTGCACGAGTCGCTCGGCGTGCGCCGCGTCGAGCGCATCCGCGATGCCGCGGAGGAGGCCGACCGCGCGCTCGGGAGCAAGCCGACCTTCCCGCGCCACGATCGCCTCGAGGTCCGCCCCAGCCACATAGCGCATCGCCAGGAATAGCCGTCCGTCGGCTGTTCCGGCTTCGTAGATGGGCACGATGTGGGGATGATCAAGCGAGGCGGCGAGCCGGCTCTCGGCGATGAACCGTGCCCGGAGCGTCGGATCGTCTGCCAACTCCTGCGGAAGGAGCTTGAGGGCTACCTTGCGCCCAAGGCGCACGTCATCGGCGAGGTATACCGATCCCATCCCGCCGCGCCCGATGAGCCGGACGATGCGGTATCCCCCCAGTAGCTCACCCTCTCCGAGTGCCATGGTCGGCATTATCCGCGTCGAGGAGCTCGTCGGATAGCGGAGCCGTATGCTCGAAGCCTGGGGTGGGGAGCGCTGGCCCGCACCCGGTCGAGTTCGCCGGACCCCAGTGGGGACCATCCTGTCCGGCATTTGGGCACTCCTCCCGATGCCTGCGATGGTCCGAAGTCCGAGGCTCTCCTGTGTCACCGCTCGATGCCGAGCGGGACGCAATGCTCGGCGATCAGCCGAGAAAGGAGACCGGAGATGCCATTCATCCGCTTCACACCTGGTAAGGCCACAGCGGCCCGGCCCGATGGCGGGTTCAGGAACCCGTGCCCGAAGCCCGATGGCGGGTTCAGGAACCCGCAGATGCTGCCCGACGCCGCGTTTCGGAACCTGTTCGCGCTGCCGGCAGCCTCGTTGGGCGCTGAAAGCAAGTAGTCCCGGACCTCGCCGAGGCGTCGACCGCCAAATGTGGTCGGCGCCTCGTCGTTTCTTCTGAGGGAGCTGCGTGATGCGCATCGCTGATCCGATCCACCGGCTGAGCTCGAACCGCCCGTTGGCGGCCCTCGTCTATGCCAGCGCAATCTCGGGTGCGGGCGATTGGATCTACCTGACGGCGTTTCCAGTGCTCATTTTCGAGCGCTCCGGCAACTTCGGACTCGTCGGCTTGGCCGCAGTCGCCCGGTTCGTTCCGTTCTTCGTGCTGTCGATGCCGGCTGGGATCGCCGCCGACCGCTTCCCGCCGCGGCTGATCCTCATTTTGACCGAGACGATCCGTTGCCTGGCGATGCTCCTGATCGCGGGCTTGTGCGTCCTGGACGCCGACGTCCCGTGGGTCCTCCTCTTGATCATGATTGCGGCCGGGGCCGGCACGTTCTCGATGCCCGCCCTCGCGACCCTCGTCCCGGAGTTCGCCGACAACGATGCCCAAATGGGCGAAGCGAATGCCATCCGGGCAACCCTTGACAGCCTGGCGGGGGTGGCCGGGCCGGCGTTGGCCGGTGGTTTGGTCATCCTCGGAGGGCTGCCCGTTGCGTTCGCACTGAATGGAGCATCGTTCGCCGTGGTGACCGCGGCCCTCGTGATCTGGCGCCCGACCATTGGTCGGCGTACTCGTCTCGGGGTGGCCGTCGCCTCCGACGGTGAGCCGGCGATTCCGTGGGCGACCCTCGTCCGGCGGATCGCAGGGCCCCTCGCGCTCGACGGCGCGATCAGCTTCGCCAGCGCGGCGACTGCGGTCCTCGCCGTACTGATCGCCGTCGATTGGCTCCGAGTTGGCCCATCGTTCACGGGCGCGCTCAATGCCGGGGCTGGGGCCGGCGGGATCGTCGGTGGTCTGATTGCGGGAGCCGCGGTGAACGCGAACCCGCGCCTCGGTGTCATCACGGGAGTCGCATGCTTCTCCGTTGCCTTTGTGGTCCTGGGGTTCGTGCCCGTGCCTGCCTTCGCCGTTTTCGCGATGGCCCTGGCACTCGGTGCGCTAATCCTTCTCGACACGCTCAACATGACCGCGCTTCAGAGGATTACGGTCGATGGCGGGACAGGCCGTGCAACGGGAATCATCCACACCTGCGCCGCGGTCTGGATGATGGCCGGGGCGCTCGTCCCAACGGTCTGCATGGCTCTGCTCGGCATCCAGGCTGCAATCATCGGGCCGGCCGCCGTCATGCTGGCCCTTGGTGGGCTCTCAGTGGTGCGCTTGAGGATCGCGGAACCTGAGTTCGACATGTGCGTTGGACTGCGGTTGCCCGACAGCGCCGCGAACGCCTCCACGAATGTCGAGCCGGTCCCCGCGACATAGAGGTCCAAGCGGCGGTCGGTTCAGCCTCGAGCATGGACACAGGTTCTAGACTTCGCCTGTGCCTGACGAGCCCGACCTGACCCTCGAGGACGAGCGGGTCACGAAGATGCGGAGCGCCCTGTCGGACGACGCACTCGTGCCGGTCGTCGGCCAGTCCTTCGTCGATCAGACCATCTATCTCGATGGCCGCTCGTTCCGAAGTTGCCACTTTCTGCGCTGCACCTTCGTCATCAGGCTCGGCTGGTTCCGGCTCTGGGGCGTCAATCCAATGACCGACTGCGCAACGATCCTCGACCCACCGGTCGTCCACGGCAAGGGGTTCGCCGATTCGACTGCCGGACGCTCGACACGCGCTCGCAGCG
>PNAZ01000119.1:16211-24074 GCA_003169655.1 Chloroflexota bacterium
CGAGGCGAGCCAGACGACGGTCCCGCACAGCTCGCCAGGCTCGCCGAGCCGCCGCGCCGGGGTGTGCCCGAGGATCGAGCGGACCCGCTCCTCGGACAGCAGCGCGCGATTCTGTTCGGCCGGAAAGAAGCCGGGAGCGATCGCGTTGACCCGGATGTTGAAGGGTGCCAGCTCGAGGGCAAGGTATTGGGTGAGGCTGTTCACGCCGGCCTTGGCCACCGAGTAGGCGAGGACGCGTGACAGGGGCGGTCCGGACGAGGCCGACGAGATGTTGATGATCGAGCCACCCGTGCCGCGTTCGATCATCGCCCGGCTGAACACCTGGCAGGCGACGAACACGGCGGTCAGGTCGGCATCGAGGATCGTGTGCCATTCCTCGAGATCGATCTCAAGAAATGGCGTGGAACTGTTGACCCCCGCGGCGTTCACCACGACATCCACCGGTCCGAGCAGCCGTTCGACTTCCTGACGGGCAGCGTCAACGGAGTCGGGCGAGGTGGAGTCGACCAACACGGCGACAGCGCGGCCCCCGGTTGCCTCGATCGCCGCGACCCGGGCGTTCGCACGCTCCAGGGAGCGGCCGAGGACCGCGACCGCTGCGCCGGCCTCGGCCAGGCCGTCGCAGATCGCGCCACCGAGCACGCCCGTGCCCCCGATCACGACCGCGACCTGGCCGTTGAGCCCGAACAGTCCGCTCATCGTCGTCCCCCCTGTCGAGCCGCCTGGGCCGGTGGCCATCTGCGGTCGGGGATGCTGACCTTCGTCACTTGCTGGGCCGCGTGCTGCTGATCTATTGTAGGACAGTCAACAGCGGTCGGTGATCCGAGGTCGATCCATGACGCAGTACGTATTCGATTCGCGCCGGGTGGCACGCTACCGCTTCCCGACCCATACCAATGACCTGATCATGGACCGCCAGGATGCCGCGACGTCCGAGGCATTCTTCGTGATCCTCGAGCCTGGCGAGGCGCCACCGCTCCACGTCCACCCCGACGCCGAGCAGGTCTTCTTCGTCCTGAAGGGCACTGCCAACCTTACCGTGGGGCTCACCGACCAGGAGACGTTCCCACTCAAGGCCGGCGACTTCGTCCGGACGCCGCCCGGCGTCCATCACGCTGTCCGCTGTACCGGCTCAACGCCCTTCGTCTATCTGAGCATCGACTGCTTCACGGGCGGGCGACCCTCAGCTGAGCCGACGTGGGACAGCCATGTGCGGCAGATGTGCGCCGAGCATGGCTGGGACTTCGACGCCGTCGCCCTCGGCCCGATCGACGGCGCGGATCACCTGCACTGACTCCAGAAACCCCCGCCGCGAAAGGTCCACCGCTCGTGATCACGAACATCCGCGAAATCGCAACCGAGCCACAGACGTATGCCGATTACCGACCGATGTTCGAGACGAAGCGGCTGAACGTCACCCACGTTCGGATCTGGCCGGGCGAGACCGTTCCGGCCCACACCCATCTCGACGAGGACCAGGTCTACTTCGTCGTCTCCGGCGCGGGCTTCGTCGAGCTCGACTCGGAGCGGACGCCCGTCCAGGCCGGCAGTGGGGTCCTGATCCCGATGGGCACCGAGCACCTCATCACGAATACCGGCCCGGAGCCCCTCGACTACGTTTTCTTCGTCGTCTTCGTGCCGGAGCGGACGTGACCGAGCTCCAGCGCGACCGGCTCCATGTCACCGTCCTCGAGGATCGCGCCGCCGTAGGCAGCGCCGCGGCCGACCACGTCGCCCGGCGGCTGCGGCAGCTCCTGGCCGAGGATGGAACGCGCAGGCCCCGGCTCCTCTTTGCGGCGGCGGCCTCGCAGGTCGAGTTCCTGGACGCTCTTGGCCGGGCCGAGGGAATCGACTGGGAGCGGGTGGACGCGTTCCACATGGATGAATACGTGGGACTACCGCGCGACGACGAGCACGCGTTCGGTCCCTGGCTCGACCGGCACATCTTCGACGTCGTCCACCCGGGCCGAGTGGAGAAGCTCGATCCCACGACGGAGGATCCCGCGGCCGAGTGCCGGCGCTACGGCGCCCTGCTCGAGGACGGCGGCCTGGATCTCGCCCTAGTCGGGATCGGCGAGAACGGCCACGTGGCGTTCAACGACCCACACGTGGCCGACTTCGAGGACCCCGAAGTCGTAAAGCCGGTCCTGATCGATGAGACGAGTCGCGCGCAGCAGGTTCGCGACGGGGCGTTCACGACGATCGATCTCGTGCCCCGGCTGGCGATGACCGTGACGATGTCGACGATCCTCGCCGCTCGCGCGATCAGCGCCGTGGTCCCCGGCCCGACGAAGGCGGCCGCCGTCGCGCGGGCCCTTGACGGCCCGATCGAGGTGGCCTGCCCCGCCTCCGCACTCCGCCGCCATCCCGATGTCGCCATGTTCGTCGACGAAGCCGCGGCGACGGGCGTGGCCCACTAGCGTCGCCCGAAGAGGAGGGCCCGATGGCCACCGCAATCTCCAGCTCTGACCTCGCGATCAACGGAGGGACGCCCGTCCGAACGGCGCCGTTCCCGGCCTGGCCGCAGTTCGGGACCGAGGAGGAGGAGCTGCTCCTTCGCGCGCTTCGGTCGGGTACCTGGGGCTCGATCGACGGTACGTACATCAAGCAGTTCGAGGTCGAGTTTGCCGAGCTCCAGGCGGCTCGCCATGGGGTCACGGTGGCCAATGCCACGATGGGCCTGGCGGTCGCCCTCAAGGCGATCGGCATCGGTCCCGGCGACGAAGTCCTCGTCCCGCCCTACACGTTCATCGCGACCGCCAGTGCGGCGTTGCTGCTCGGGGCGATCCCCGTCTTCGTCGACGTGGACCTCGAGACGCTGCTGATCGACCCCGCGCTGATCGACCAGGCTGTCACGCCCCGGACGCGGGCGATCGTCCCGGTCCACCACGGCGGATCGCCGGCCGACATGGACGGCGTGATGGCCGCGGCAGAGCGCCACGGGCTCCGAGTCGTCGAGGACGCCGCCCAGGCGCACGGCGCGGCATGGCGGGGCCGGCCCGTTGGAGCCATCGGCGATATCGGCGTGTTCAGCTTCCAGTCGTCGAAGCCGATCACCGCCGGTGAGGGCGGGATCATGCTGACCAACGACGACGAGCTCGATGAGCTGCTGTGGTCGTACCGCAACGTCGGTCGGCGGCGGGGCGGTGAGTGGTACGAGCACGTCCGGATCGGCTGGAATCTCCGGATGAGCGAGTTCCAGGGCGCGGTCCTGCTGGCCCAGATGAAGCGGATGCCGGCCCAGCAGCGGCAGCGCAGCGAGGCGGCTGCCTACCTCACCCAGCAGCTGGAGCAGATCCCGGATGTCGTCGCGGTAAAGGTCCCCGAGGGGGTCACCGCCCACAGCTGGTACACGTACCACTGGCGGTGGCTGGGGGCGGCGCGCGGCGGACTCCACAAGATGCGCTTCGCGGAGGCTCTCCGGGCCGAGGGCGTGCCGGTGTTCCAGGGGTACGTGCCGCTCAACCGGAACCAGGCCGTCCGTGACGAGGTCGCCAGGCTCGGTGGCATCGAACCGGTCGCCTGCCCGGCGGCCGAGCGGGCCGCCGCCGATGAGGTCCTGATGTTCTCGATGCCAATCCTGCTCGGGTCGCACAAGGACATCGATGACGTCGTGGCCGCCGTTGCCAAGGTGGCTGCGGCACGGGCGTGAGCGGGCTGCCACCTGCGACCGAGCCAGCTGCTTCGCCGGCCGTCCGCTTCGCGCTCATCGGCTGCGGCGCGATCTCGACCCAGCACATCGAGGCGATGGCGGCCGTCGAGGGCGCCGTCCTGGTCGCCGTCGAAAGCTCGTCGACCGAGCGAGCCCGGGCCGCCGGCGAGCGCTGGGGGGTGCCCTGGACCACCGATCTCGACGAGCTGCTCAACCGCGACGACGTCGACGCCGTGGCGATCTGCACTCCGTCGGGTTCGCATGCGGGGATCGCCCTCGCCGCCCTCCGCCACGGGAAGCACGTCGTGGTGGAGAAGCCGCTGGCCCTGTCCATGGCCGACGCCGAGGCGGTGATCGCCGAAGGTCGTCGCGCAGATCGGCTGGTCGCCACTATCTCGCAGCGTCGGTTCGAGCCGATCATGGAGGCAGTTCGAGCCGCCGTCGCCGACAACGCGTTCGGGCGGATCGCGCTGATCATCGGTGAAGGCCTCTACCACCGGCCGCAGTCGTACTACGACAGCGCGGCCTGGCGCGGGACCCGGGCGATGGACGGCGGCGTCCTGATGAACCAGGCAATCCACATGGTCGACCTGGTCCGCTGGATCGGCGGCCCGGTTGCCTCGGTCGCTGCCCGGGTGGCGACGATCGGGCACGCGATGGAGGCCGAGGATACGGCGACCGTGAGCCTGAGGTTCGCGAACGGGGCACTCGGTTCGATCGTCGCGACGACGTGCGCCGAACCCGGGTTCGACCAGGAGCTGCGCGTGTACGGAGACCTCGGACACGCCAGGATCGTGGGGCAGCAAGCGCTCGAGTGGTCCCTCGCGCCGGGCACCGATGTAAGCATCCCTGCGGGCCAGTCCGGACCAGGGGCCGCCGCCACGCCGGAGGCCCAGCTCGCCCCGGCGACGTGGGGCACGGACGCGACCGGACACATCCGCCAATACGCCGACATCGTCGCGGCGATCCGGACGGGTCGGGCGCCGGCGGTGACCGGCGAAGACGGCCGCAATGCCGTCGAGATCGTGGTTGCCGCGGTCGAGGCCAGCGACACCGGCCGAACCGTCACGCTGCGGACGCCGGCGGGATGAAGATCGGCACGGCGCGCGTGGACATCACCCCGCCGCTCGGTTGCCTGATGGATGGCTTCGAATCGCGCACGACCGGCGCGACAGGGATCCACGATCCGCTTCACGCCCGCGTCCTCGTGGCCGAGGGAGCCGACGGAACGACCGTTGCGCTGGTCGTGGCCGAGCTGCTCCAGGTCGACCAGGGTGTCCAGGACCTGGTCGCCGGCCAGGTCCTGCGCTCGACCGGCATCCCTCGCGAACGGCTCCAGCTGGTCGGCACCCATACCCACAGCGGGCCGATTGCCGCGCCCGGCACGCCGGTCGAGCGGATGATCGCCGACCGGATCGCGAGCGCGGTCGCTGAGGCTCACTCGTCGCGGCAGGAGGCCAGCATGGCCGTCGGCGTCGGGACGGTGACCGGGATCGGCGCAAACCGGCGGCCGTCGGGTGGTCCGGTTGACGATCGGGTGACCGTCGTCCGGTTCGACGACGAGGCCGGTCAGCCCCTGGCGACGCTCGTGAACTACGGCTGCCACCCGACGACGCTCGGGCCGAACAACACGCTCTACTCGGCCGACTACCCGGGCGTCCTGTGCCGCGAGCTCGAGCAGGCGATCGGCGGCCTGGTCGTGTTCACCACCGGGCCGCAAGGCGATGTGAACCCGGGCGGCTACTCGCCCGAAGGCAGCATGGTCGGCGTCGTCGTGTCCTGGCGCACCTTCGAGTCGGCCGAGAAGTACGGNNCGCGTGTGGGGCGCCTCGGAGGTCATCGAGCTCGCCCGCAAGCCGCTCCCGGACCCGGCCGGGGCGCGCCGCGCGGCCGACCTGGCGATCGCCGCTGCCGAGGCCGTGCGGGAGGTCGATCTGTCGCCCGACGCCACCTACCACGCGCTCGTCGCGGCGGCCTATGCCGACCTGGTGGCCGGCCAGGCGGCGCTGCCGGGCAGCGACGGCCCGGTTGGTGTCCGGATCAGCGGTCTGGGGTTCGGTCCGTTCGTCCACGTCGGGGTCCAGGGCGAGCTGTTCGTGGCCCTCGGCCAGCGAATCCGGGCCGCCCTGGGCGACGAGACGACCTGCATCGCGGCCCTGTGCGACGGGACGGTCGGCTACATCCCGACCGTCGAGGCCTACGCGGAGGGCGGCTACGAACCGAACGCGAGCGTGCTCCGGAGCGGAGAGGGCGAGAAGCTCGCCGAGGCAATGATCGCCCTCGTCCAACGGGCGAGTGGCACGGGGGCGAAAAGCGCCAGCCCGGCCGGCAGCCGATGACATCGATGGAACGCTGAACGGAAGGAGCGGGATGGCCGTCGCACTCTATGACACGTATCTCGAGCGGATCAACGCGCTGGTGGCCCGGATCGCGGCCGAGGAGCGCGACTCGATCATGCGCGCGGCCGTCGCCGTCGCGGACCGGGTCGCGGACGATCGACTGGTGAACGTGATCGGCCCGGGCGGCCATTCATCGATGGGCGCCGAGGAGATCTTCTACCGGGCCGGTGGCCTGGCCTGCGTCAACGCCCTCCTTGACGATGGCTTCCTCCTGGCCCACGGCGCCATTCGGTCGATGCTCGTCGAACGAACCCCCGGCTACGGCCGGACCGTCCTTCGGAACGCGAACCTCACCAACGGCGATGTCCTGATCATCGTCAATGCCTATGGCGTCAACTCGAGCACGATCGACTGCGCGCTCTATGCCCGGGAGCTCGGCGTCACGACGATCGGGGTCACCTCGGTCGAGCTCCAGCGGGCCCTGCCGCAAGGGCACGCGGCTCGGCATCCGGGTGGTCAGGACCTGGCCGACCTCGCCGACATCACGATCGACACGAAGGTGCCCGTCGGAGACGCTCTTATGGAAGTCGACGGCGTCCACGAGCGGGTCGGGGCCGTCTCGACGTTCGCCAACTCGTTCGCCCTGAACGCCCTGATGCTCGAGACCATTGCCGAGCTGGCCCACCGGAAGATCGATCCGCCGATCTGGCGCAGCGCCAACAGCCCCGGCGGCGACGAGGCCAATCAGGCTGCGATTGCGCGCTACCGACCACGGGTCAAACGGCTGTGAGCACAGCCCACGTACAGCCCGGTGAAGATGTGTTGCGAGGCGTTCCGGGAGGGTCTATTGTCGGGCAATCAACAATTTCCGAGGCACGCCCATTGATGGTCCTGCAGCGGCCCGACACGATGACGGAGGCGGTCAGCAAGCACATCCGCGACGCCATCGTCGGCGGCAGCTTCGAGCCTGGAGCGCGGCTTCCCGAGGTCGCCCTGGCGACGGACCTGAACACCTCCCGGGGCACCGTCCGCGAAGCCCTGCGGATGCTGGCCGACCGCGGCCTGGTCGACGTCTTCCCCCGGCGGGGCGCCTTTGTGTCGCAGCTCTCGCCCCGCGCGACCTGGGAGATCACGAGCCTGCGGGCCCTGCTTGAACCGTATGCGGCCCGGCTGGCGCTCGAGGCGTGTGGCTCGTCGAGGGTCTACCAGGAGGAAGTGCGCAGCGCCTTCGATCGCCTCCGGCAGGCGACCACCGGCGCCGATCCGCTGGCTGTCGCCGATGCAGACGCCGGGTTCCATCGGGCGGTGTTCCTCCATTGCGGCCACCAGATGCTCCTCGACCGCCTCGATACGCTCCAGGTCCTGTCCCGCCGGATCGTCCTGACGAACCAGTTGTTCGCCGCCGACGCAGCGACGCTGGTCGGCCAGCACCAGCCGATCGCGACCGCGGTCGAGCGGCGCGACGCGGACCGCCTGGAGGGGGCGGTGCGCGCCCACGTGATCCAGGCCGGCGAGCTGCTCCTGGCTCGGATGGACGCCAGTGCGACGGCCCACGGCCGTGGGCACCGGCCGCCGAAGCCCGGCGGTTCCCAGGGCTACTCCTGGCCGACCGGCGGCGCCATCCAACCGAAGGTCGGCGGGCGCGCCCGCGGCCGAACCCGTCCCCGGCCCTCGACCGGGAGCCCGCCGGGGACGATCGACGATGGAGCGGAACCCTGACCTATGGAGGAGGCAGATCGTTTCGGGGGGGTGAAATCGGGAACCGAGACGTACAGAGGTAGTGAGGTACAGAGATGTCCTATTCCAAACGACTGGTGACCCTCGTCGCCGTCAGCTTCCTGGTTGGTGCCTGCGGGTCCTCGGCAACGCCGG
>PNAZ01000119.1:24154-44762 GCA_003169655.1 Chloroflexota bacterium
GACCTTCGGAGCTATGAGCAGAAGCTCACGATCGCCCTGCCGACCAAGACCTCGACCGACATCGTCGAGCACAGCCTCGCCTTCCTGACGCCGTTCGTCGACCAGAACCTGCTGGCTCCCGTTCCAGCCTGGATGCAGAGCTTCGTGACGAGTGGCGTCTTCGACAAGTTCGTCCAGTCCCACGTGACCTACAAGGGCCAGGTCTGGGGCGTCCCCGAATTCGTCAGCGCGGTCGCCCTCTACTACAACAAGGACTACCTGACCGCGGCCGGCGTCCAGCCGCCGACCACGATGGACCAGATCATGGCCGCCGCACCGCTGCTCACGAAGTACGACTCCAGCGGTGCAGTCAGCCGGTCGGGCCTGAGCTTCCGCCTCAGCGGCCAGGGCAGTGGCGTGGCCGAGAAGTTCTGGCTATGGCTGATGCAGTACGGCACGCCCCAGGCGCCGCTCGGACTGCTGGCCCAGAACAGCGCCGGCAAGTACAGCGCGAGCTACGCCAATGACAGCGGCGTCAAGGTCCTCGAGATGTACGTCAACGGGGTCAACAAGGCGCCGCTCATCGACGACACCAAGATCGGCTCCGACACGAAGGGGTTCGAGCAGGGTGTGACCGCGATGTTCATGCGCGAGTCGAACGTCATCGGCGATATCGCCGCGAATGCCCCGACCCTCAACTACGGCGCCGTCAAGCTGCCGACGACGACCCTCCACAGCACCGAATCCTTTGACGTCGCGGCCAACTCGCCCCATCAGCAGACCGCCTGGGACTTCATCAGGTTCCTGATGGAGCTGCCCCAGCAACAGTCCATCGCCACGATCTCGGGTTGGGTTCCGGCCCGGATCGACCTCGATTACTCCGCCCTGTTGGCCCAGCAGCCGGCGTGGGGCGCCATGCTCGTCAAGGACCCCGACTACCAGGCCGGCTACCAGACCGACTACCTGATCCCGGAATGGGATGAGATCGAGACCAAGCTGGCCACCCANNATGCAGAAGTTGCAGCAGTTCGCCGATGAGACGAACACCATCCTGAAGGCCCACAACGACTTCGGGCAGTGAGCTAGGTCTCGGCGGCCGCTAGCCGCCACTGTTTCAGGCAGCTTCTGGGCCTCCCGAGGGGCACGCTCCTCGCGGAGGCCCAGGCAATTCGAGGGTCTGAGACCGTTGAGACTGAGCCGATGATGGCGTCAGGGACGATCGGGCGGGGACTCCACCGTGTTCGGTCCGCCCTGCCATCCGTGCCACCCCAGCGCCGGCGAACGTACCTGTTCGCCTACGGCTTCCTGGCGCCGATCGTGGCTTTATTCGCGTTCCTGCGGATCTTCCCAATCATCTACACGGTCATCCTGGGGTTCTTCAACTGGTCGCTCGTGAGTCCGGACCACACGTTCGTGGGCCTGGACAACTTCATCAACCTGCTGAGCGACCCCAACTTCCAGACGGCCTTCCTCAATACGACGATCATCGCCCTCGGGACGACCGTCATATCGATCGCATTGGCCTTCTTCGTGGCCGCCGTCGTGGCTTATGGCGGCGGCAAGATCGGCGGCCTGATCGAGATCCTCTTCTTCCTGCCGGTCGTCACCCCGCTCGTTCCCGCGACGCTCGGCTGGCGGTCGATCCTCGACTACCAGCACGGCGTGCTGAACGCGATCTTCGGGATCTTCGGAATCCCGAACCAGGCCTGGACGACCGATCCGACGCTGGCGATCGTGTCGGTGATCATGATCTCGGTGTGGGCCCAGGTGGGCTACAACATGATCATCCTGCTGGTCGGGATGCGCTCGATCCCGCGGCTCTACTACGAGGCCGCCGCGGTCGACGGCGCGAGCACCTGGCGCCAGTTCCGGCACATCACCTTCCCCCTGATGGTCCCGATCCTGCTGTTCGTCACGGTGATCACGACGATCCAGGCGTACAACGTCTTCACCCAGGTGTTCGTGCTGGCATCCGACGTCCAGGGGGCGCCCGGCTACCTCGTCCCGGTGCTCGTCTACGACATCTTCCAGAACGGCTTCCGCTACTTCAACTTCGGCTATGCCGCGGCCGAAGCCGTGTACCTGTTCCTGGTGGTCATCGTCCTGATGCTCCTCCAGTTCCGGTTGTTCAACCGGCCGACGGATTAGGTCGAGGACGAGATGATCCACCGACGGCGATTCAACCCGATCCGGCTAGCGATCCAGGTCGTCCTGGTCGCGCTCGGGCTGGTGATGGTCTTCCCGTTGTTCTGGCTGATCAGCACGTCCCTGCGGCCCGCGCCCGAGCTGCTCGAGTCGCCGCCCCAGCTCCTGCCCCAGCACTGGACGCTGGACAACTACGCCAGTGCCTTCGCCGCCGCTCCGTTCGGGACGTGGCTGCTTAACAGCCTGATTTTCGCGACGATCTCGACCCTGTTCATCCTGCTCACCTCGCTGGTGGGCGGCTACATCCTGGCCAAGTTCAAGTTCCCGGGCAACAACTTCCTGTTCATCCTGATCCTGGCGACGGCGATCGTGCCCTTCGAGATCTACATGCTGCCGGTCTTCCTGGAGGTCCAGGCCCTGTCGCTGATCAACACCTTGCCCGGCCTGATCCTGCCTTACGTGATCCTCAGCTACGGGATCTTCTTCATGCGCCAGAACGTGATCGCCAGCGTGCCCGATGAGCTGCTGGACGCAGCCCGGATCGACGGGCTGTCGGAGACCGGAATCATGATCCGGCTCGTGACGCGCCTGCTCGCCCCGGCGATCAGCGCGCTCGCGATCTTTGCCTACCTCCAATCGTGGACGGCGTTCATCTGGCCGCTCCTGGTGCTGAACGACCCGAACCTGTTCCCGGTCCAGCTGGGCCTCGCCTCGTTCAACAGCAGCGTGTCGGTGAACTACGCTGTCCTCAGTGCGGGCGCGGTCGTGGCGATGGCGCCCACGGTGGTCGCCTTCCTGGTCCTGCGGCGGCGGATCATCGAAGGCGTGACCCTGACCGGCTTCAGGTAGCCGGGCCCTCAGCCCGCCGTGCGCCCGGTCGCCCGACGCGCCGATCGGGCGAGGATGACGCCGCCGACGACGATCGCGCCGCCGACCAGCTGGACCGGCGTGACCTCCTCGCCGAGCAGGACGACCGCAAAGAGGACCCCGAGGAACGCCTGCACGTACTGATAGACCGCCGCCCGTGATGCGCCGATCCGTCCGACTGCCGTGAAATACAGGAGGTTCGTGACGAGGCCGGTAAGCAGGATCGTGTAGCCCAGCGCCGTCCAGCCGCCGAGCGTCACGTGGCCGAAGTCCTGGGCCAGGATCGAGGGCAGGGCGATCGGCAGCAGGATCACCGTCCCGATCAACATCTCGTAGGTCAGGATCCGGTAGACGCTGTAGCGGACCAGGAGCGGCACGATCACGATCGCCGAGATCGACGATACGAGGACGTTGCCGAAGGCGAGGGCATCACCCAGGAGCCCGGACTGGAAGAGACCCGAAGTCGACCCGCCGACCACGATCAGGACGACCCCGACCAGCCCGACCAGGACCGCGACCCAGTGCCGCTGCCCCGACCGTTCGAGGCCGATGATCGTGGCGATCACGACGGTCACGATCGGCGCCGTGGCGCCCAGCAGGGCGTTGTCCGACGCGGTCGTGTAGGTCAGCGCGAACACGAACGAGATCTGGCTCAGCGTGACGCCGAAGAAGCCGGCGATCGCCAGCCGCGGGAGATCGTCCCGGTGGACGCCGATCGAGCCTTCGTGGATGCGCAGGATCACGAGCAAGATCAGGCCGGCTGTCCCGAAGCGAATGGCCGGCAGGGCCAGGGGCTGGATCTGGCTGATGCCGTACTTCATGACCGTGTAGTTGAGCGCCCAGAGTGTGACCGCCGCCAGCAGGATCACGTCCGACGATCCGGATCGGGCGGCGGCGGCCAGGCTGCGCACGCCGGGTCGCCGGGCCGGCGGATCGGTGACGGCCGGGACCTCGGACGGCGAGCCGGGGTCGATCCCCCGCATGCTCACGCTCGGCGCGCGGTCGGAGTCATCGATCGTTCGCGCTCCAGGCGAGCTGCCCGGCAATGATCGTGGCGAGAACGGTCGGATCGCTCAAGACGGATTCCTGGCGAAACACGGTCAGGTTCGCGTCCATACCGATCCGCACGGTCTCATGACCACGCGCGAGATCCAGGCCGAGCAGGCGCGACGGGTTGGCGGTGACCATCCGGACCGCGTCGTGCATCGTCACGCCGGCATGGCGGACCGCGTTGCCGAGGCACACGCCAAGGGTCGCCGCCGAGCCGGCGAGGTACGGGGTCCCGCGCAGGACGACGCGGCCGGAGGGCAGCAGCTCGACGTCCCCGCCAACGGCCGAGGCATGGACGCCAGGCGGCAGGCCCGCGAGGGCGAGGGCATCGGTCACCAGGATCGTCCGCTCGATGCCCTTGGCCCGGACCACGGTTCGCATCACCGCCGGCGGCAGGTGGTGGCCATCGAAGATGAAGCCGGCGGAGAGCCGATCCTCGGCGAGCTGGTCCCAGATGTAGTTCGGGTGGCGCGCGATCAGCGCATGGGCCCCGTTGCCGAGATGCGTGGAGGACCGCGCTCCGGCATCGACCGCCGACCGAATCTGATCGCCATCGGCGCGGGTGTGGCCGACCGACGCGACGACCCCGTCGGCCACGATCGCCCGGACATAGGCGACCGACTCCTCGTACTCGGGCGACACGGTGATGATCCGGATCCGTCCGCGCGCGGCCTCCTGCCAGCGGCGGTATTCGGCGATGTCGGGCGGTCGGACATGCTCGAGCGGATGGGCCCCCCGCGGCCCGTCCTCGCGCGCGATATGGGGACCCTCGACGTGGATCCCAACGACCGAGGCGGCCACCAGTGGGTCGGCGTCGCAGGCATCGGCGACGGCCCGCAGCGAGCTCAGGATCCGCGCCTCCGATTGCGTGCATATCGTCGGGCAGACGGCCGCCGTCCCCCACTGCCACAGGTCGCGGACCATGGCTACGACGTCTTGCCCTTGGGCGTCGGCGGCATTCGGGTCGTGGCCCCCGAAGCCATTGACCTGGATGTCCAGCCAGCCTGGCGCGATCCAGGCGTCGGATGTCGGCTCGCGATCCAGTCGCTTGAGCTCGGCCACGACGCCATCGCGGACGAGGATCCGGACCGCGCCGCCATCCTCGATCAAGCGACCCTCGACGGCGAGTCCGCCGGCGTGCTCCGAGACCACGCTGGGCCCCTTGGTCGTCGTCATTGCCCGCCCGTTGCGGTGGTCGCGAGCGCCGCGCGGAGGCCATCGCTGAGGACCTGCTCGGCCGTCCCGGAGACCCAATACCAGGCGCCCAGGTTCTCGTCGTCCTCGGCGATCTGGAGCGCGGTCGGGATGTAGCCGGTGGCGGATTCGCCATAGCCGAGGGCCATCACGAAGGCATCGGGCCGCAGGCGCTGGGCGAGCAGCTGGTACTCGACGTAGGCCTCGCCCGGCAGGAGGACGAGGACGGCTGGTCCAAGCTCGAGGACCGGCAGGTCGATCGGCCGGCCGGCTCGCGCTCGTTCCTGCCAGCTCAAGGCCAGCGCCGCCAGGCACTCGTCAAACGGGTCGGCGTTGTTCGCGATCCGCGCTTCGAGGTCCGTCGGCGTGTGCCCCGCGCCCGTCCGCGGTTCGAAGCGGAGCGGAATCGAATGGAAGGACGCGGACACGAGGGGCTGGCGATGGGTCGCCGCCCAGGCCGCGGCCATCGCGGTCTCGATCCTCGCCGCGAGGACGGGCCGGTTGGACCGCGCACCGTCGTTGTACTTGCCCGCGGTCACGTTCCCGCTACAGCCCGAGGCGTAGATCTGGACGACCTCGGGCAGGGCTTGCTGGCGCACCCGCCGGGCGATGCCGATGAAGTCCGCGGACACCTCGCCCGTGCCGTAGTAGCTCATCGGATGGACGGCATACGAGCTCAAGGCAAGGAGCGGCTGGTCGTCGTCCCAGAAGCTCAGGGTCCGGAGCCAGGGATCGATCGTCCCCTCGGGCGCGACGTGGGCCTCGGGATCCTGCGACGCGCTCGTGCGGTGGTAGGAGATGCTGCCGTCCGGAAGAACGAACCGGCGGTTCGACGCAACGCGGTCGACCATCGCCTTGCCGATACCCACGTGGCTGACCCGTCGTCCCGGGCGCTCGAGCGCCATCGCGAGGGCCCTGGCCACAGGGCCGACAGAGGCCTGTGCGAAGGCGATGTCGCAAACGGCGCCCGTCGCGTTCCGCGCCTCGAGCAGGCGCTGGGCCCCGATGTCGACCACGGGTGCGTCATGCTGATGGATCGTCGTGACCAGGACGCGCTCGGGGTCGGTACCGGCGGCGGCTGCCAGCTCAGCTCGCCACGCGTCATACGAATCGTTCCGGATCTCGCACCAGTCGACCGAGACGAAGACGATCGGCTTCGTCAGCGTGCCGCCGGCGAGCACGAACCCGATTGCTTCGAGTGGGTCGACCACGATCCTGGCCGGCGCGATCCCGCCGCCCATGCACGGGTGCCCGATCGGGATCGTCACGTCCGCGCGGAACGTGTGGACCGTCCACGCCGAGGGCAAGCGATCGGCGCGATCCGTCGACACGATTCCTCCGAGATCCAGGGTCGGCTTTCCTGGCACCGTAACACTTCGTCGACAACGCGGTCCCGCCCCGGAACGTCAATAGGGGGCCTGACTCGTCGGCTTCTAGGAGGGCGGCAGCTCGAGCCCAAGTCCCTGCGCGCGGGCTCGATCGAAAACGGCCGCGGCGAAGACCACGTCCGTCAATCCCATGCCGAGGTGGGTGACAAGCACGCGGCCCGAAGGGCGCCGATCCTTGGACCGCATGAACCCTCCGAGGGTTCGTGTTGCGTCCGGGAAACCTTCGAACCTGCCCTCCGCCTTGGAGTTCGAGAAGCCCTGGAGCTCATCTACCAGAAACAGATTCGCGCCGCGAGCGACTTCCTTCGACGCATACATCTCGTAGTCGACCGACACCACGAGCGCGTCGGGCCGCAGCCAGCGATCGGTCATCACCTGTCTCGTGGGGCCGAACGACGCCGCAGTGATGACGACATCCGCATCCTCGATCGCCCGCCTGGCTGTCGGCGCCACCGAAGCACCGGCGATCCCTCGCGTGTCACGGGCGGCGGCCGCCAGCTCCTCGGCTCGATCTGGGTGCCGGTCGTACACCGTGAGCACGTGGCCGGGGGCGACGTGCCCCAGCATCGGGACGTGGCTTCGGCCCTGCACGCCGGCTCCGACCAATGCAATCTTGAGCGCTCGTCCGGCTCGTACAGGAGCGAGCCGCGCGACGGCGACGCCCGAGACTGCAGCGGTCCGTACGCCCGTGATGACTGACCCATCCATCAAGGCAATCGGTACGAGCGTCCGCGGGTCGTTGAGGACGATGACGCTGTTGACCGTCGGCAATCCGAGATCTGAATTTCCGGGGAAGATCGTCACCCACTTGATCCCGAGTGCCGAATCCGTTTGCCCAGCTGACGATTGGAGCGAAGCCGGCATCGCGTAGGCAATGGCTGATTCCGCGCGGGGATGGACACTGACCTTGCCGGCGACTTGCCCGCCATCTTCGACGGCGAGAAGAGCCCGTTCGGCCAGCAGCACCTGATCGTCAAGAGGTGGCATGGCCTCGGCGACCGCGCGAGCATCCAGGTACCACATCGTCAGGATTGTAGGCGCCGTGCCGCCGGTTCAGGCCTGCCCACATTGGTGGGCGACCGGCCGGGCCAGACAACGGGGGAATCCGCTATTGTCGTGTTGCAGCGCTTGGAATCATGAGCGCACGATCGGTCCGGGTGTCGCTAGGCCATCTGGGACACAGCGACGCCTGGCCCGTGGGATGCGTCGCCGTCGAGCACTACGGGGCGGGAACATGGCACCTAACTGGCTTCGCCGCGCGCCTGCGGATCGCGAGCATTTCAGATGAGCACCGTGGAACCGGTTGCCGCCCGGATTCCGAAGGTCGCCGCGCGTACTCGCCTGATTGAAACGAGCAATGCGATCCGCCGGGTCATCCTCGATGGCACCCTGCCAAGTGGCACCCGGGTCAAAGATCAGGAGCTTGCCCTGATCCTTGGGGTGAGCCGCGCCACCGTGCGCGAAGCGGTGCGCCAGCTGGTCCACGAGGGTCTCCTCCTCCACGAACCGTACAGGGGGCTCACGGTCGCGACGATCGACGATGAAACCGTCGCCCAGCTGGCGGAAGTGCGGGCTACCCTTGAGACTCTCGCGGGGCAGCGCATCGCGCGGACCACGGGCAGCGCAGCGGTGGTCCAGCTTCGAGGGGCACTTGGTGGCCTGGAGCGTGCCGTCGGGGCATCAGACGTGGTCGCCATCAACCAAGCCCACATCGCATTTCATCATCTGATCCTGACCTTGTCGGGCAACCCCATTCTCGCGGAGAGCTGGACCGCCCTCGAGCTCCGAGCGCGACTCGAGATGCGGGTCGATCTCGAGACCAGACCCGATCTCAACCGGCTCCTGCGTGACCATCGAGCAACTGTGGACGTGATCGAGGCGGGCGACCCGGTCGCGATCGCCGACCATTTTGCCGGTCACATCATGGACGCCGCCCGCGATGTGGTCCGAGTGCGCAACGAGACCCCGGTGGTGGCCAAGACCCGTTCATAGGGCTCGTTCGGAGGGCTCGCTCACAGGGCTCGCTCACCCACGAACGAACCGTCGGTCGAGGAGACCGTCCCGGGCCTTGAGCCTGGGCCAGCCGTCCTCCCGCGACGTCCTCGGCCGTATTGACAATGGCCCTGCGCCCCGGTGATTATTTGTCAGGCAATCCGACAGGTGGTCAGACCGGCAATCACGCATCACCCCCTGGCGATCAACAGTGGCCAGTTGCCGACTGTGGCTCTTGTCCCGTAGGGAAGATGGAGGTCGAATGGCACGACGCACCGTGGACTTTGAAGGGATCCTGCCCGCAATGGTCACCCCGTTCCTCGAGGGTGAGGGCACGGTCGATGAGCCTGCGCTGGCACGACTTACGGATCGCCTGATCAAGGCCGGCAGCGGTGGCCTCATTCCGTGCGGCAGCACCGGTGAGTTCCCCGCTCTGTCGTTGGCCGAACGTCGTCGCGTGACCGAGGTCGTCGTCGAGGCGGCCGCGGGACGCGTGCCGGTAGCTCCGCACACGGGCACCTTGAGCACGCGTGACACCATCGAACTCAGCCAGCACGCCGAGGCGGCGGGTTCCTCGGGCGTGATGATCATCCCGCCGTTCTACGAGCCCCTGCCGTGGCCCGTCGTCGTCAAGTACTACGAAACGATCGCGAGCTCGATCGGGATTCCGATCATCGTCTACAACCTGCCCGGCGCAACTGGTATGCGTCCCACTGGCGAGCAGATCGCCGAACTTGCGGCGATCGAAGGCGTTGACTGGATCAAGGACAGCAGCGCAGATGCGGTATCTCTGACCGAGCTCATCCAGCGCTATGGCGACCGTATTGGGGTCATGAACGGCTGGGACACGCTGACTCTCTACGGCCTGCTCGCGGGCACGCGGGCATCGGTCTGGGGGGCCGCCAACTTCATTCCGGAGCTGTGCGTGGAGCTTTTTGACGCGGCGGCTCGCCGGCGTGACCTGGATGCCGCCTGTGAGGTCTGGACCCGAATTTGGCCGATCTGCAACTTCCTCGAGACGTCCGGAAGCTACGTCGCCGCCGTCAAGGCGGGCTGCGAGCTCATCGGCGAGCCGGCTGGGCCGCCCCGGGCTCCGATTCTGCCGCTCGACAAGGCAACCAGGGCACGATTGGGCCAGCTCCTCGAGGTTTCGAGGCGGGTGCCAGTCAATCGGTAACCGCATCCGCGTGCCCACCACGCGGGCTCAGGACCACTCCCCCCGGAATAACCTCGGAGGAACGGATCGATGCGAATCAGAACCAAGTTCGCGACCCTCGCCGTCGCGGCGCTGTTCGTCGCAAGCGCATGTTCGAACTCGACCCCGGCAGCGGCCGGACCCAAGTCACTGATCACCGAAATCAAGGCTCGTGGTGAGCTGCGGATCGGCGTCGCGGCAGCTGAACCGTGGCAGACCCAGGATCCGAAGACGGGCGTCTGGGGCGGCGTATTTGTCGACATCATGGCCGACTACGCGCAAGCACTCGGGGTCAAGCTCACCCCGGTCTCCACGACATTTGGCAACATGATTGCCGGTCTTCAGGCCGGCCAATTCGATATCGCATCCTCGCTCAACGCACGACCGGCACGAGCCGTTGTGGTCATGTTCAGCAGTGCTGTCGCGAGTGACATCGGTTCATTTGCAGTCACCAGCTCCTCACTGACGACATTCGACCAGATCAACCAATCGCAGAACACAGTCTGCGTCGCCCAGGGTTCGGCAGAGGACCTGTCGCTGACGACGTCAAAGCCCAAGGCCCAGATCCAGCGCCTGGCAGATGAAAGCGCATGCCGACTGGCCGTCCAATCCGGTCGGGCGAACGCCATCTTCGATGACTGGAATGGGAACGGACCCTTCGCCAAAGCCAACCCGGGGACCAAGCTCATCTTTCCCCCGACGCCATTCGTCGATGAGGGTATCGGCTACGCGATCACCCAGAACTACTCGTACGCAGACGTCGCAGCGATCAACGTTGAGATCCAGTCATTCGCTGGGCGCGGACTCCTCGCTGCCTCGCTGACCAAATGGGGTGCCATTGACCCCGTGCAATTCGCGGCGGTACCAGCCGATGTACCGGTCTACGTCAAGACGCTCGAGAGCTCCCAGTTCCCGGGTGGTTGATCAACGATCCCCCAGATAGGATAGCGACGAGCAATTCAGGCGAGGCCCGCTTCCCGACCCAGTCGGGTGCGGGCCTCGCTCAAGAGGTCCAAGCATCTTGAACGACCATCGATGAACGTGGGGTCGAGGCTGCGCAAGAGCGGAATTCCCTGGCTCCCGATTCTCGCTGTCCTCGCTCTGGTCGCTGGGCTGGCGGCCCTCTGGCTGGTCTTGATCGCGCTTGGTGGCAGCCATAGCGCCGTAACCTACCAGTGGGACTTCGCAGTCGTCGGCCCGTACCTGCCGGCACTGCTCCAGGGCCTGGTTCTCACGATCCAGCTCACCATCGTGAGCATCACCCTGGGCATGATCCTGGGCATCACTGTCGCAATGGCGCGCATGTCGTCGATCACCGCGGTGCGGGTGGTGACGACGCTCTATATCGAGATCATGCGCGGAACTCCAGCGCTCATTCAACTCGTGTGGGTCTACTACGCGCTCCCGGTCGTCACTGGAATCCAGCTACCTGCCTTCGAATCCGTCGTCCTCGCCTTCACGCTCAACCTTGGCGCCTTCTACGGGGAGGCCTTTCGATCGGGTATCCAGGCCATCCCACGCGAGCAGGTCGAGGCCGGCGACGTTCTCGGGCTCACCTACCTGCAGCGGATGCGCTACGTCATCATTCCCCAGGCGTTCCGGATCGTCCTCCCGGTCCTCATCTCGATCGGCATCAGCCTGTTCAAGGACACGTCGCTCGTATCGACGCTGGGAGTTGCCGACCTTCTGTACCAGGGGCACCTCGTTTCGGATCTCACCTATCGACCCCTGGAGATCTTTACGACCGTCGCATTGATCTACTTCGTGGTCGCCTTCCCGATCACCCTGATCATGCGTCGCTATGAGCTCTACCTCCACAGGCACCTGGCGGCGGTGAAGTAGTGACAGACTCCGCATCCGGCGTACCGGTGGTCCAGGTCGAGGGCCTGTCCAAGAGCTTCGGCAAGGTTCAGGTCCTGGACTCGGTCGACGTCTCGATCCAGCGTGGTGAAACGCTGGTCGTGATCGGCCCGAGCGGCTCCGGGAAGAGCACCCTGTGCCGGACGGTGATGGGCCTCGAGACCTTCAGCGCGGGCAAGATCTCGCTGAAGGGCGAGCTCTACGCTGAGTGCACCGATGGCAAGCATGTGACCCTGGGGTCCGACCACAAGCGTCGCCGGCTGGCGATGGGGATGGTCTTCCAGCAGTACACGCTCTTCCCGCAGCTCTCGCTCAGGAAGAACGTCGAGCTCGGTCCATCAAAGGTCCTTCACCTTCCCAAGCAGGTCGTCCGGGAGCGAGCCGAGACGGTCCTGGCCCGGGTCGGCCTGGCCGACAAGATCGATTCGTATCCAGCTCACCTCTCGGGCGGCCAGAAGCAACGGGCAGCAATCGCCCGGGAGCTGGCGATGGATCGCGGACTGATCATGTTCGACGAGGTGACCTCGGCGCTTGACCCGGAGCTGGTCCATGAGGTGCTCCAGGTGATGCGCGAGCTGGCCGAAGCGGGCGCGACGATGCTGGTCGTCACCCATGAGATGGGCTTTGCCCGCAACGTCGCCAGCCGGGTCATCTTCATGGACCATGGCAGCATCGTCGAGTCCGGACCTCCGGGCGAGATCCTCGATCATCCCCAGCACGCCCGGACCAGGGCATTCCTTGAACACATCATGAGCTAGATGGCGACGATCCTGTCCCAAGGGCCGCCCCAGTGCGACCCAATCGCCTCGTGCCCCGACGGCGCGCACACCACGGACGACGGAGTGAGACACCCATGAAATCGCCGCGCCGATACCGCAGCGCCGACTGGTTCGAAGCCGGCGGTGTCGATGGGTTCCTGCAGCGGACGGCGATGAAGGTGCAGGGCTTCTCGGAGAGCGACTTCCAGGGCCGCCCCGTCATCGGAATCTGCAACAACTGGAGCGAGCTCACCCGCTGCCACCTTCATTTCACGCAGCTTGTCGACGCTGTCAAGCGCGGCGTCTGGCAGGCGGGCGGATTCCCGGTCGAGTTTCCGAGCATGACGATGGGCGCCGACCTGGCGCGGCCCGTCGGCATCTCGTTCATGCATCGCAATCTGCTGGCGATGGAGGTCGAGCAGACGATCCGGGCCTATCCCATCGACGGCGTGGTCTTGCTCGGGGCCTGCGACGAGACGATCCCCGGGATGTTGATGGCCGTCGCCAGTCTCGACGTGCCATCGATCATGCTGCCCGGTGGACCAGGCTTGAATGGCAAGTGGCGTGGCCAGGATGTCGGGTCATCCACGGACACCCACCGCTATTACGCGGAGTATCGTGCCGGGCGGATCAGCGACGACGAATGGCGTGACCTGGAAAGCCACATCGAGCGAAGCCCGGGTCATTGCATGACGATGGGCACCGCCTCGACGATGGCCTGCATCGCCGAAGCCCTGGGGATCGCACCCTCGAGCGGTGCGGCAATCCCGGCCGTCGACTCGAACCGGCTCAGGCTGGCCCAGGCCATCGGCCAGCGAGCCGTCGACCTCGTCAAGGAGGATGTCCGACCCTCGCGCATCCTGACCCGCGAGGCGTTCGAGAATGCGATCCGGGTGCTGGCATCGATCGCCGGTTCAACGAACGCGGTCGTTCACCTCCTGGCCCTGGCTCGTCGGCTGGACCTCGAGCTGCCGCTGTCGACCTTCGACACGCTCTCGCGGGAGACGCCCGTCCTGGTGAACCTCAAGCCGGCCGGCCAGTACCTCATGGAGGACTTCTACTACGCGGGCGGCGTCCCGGCCCTCCTGGGCGAGCTGGCGCCCCTCCTCAACCTCGACATCGAAACGATCACAGGCGCTACCGTCAGGGAGACCATCGTCGGCGCCAAGGTCTACAACCGCGATGTCATCGCGAGCTTCGATCAGCCGCTCCAACCCGAGGGCGGCCTGGTCGTCCTGTACGGCAACCTCGCGCTCGACGGTGCGATCCTGAAGCAGAGTGCCGCGACGCCGGAACTCCTCACGCATGTGGGCCGGGCGGTCGTCTTCGAGGACCATGACGACCTGGCCGCGCGCCTCGACGACCCCGACCTGGACGTGGAGGCTGATGACGTGATCGTCCTCAAGAATGGCGGTCCGCGCGGGGCGCCGGGGATGCCCGAATGGGGCAGCATCCCGCTGCCCAGGAAGCTCCTCCAGCAAGGCGTCCGCGACATGGTCCGGATCAGCGACTCGCGGATGAGCGGAACGGCCTTCGGTACCGCGGTCCTGCACCTGTCACCCGAGGCAGCGGTGGGCGGCCCCCTGGCAGCCGTCCGCAATGGCGATCGGATCAGCCTCGATACGCCCAATCGGCGTCTGGAGCTCCTCGTTTCCGACGATGAGATCCAGCGCCGACTCGGCGAGTGGCAGCCCCGCCCGGTGGCGGTCAGCCGGGGCTACACCCGCCTGTACATTGATCATGTGATGCAGGCCAGCGAGGGTTGCGACTTTGACTTCCTGACCGGTCGCAGCCCCCTCGCTGACGACGTGGCCATCCCGGTATCGGGCGAACCTCCGGTCGTCCGGGCGATGCCCTAGGCGGACAGCCTGATCCGCGGCCGGCCTTAGCCGACCATGGGCACGAAGCCCACGCCCCACATCTCGGCGATGTCTGCGAGCTGGCGCGTCGCATCTCCTTCCTGGAGGAGCATGTGGTGGGCCTGTCCCGTCGAGAACATTCGATCGATCAGGCGTCGGCCGCCGCCCTCTGCGCTGACCTCCGCGAGGAAGCCGCGTCCGACGCGCGACCATTCCTCAGGCTCCATGCCCAGGGACGTGAGCCGACCGGCCCACAGCTGATAGTCGCCCTTCCGGCCGCACAGGCTGGCCGCGGTCAGCGTTTCGATCTTGCGCAGCCCGAATTCGATGAGGGTGCCGGTCGCATCGCCGAGGTCGATGACATGAACCTGGGACGGCGCCGCTGCCAAGCTGGCCGGCGACGACCCCTCGTGGCGCAGGATGAGCGTGTCGCGATCCTCGGGAATCAGCGCCGGCTCCGCGAGCGTCACGGGGCCCGGCTGGAGCGCCATCAACGTGCTCGCGACGATCGCCGAGCCAACATCACCTTCCGGATCGAGGTAGAAGCCTTCGTCGGCGAGCCAGGCCGAGCCGAGATTCACCAGGCCGAACTGCTTTGGATAGCAGGCTGCGGCGATGGTCCGCAAGCCGTACTCAGCGGCCAGGTCCTTGATCGCCAGGTAGACCTTGGCCGAGAACACCATTCGAGCATCGCCGGCCTCGACCCAGCCATAGCCGGGGTGGCGCTCGATCTCGCCATGTGCGTCAGCGTCGCTCTTCTTCTCGGCGATCGCGATGAGCTCGTCGAAATCGAGGTGCTGAAGGGTGATCCCCAGTTGCTCACCCAGGTCCCAGTCGTCGTAGGTCATGTCCATCAGGCCCGTGGTGCGCCACGTTGCCCGTGGGGTGATCAGGCCGACTCGGGCCCGGCGGAGCTGCCGCGCCACCGCGGAAGCCTGGGCAACTGCGGCGACGCGGTCCCGAAAGTCCGGGCCACTCAACGCGCCCTGGCCCCACCGGTAGAGGAGCCCGTTGTGATGCGCCACGCTCGCGAAATGCTTGACCGAGGCCAGGGCGAAAGTCTCGGCATGGGGTACCGCCCACAACATCACGGGCCGGTTGAGCTCACGGATCAACTGGAACTGGAGCGTGTCGACGACCCACGAGGCGTGGACGATCACGAGCAGATCCGGATCCTGCGCCCGCAGCGCATCGATCGCGCCGGTCGCGTCGACCTTGCCCCACACGATATCGGTCGGGCCAATGACCTCGAGGCCACCGTCGCGCAGGTTCCTGGTCGCTTGCCGGAGAAGGTCCTCGCCCCGCTCTCCGCCGGACTCGACTGGACTGGCCACGACGATCAAGGCCACCTTCGGAGGAGCCATCGTTCGCCTTCCTTTCAGCTGCTGCCGCGAGCCCACAACCCGGCATACGAAATAAGATTGTCAGACGGTAAGATAATGGCAGATCTCGGCGCCGAGGATCGTCAACCAGGGGCCGATCCGCCTCTCGGTGGCGGGCCAATCCGGAGTTGCCTGTCGTGGACACGCTCTCGAAATCGGCTCCTGCCTGCGACCCTGGCCAACGGCTGACGGCCGACGTCGTGGTCATCGGGGCAGGGATCATCGGTGCCTCGTGCGCCTTCGCGCTCGCACGTGCGGGCCTTGCGGTCCACCTGGTCGAGCGCGATGCCCCGGCGCGGGGGACGTCGGGTGCCTGCGAGGGCAACCTCGTCCTCTGGGACCGTCCGACGTCGGCCGACCTGCACCTGGCGATGTGGAGCCATCAACGCTGGGCGGAGCTCGCTGTGGAGCTGCCAGCCCAGACCGGCATCGACATCGAATATGACCGGAAGGGCAGCCTGATGATCGTGCGCGACGAAGGGGACGTCGCGGCCGCCCAGGTTAAATGTGCCTGGCTGGCCGCCGAAGGCGTCCCCCTCGAGTGGCTGGACCAGGCGGGAGTCCACGCGGCCGAGCCCGACCTGGCCCCGGACATCGCGCTGGCCGTTCACTTTCCGGCAGATGCCCAGATCGAGCCCCGACTGGCGACCGCGGCCCTCGTCAGCGCCGCCCGCGGCCTGGGTGCGAGAATCCACAACCACGAGGCAGTGCTCTCGATCGAATCGAGCGAGGCTGCAACGATGGTCCAGACGGTTCGTCATCGGATCACGGCCTCGTGGGTCGTGGTGGCGGCCGGGGTCTGGACACCGGACGTTCTGCGGATGCTCGGCGTCGACCTGCAGGTCTCGGCCCGCAAGGGCCAGATCGCGATCGTTGCCGGAGCACCGATCAAGGTTCACCACAAGGTGATGGAGGCCAGCTACATGACGACGGTAGCGAACGACGAGACGGAGCTCCAGGTCGCCGCCGTCGTCGAGGCGACCCGAGCGGGAAGCATCCTGATGGGCAGCAGCCGCCTCCTGACCCATCCGAACGACCGGCGCGTTGATCTCGAGGTCGTGAACCGGATCGTTGCCAAGGGGGTGAGCCTCTTCCCGGGGCTCGCATCCGGGAAAGTCGTTCGGAGCTATGCCGGCGTACGGCCGCTCTCGCCGGACCACAGCCCGATCATCGGACCGCTGCCGATGGCTCCGCGGGTCGTCCTGGCGACCGGTCACGAGGGCGGGGGTGTGATGATGGGCGCCGCCACCGGAGATCTGGTCGCCTGTCTGATCGCTGGTCGAGCGGCGCCCGTCCCGTTCGAACCCTATCTCCCGAGCCGATTCTTCAGTCACTGAGTTGGACGCCTCGAGTTCTCCTCAGCTCGATCGGCTGGCCGGGCCTCGGCGGGGATCGGCGCTCACGATCGATGTCGACGGCGAGCCGATCCCGTGCTTCGCCGGTGAGACGATTGCCGTCGCGATCCTCACGGTGCGGAGCTGGATCAGCCAGGACGCTGTCCGACGGCGCGGGCTGTACTGCGGGATCGGGGTGTGCTTCGAGTGCGTCGTCGCGGTTGAGGGCGTCCCGGGCATTCGCGCGTGCATCACCCTGGTTCACGAGGGAATGTTCGTCCAAACCAGGCTGGACGCCGAAATTGATGCCTGATCTGCTGATTGTCGGAGCAGGACCGGCAGGGCTCAGCGCCACCAACAAGGCCGGACAGCTCGGGCTGGACTGCGTCGTCGTCGACGAGAACACGTCCGCAGGCGGCCAGTACTACCGCCAGCCGCCCGTGGCGTGGGCCAACGACCGACCCAGCGACCGGCTGCTCCGGGGCCGAGCGAAGATCGAGCGGGCGACCGCGGCAGCGACCTTTCGGCTCGGCTGCGCCGTGTACGGCATCGACGCCGAGCATCGGATCTGGCTCGACCAGGACGGCAGCGTGGAGCGGGTCGAACCTGCCTGTGTCCTGCTCGCGACGGGCGCCTACGATCGGCCAGTCGCCTTTCCAGGCTGGACGTTGCCGGGCGTGATGTCCGCCGGTTCGGCCCAGGCCTTGATCAAATCCCAACAGGTGCGCCCCGGAGCGCGGGCGGTCGTGGCCGGCTCGGGACCGTTCCTGTACGTGGTTGCCCTCGAGCTCCTCCATGCCGGCGTGCACGTCATCGAGGTGATCGAGGCCGCCACGGTTCGCTCGGCCCTCCCGTTTCTCCCGGATTCGATGCGCTACCCAGCGAGACTCGCCGAGCTCGTCGGGTATGCGCTCCCGCTCCTCCGCGCCGGGGTCCGGATTCGGCGCGGCGCGATGATCTCTTCGGCAGGCGGCGACCAGCGTCTCGAGGAGGTCCGCGTGCGGCCGGTTCGAAGTGGCGCGAACGACCCACCGCTCGAACGAGTGATCGACGCCGACCTGCTGTGCGTGGGCTATGGCTTTGCCGCATCGACCGAGCTTGCTCAGCTGGCCGGTTGCACCCTTGCCTGGGATCGGGGCCTCCAGCAGAACGTCCCGGCCTACGACGAATGGCAGGCCACATCTGCGGACGGGGTATTCGTCGCCGGTGAGGCAAGCGGCCTGGGCGGCGCACCCGTTGCGGAGTGCGAAGGTGAGCTGGCGGCCATCGGGGTTGCCCGACACCTCGGCCGGATCAGCGATGCCGGCGCGCAGCGCATGGCCGAGCCCATCCGCAGCCGCCTGAGACGGCTGCGTCGGTTCGCGTCCCTGTTGCCTCGGCTGTTTCCCGCACCGCCGGAGCTGGCTGAGCTCGCCCGGCCCGAGACGATCGTCTGCCGCTGCCAGAACGTGACCTTCGAACGAGCGCTCGAGGCGGTGACCCACGCCGGCGCAACGACCTTGAACGAGGTCAAGACCACGACCCGCTGCGGCATGGGCTGGTGCCAGGGCAGGATTTGCGGCGGGCTGCTGCCCTCCCTCCTTGCCCAACGGGCCGGCACGGGCTTCGACCCTGCATCCGGCTTCACAGCCCGGAATCCCGTACGTCCGGTGCAGGTCTCGTCACTCGCCGCGATCGGGCGAGTCGAGCCCAGTGACCACGGCGGACCGGGACCTGATCACCCTTGACCGACCACGCCGCGACTGACAAACTGACAATCTGAACACCGCTGGTGGCGCCGGCTCGGGCGCCGACACCGTGGTGCGAACCGCACGAGGACGGATGCCACCAATGACAGGACCTGATTCAGTCGGACCTTCGAGCAGGACGCCAATCCGGGTGGTTGTCAGTGGCGCGACGGGCGCCGTCGGGCAGAACCTCGTCCCGGCAATCCTGCGGAGTGAGGACTTCACCCTGGTGGGAGCGATCGGCCGGCGCGGCCTTGGTCGCGACGTTGCCCTCGTGCTCGGCCTGGGCGAGCCGATCGGCGTGACGGTCGCGGCCAACCTTGAGGAAGCGCTGGGGGGCCGCGAGGCCGATGTCCTGATCGACTTCAGTGTCGCTCCGGTCGCCGCCGTGATCTGCCGTGCGGCGGTCGAGGCGGGCATCGCGGTCGTGCTGGGCACGACCGCCGTAGATCCGGGGGCAATCGAGGAGATCGGGCGCACGGCGCTCGAACGGGGCGTCGGGGTCTTTCTGGCCCCCAACCTCACGATCGCCGGGCAGCTGATGATCCGCTGCGCAGAGCTCACCCGACCCTACTTCGGCGATGTCGAGATCGTCGAGGCGCATCCCCCGACCAAGCGCGACGCGCCCTCCGGGACTGCCCAGGAAACGGCCCGCCGGATCAACGCCACGCCCGGACCGGCGAACACTGAAGACCAGACCGAGCGGGGCTTGCCCCAGGCGCGCGGGGCAGTGCTTGGCGACGTGCGGATTCACAGCCTTCGGCTGCCCAGCTTCTACTCTCGCCACGAGGTGTTCTTCGCCCGCCCCGGCGAGATGCTGACGATCATCTGCGACCAGTTCTCGACCGAGGCCGTCGTCGGGCCAACGCTCAAGGCCACGCGGCTCATCCTGGGCGAGCGCGGGGTCGTCCGGGAGCTGCCGGGCCTGTTCGATCCGGACTGAGGAGGCCACCTTGCCGAACCTGGTTGGGCGCCGCGCCCTGGTCACCGGCGGGGCCGGCGGCCTCGGTTCCGTCGCCGTACGAACACTCCTTGGGATGGGTGCGGACGACGTGCTGGTCGTGGGTCGCGACCAGGCCAAGCTCGAGGCCTTCCAGAAGACCGATCCTGGACGGATCTCGATCCATGCCATGGATGTCGCGGACGAGGCTGGCTGGCACCAGCTTCGCGATCGCCCAATCGACGTCCTGATCCCCGCGGCGGGCGTCGCCCACCGCGAACCATTCCTGGACAGCACGCAGGAGCACTGGAACGAGATGCTCGGGACGAACATCGTCGGCTCGATGCTCGCCGTCCAGACCCTCCTGCCCGGGATGGTCGATCGTGGGTTCGGGCGGATCATCCTGATCTCGTCGGTGGCCGCCCACATCGGCCTGCCTGGGCGGGCCGTCTACGCGGCCACGAAGGCCGCCCTGGAGGCGTGGGTCCGCTGCGTCGTGGCCGAGGTCGGCGGCCACGATGTCCTGATCAATTGTCTCGCGCCCGGGATGTTCCCGACGAAGATGACGACTGGCTGGCTGGCGGCCAACCCGGACGTGGCCGAGGGGATCCGCTCCGCCATTCCCGAGAAGCGTTTCGGCGACCCGGAGGAATTGGCGGCGGCCTTCCGGTTCCTGGTCGAGACGACGTATGCCCAGGGCTCCGTCCTCCACATCGACGGCGGCTGGGGGATCGTCTGAGTGAAGCTCGGATCGAGAGGTTGATCGATCTGGGCCGGCGTCGGCTGGGCACGACGGACCTCGAGATCACGCCAGTTGGACTGGGCAGCTGGGCGATCGGCGGTCCGGGATCGGAGGGCTACGGCCCCCAGGACGACCGGGACTCCATCGCGGCGATCCATCGCGCGGTGGAGCTGGGCATCAACTGGATCGACACGGC
>PNAZ01000007.1 GCA_003169655.1 Chloroflexota bacterium
CGCTTGCCGAGGCTGGGCAGCTCATGGGTGGCAAGCCCGATCCCGTGGCCGGTGCCGTGGCCGAACTGGTCGCCGTGGCCGGCGGCTGCGATCACGTCGCGGGCCAGGGCGTCGGCTTGCGGCCCGGNNTCCTGCCGCGACCGCCGCCGTGATCCCGTCGATCGCCGCCGACTGTGCCCGGTGGACGAGGTCGTAGATCTCGAGGTCACGCACCGCCGGCTCCCCGACGAACAGGGTCCGGGTCATGTCGCTGCGATAGCCCGCGACCTGGGCGCCAAAGTCGAACAGGAGGACCTGGCCGGCCCGGACCGGTCGATCGCCGGGCGAGCCATGGGGCAGGGCCGCCTCAGGTCCGGCCAGGCAGGCAACATCGAAGGCCAGGCCATCTGCGCCGCCGGTCCGGATCAGAACCTCGAGTCGCCAGGCGAGCTGAGCCTCGGTGACTCCCGGCCGGATCTCCGGGAGGAGGGTCGCCAGGGCCCGGTCGGCCACGGCGCAGGCCGCAGCCACCCGTTCGAGCTCGGCCGGCTCCTTCGTCGCCCGGTCGGCCTCGATCCAGCCCGGTCCAGGCTCGCGGTCCTCGCCCGGGCTGGTCGCCGGGACGAGCTCGACATCAGGCGCCGCCTCGGCCAGCTCGGTCCAGGCCGCATGGCTCAGGTGACCCGCCTCGGCCGCGACCCGGCGCGCTCCGAGGCCGGCGGCGATCAGCGGCCAGCGCTGGCGCAGGTCGCCGTACACGGCCTCGATCCGGGCCCCGGGTGCCTCCCGGCCAACCTGGATCGTGTAGCGGCTGTCGGCGAAGACGATCAGGTCGTCGGCGCCCACGACGAACCAGCCCGAGTACCCGGCGACCTTCTCCTCACCATCGCCGAGGGCCAGGCCGGTCAGGTAGCGGCTGTGCTCCGGTCGGACGCCGAGATAGGCATCAACACCGGCGGCGGCCATCCGCGCCCGCAAGCGGGCCAGGCGGGCCGGCCGGGCGGCTCGATCGGCGGCTTCCCAGCGCGCCCGGTCGGCCGGCGTCGGGGGCCGGCCGAAATCGGCAGCCACAGGCAGCCCATCGCGATCGGTCACGAGCCGTACTTCTGGATGTCCAACTGGTGTTCGGGGTAGGTCTTCTCGAACACGGTCGTACCGTCCTTCGTGGCCAGGAAGTAGAGGTACTGGTCGGCCGTGTCGGGGTTGAGGGCGGCCTTGATCGATTCGGGCGACGGCGTGCAGATCGGGCCCGGGATCAGGCCCTTGCTGACGTACGTGTTGTAGCCGGCGAGGTCGGCCGGCACGTTGTCCGGCAGGGTGGTGCCCTTGGTCAGCGGCGCCCAGAACGTGTAGGTCTGCCACTGGGCGAACGGCAGCTTGGCCAGCTGCAGCGTGTCGTTGACGTAGAAGATCGTCGGATCGGACTGGAACTCGTTGAGCGGGAAGAGCTTGGGATCCAGTCGGTTCTGATAGACGCCGGCGATCTTGGCCCGGTCGGCGTCGTCGCCCGTCTCGCGCTCCACGACCGAGGCCAGCGACAGGACCTGGTAGAACGACAGGCCACGCGCCGCGGGGACCTTGAGCAAGTCGGGCCCGACTTGCTCGTACCACGCGTCCAGGAGCTGCCGGACGAACTGATCGGCCGTGATGTCGGGCGAGACGATGTAGGTCGCGGCGGCGAGGAAACCCTCCAGCGAGGCGCCCTTGGGCAGGATCGGAGTGAGCCAGGGATAGTCGGCCAGGAGGTCCGCCGGCGGATGCTTGACCTCGTCATAGAACGCCTGGACGTCCATTGACAGGCCGGGAATCGTCTGGAGCTTGGCCGTGATCTGCTCGAGCCGGAGGCTGGGTCGCAGGGCGATCGTGATCGCCACCTGGTGGGAGACGAGGAGCGAAGTGACGATCTGCTGGGGGGTCATGTTCAGGCGCAGGATGTAGGTGCCCGTCTCGAGGCTGGTCGTGAGGTCCTGCTCGGTGGCGATGAAGACCAGCGCCCGGGCATCCTTCAGGAGTCCGGCAGCCTGGAGCCGGCTGGCGATGGTCTGGGCCGTGTCGCCGTCGACGACGTCGAAGGTCACGTCGGTGGCGCTCGTGCTGGGGGCATCGGTCAGGGCCGGGCCCAGGTCCTCGCGGACGAGGTCGGCCACGAACGGCAGCTTGAGCGCGCTGGGGTTCTTCGAGGCGTAGTCCACGACCGCGTGGGCGATCACCGGCCGGAGGACCGTCAGCGAGGCGATCAGGACGACGCCGGCCAGGACGGCGATGAACAGGAGCAGCCGGAGCAGGCCACCCAGGCCGCTGCCCCCACCCGATTCCCGAAGACCGTTCGCGGTTCGCGCTTGCCGGCCGGGGCTCCGCTCGGCGGCGACCGACGGACGGGCGTAATGCTCATCGTCGACCGTGCCCTCCTCGATCCGGTGGGCCTGCCTGACGCGTGACGATCCGGGCTCGGAGCGGAGCGGCCCTCCGTCGCGCGGCGAGCCGCCGCCTCGAAGCGTCATCTGGCCAGCCTCGCCCGAACGTCGAGCTCGTCCTGGAGGATGACCGCGGCGGCCTCGCGGTCGACGCGGGCCCGATGCTCGGCCCGCTGGGTCGCGCTGGGCGGGCCACCCGATCGCCCCCGCTTCATCGGGCCAACCCTGGCCTCGGCGACGTGGCTCGACAGGCGCTCGTCGCGAAAGCTGATCGAAACGCCGTCGAGGTGAGCCTCGACCGCCTTGGCCCAGGCCCGGGTGATCGCGACTTGCGGGCCTTCGTGGCCATTGGCCTCGAGCGGCAGGCCGACGATCAGCTCGCCGGCAGCCTGTTCGTCAACCAGCCGGCGCAGGGCGTCGGCATCGGCGGCCGCGCTCCGTGCCCGGCGCAGGGTCACGAGCGGCAGGGCGCGGCCGTCCGCGTCGGCGACGGCGATTCCGATCCGCCGCTCACCGAGGTCGATCCCGAGCAATCGACTCATGCCCGCGCCAAGATCGGCCAACGGACGATCCCTGATGGGCCGACGGAAGGATTCGCGGACGGAGGGCTCGACGCAGGGCTCGACGGCACGCTGGCTGGAACGGACGACGAGCCGGCTGGTCCGGGCGAGCCCGTCACGCTGCTCGTGTCGATCGTCAGGCTGAGCCGCCAGGCGAGGCTTGGGACGGTGCCCACGAACCCGGGCCAGGTCTGGATGTCGACGCTGCCGTAGGTGGCCAGGATCGAGCGCGCCTCATCGACCGACTTGCCGGCGACCAGCCCCCGCAGCGTGTCGGGATCCAGGTTGCGGACCTGGCTGGCCGTGACGGTGACCGGGAAGACCACCGCCTCGCCGTCCACCCGCGACGTCCCGAGGGTGACCTTCTCGCTGCCGGCGACGAGGGTGAAGTCGGTCGGCACCGATGTCCCCAGGCGGGCGGCGGCCAGGCTGGTCACGGTGGACTCGTCGACCGCCGTGATCGAACCGCTGGCGGTCAGGTTGAGCTGGAAGTTCGGTTGGGCGACGCCGATCAGGGTGGTCGGGTCGCTGTCCGGGCTGATCGTCCCGAGGATGGCCGTCTTGGGGAAAGCCGTGCTCGCCGGGGTGAGCCCGCCGGGGGCGGCCGCCCAGGCGGCGAACTTGGCCTTGACGCTCTTGGTCAGGGAAGCCATCGCGGCGTCGGTGTCCTTCTTCTGGATCTGGATGGTCGTAGTCGAGGCGCCGCCCGAGGTAGCGGTTGGGTTGGTCACCTGGAGCAGGATCGAGCTGTAGCCGGACGGGACCTGATCGATGGCACCTGACGGCACGTTGCCGGCCGGCCCCGGCCCGGCCGCCGACACGCCGACCGAGGCCGTTCCGGGCCGGAAGCCATGCTGGAACTGGGCGCGCGGGACCGTCACGTCCTGGGTTGTTGCGAACATGATCCCGTTCCCGGTCGACACCTTCGAGCCGGACGGGATCGAGACGCCATTCCCGGTGTCGTTGTTGCTGAACCGGACGGTCCCGGTTGCGGCGGTGCTATCGACCTTCTTGCCGGTCGCGTTGAATGTTCCCGAGGCGCTGAAGTCCATCGTCAGGACCGTCGCGGGCACGACCCCGGCCACCGGATCGGTCGATGTCGCGTTCGGGTCAGCCCGGATCGGGAACGCCAGCGGCCCGACGGCCTCGAGCTTGGGCGTGATCACGATCGTGGCGCTCGGCAGCAGGAAGACCGCGATCAGGCCGAGGACGAGCCCAATCAACACCACCGTGACCGCCGAGGCACCGATCAAGGCCGAACGATGCGAGGTTCGGCCCGGCCCCCGGACGGCGGGGGCCGCGGCGCCGCTCGAGCGGGCGCCGATCCGGCCGTCAGGGACCACCGGCGGCCCGACGGGGGATCCCCGACCCACTGACCCTCGTGTCGGGAGCGCGGCCTTGGCTCCGGCTGTGGCTCCGGCCTCGACCACGCTTGCCGCAGCCGCGCCCGTGGGCGCGCCAACGGACTTGGGCCCGACGACCGGCGGCACGATGGTCGCGGCCGTCGGGTCGCCGACGACGCCCTGGTCCGCCTCGAACTCGGCGACCGTCGCGAAGGCGGGCAGGCCGGCCGAGGCGGCCAGCGCCCGGGCGGCGGCGTCGGTCGAGATGATCGACAGGGCGCGGTTGCGCTCGAGCGCCTCGCGGGCGAGCAGCCGGAAGTTGATCCGCGAGGTGGCGATCCGGGAGCCGGGCGGAACTACCAGGCCGACCCGGGGATCCTGCGACGCCCGGATCCGCGCGGCCGCGGACGTGATCTCGTCGTCCACGTCCAGGTAGAAGACGTTGGCCATCGCGCCCAGCCTAGACCTTCATCGCGCGCAGGACGCGGCGCAGGGCTGCGTCGAGCGGATCCTCCGTCGACTGCAGCTCGATTGCCTGCCAGGCCAGGCCGAGCGGGGTGACGTCCTGCTGGTCGATCAACAGCTTCGTGTCGTCGCGGATCGTCTCGACCATGTCGGGCGACATGATGGCGACCTCGGGTGGCCGGGCGAAGGGCAGGTTCTTCCAGAACTTCTCGGCCGCCAGGGTGTCCTTGATCTCGGGCAGCCGTGAGCCGCCACCGCACAGGTAGATCCGGCCGGGCAGCAGGTCGCCCGCGGCGAGCTCCTCGATCACCAGCTCGACCCCCGCCGACCAGACCGTCATGTCGTCACGGATGATCTGGGCGACCTCGGCCTTCCGAGCGACCTTCAGGCCGCGCGAAAAGTCGACCTTGAGCGCCTCGGCCCGCGGGAAGGGCAGGTCGAGGCGGTCGGCCAGCGACTTGGTGAAGGCTCGCCCGCCGAGGGCGAACATCCGGGTTCCCTCGATCCCGCCCTGCCGGACAAGGGCCACGTCGGTCGTGCCGCCGCCGATGTCGATGAAGATCGCACCGGCCTGCTGGACCTGTTCGGTGCTCAGCAACCGGGCCACGGCGTACGGCTCGGCGACCACCTGCAGCAGCTCGAGGTCGAGCTGCGAGGCGACCGTCTGCAGGGCGCCCAGGTGGACCAGCGGGGCGAAGGCGTTGAAGATCCCGATCTTCACGTAGCGGCCCTGGAAGCCGACCGGGTTGGTGACCGTGTAGCCGTCGATGCTGGCCGAGGTCACCGCGGCATGGACGAGCCGGACGTCGACATGGGGCAGGCCGGTCTCCCAGGTGATCGCCCGCTCGGCCTCCCGGAGGGCCGCCTGCTGGACGACGTCGATCAGCTTCTGAAGCTCGGCCTCGGTGATCGGCTGATCGGGCCGCTTGCGCTCCTGGTTGTGGGTGGTGGTGAAGCCCTTGACCAGCTCACCGGCGATCCCGATGACGACCTGGGTTGGCCGGAAGCCGGCCATCTCCTCCGCTTCCTGGAGGGCGATCGAGCAGTTGTCGACCACCGCCCCGATGTCGGCCACCGTCCCCGACTGCATGTGCGACAGGCCCTGCCGCTTGCGGCCCACACCGCGCACCACGCCCACCCCGCTCGGGTCGATCTCGAAGACGAGCGCCTTGGCGAACTCGGTGCCGACGTCGAGGGCCGTGCAGGCGGCCGGGGCCGGCTCGTCGGCGCGACCCCAGATCCGGCGCAGGAAGGTCACCCGNNCCCTGGGCCATCTCGGGCCGTCCCCCACCCCGTCCCTCGAGCCGGGTCATCGCCCGTCGGACGAGCTCACCGGCGGCCAGGCCGCGCTCGACCAGGTCGGCCGAGACGGTCACGAAGATCTGGGGCTCGTCGGCGTCGAGCCCGAGGGCAATCACGCCGCTGGGCAGCAGGCCGCGCACGTCCCGGGCGACTCCCTTCATCGCCTCGATCGACTCGAACGGCCCGCCGAATGTGACGACCGAGACGCCGGGTGCCACCGCGACCGCGCCTGCAGCCAGCTCGGCCGGCTTGGGGATCGCCGCGCCGGCACCCGCCCGCGCCCGCCGGCGGGCCTCCTTCAGCTCGTCCTGGAGGGCCGCGACACGATCCGGGAGGGCCTCGATCGCGGTTGCCCCGGCGACGCTGCCGGCGCGCTGGAGGAGATCCAGGCGAGCCGCCACCCAGGCATCGGCGCCGTCGCCGGTGAGGGCCTCGATCCGGCGCATGCCGGAGCCGATGCTCCGCTCGCTGGTGATCAGGAAGCCACCGATCTGGCCCGAGGCCCGGCAATGCGTGCCGCCGCACAGCTCGTGGCTGTAGCCGTCGACCCGGATCGTGCGCACGACCTCGCCGTACTTCTCGTCGAAGAAGGCGTCAGCGCCGGCGTCGATCGCCTCGCGCATGCTCATCCGGGCGGCAGTCACCGGGCGGTCCTCGCGGATCACCCGGCGGGCTTCCTCCTCGATCCGCCGTCGCTCGTCCTCGGTCAGGCCGCGGTCGAGCGGAAAGTCGAAGCGCAGTCCGTCGGGGGTCACCAGCGAACCGGCCTGCCGGGCGCCCTCGCCGACGACGTTGCGCAGGGCCCGATGGAGGATGTGGGTGCCCGTATGGTTGCGCATCGTTCGCGCCCGCCGGATCGCATCCACCTCGGCGCTCAGCTTGTCGCCCACCGCCAGCCGCCCGCGGAGCTGGCCGCGCTGGACGATCAGGCCGCCGGCTGGCCGCTGCGTGTCTGTCACCTCGAAGATCACCTCGCCGCCGGCCAGGCGCAGGACCCCCTGGTCGCCGACCTGGCCGCCGCCCTCGGCATAGAACGGGGTCCGATCGAGGATGACCTCGGCAGTCGCCGAGGGCTCGCTGCGCAGCTCAATGTCGCCGATCGCCTCGAGGGCGTCGTACTCGATCCCGTCGCGCAGGATCGCCACCACCCGGGCATCGGCCGTTGTCGTCTCATCGCCGAGGAACGGGGTCTCACCGAGCCGTCGGGCAAGCGACTCGTACAGGGCCCCGAGCTCCGCGTTGCGGGCCAGCTCCGCCTTCCGGCCGCCCCGGCTGCGGTCGCGCTGCTCGGCCAGGGCCAGGTCGAAGCCGGGACGATCGACGGCGACCCCGTATTCGGCCGCAAGCTCGATGGTCAGGTCGATCGGGAAGCCATACGTGTCGTGCAGCCGGAACGCTGTCTCGCCGGCCAGAACCGGGCTGCCCGCGGCCAGCTCCTCGGGCCGCCGGCCGATCACCCGCTCGGCAGCGGTGAGCGGGATCAGGGCTTCCTCGAGATGGATCGTGCCGGCGTCGAGGGTCCGCGCAAACTGGATCTCCTCTCGGGCGGTCGCGCCGATGATCGCCTCGCGCCGCTCGTCAAGATACGGATAGGCGTCACGCATCGTGGCGATGACCACCTCGGCCGTCTCGGCCAGGAACGGCTCGGTCCGACCGAGCAGGCGGCCGTGGCGGACGGCGCGCCGGAGAATCCGGCGCAACACGTAGCCGCGACCCTCGTTCGAGGGCAGCACGCCGTCGGCGATCAGGAACGTGATTGCCCGGGCGTGGTCGGCGATCACCTGGTAGCTGAAGCGCTCGGCCTCAAACGCATCCGGGTCGTGGCCGAGNNGCGAGGCGCTCCAGGCTCATTCCGGTGTCAACACTCTGGAACGGCAGCAGGACGCGACCTTCCGGCCGCTGGTCGAACTCCATGAACACGAGGTTCCAGATCTCGAGCCAGCGCGGACAGGTCTCGGAATGGTCAGGGACGCACTGCGGCCCCTCCGAGAACTGCGCGCCGCGATCGAAGTGGATCTCGCTGCACGGACCGCAGGGGCCCGTCTCGGCCATCCGCCAGAAGTTGCTGTCGTCGCCCGCGTCGACATCGCCCCAGATCGCCATCCGCTCGGGTGGCAGCCCGATCTCGTCGCGCCAGATCGCCCGGGCCACCTCGTCGTCCTTGTAGGTCGTGGCGGCCAGGCGCTCCGGCGGGATGCCCAGGTCGCGGGTCAGGAAGTCCCAGGCGAAAAAGATGGCGTCGCGCTTGAAGTAATCCCCGAAGCTCCAGTTGCCGAGCATCTCGAAGAAGGTGTTGTGGCGAGTCGACCGGCCGACCTGCTCGAAATCGTTGTGCTTGCCGGCGACGCGCAGGACGCGTTGGTAGTCCACCGCCCGGCTATAGCTGCGGGTCTCGGCCCCGGTGAAGACCTCCTTGAACTGGACCATCCCCGAGTTCGTGAACAGGAGGGTCTGGTCGCCGGCCGGGACGAGGCTGGCCGAGGGCACGATCATGTGACCGCGCTCGGCGAAGAACTCGACGAAACGCCGCCTGATCTCGGCGGCGGGCAACGACTGAATCCTGGGGTCGAGACCGGGCTGGGCTGTCACGTTGAGCCCATGGTACCGAACGGGCCGGGGCCGGCGGCATGGGCCCACCCGGCCCGCCGCGGGGCGACGGTCAGGAGCGGGTCCGAAGTGGCCCGAAGCGGCGCCAGAGGGTCGAACCGGCGATCACCGCACCAACGATCAGGCCGATCGTCAGGCCGCGGACGAAGCGACCGCCATCGGCCGGCTCCTGGGCCGATTCGGCCCGCCGCGGCGCGGGCTCCTGGTCACGATCACGATTCATCGCAGGCGCCTCCGTTCCGGGCCCAGGGTGGCGATGACGGCAATGAAGCCGATCCCGGCCCAGGCCACGGCCGAGGCGCTCAGCAGCCGGAAGTCGCCGATCCGCAGGAGGTCGATTCCCAGCCGCGCCCCGAGTGCATCGCCGGCCCAGGCGCCGACGCAGGCCGCCACGAGCAGGAGCGGCAGCTGCCCGCCGGCCGTCCCCCGGCCGAGGACGTACAGCGATGTATGGAAGATCCCGACCAGGACGGCCAGGACCGGCGCGGGCCCGATCACCATGGCTGGCCGACCGCCCTGCTCACGACCGCCCGATCCGGCCGCCGCCGAGGACCAGGTCGCCGTCGTACAGGACGGCGGCCTGGCCGGGTGCAGCTGCCCACACGGGCTCGTCGGTCTCAACCTGCCAGGCCCCACCGCGGGACGGCTCGTCGTTCGTCGCGGGCCGGACCCAGGCGGCTACCGGCCGCCCGCGGTGACGGATCCGGATCTCCGCCCGGAACGGATTCGCGCTGCCGCTGGGCGGAACCCCGGCGACGAAGCTGACCCGCTCCAGGCCCACCCTCGTCGTCTCGAGGTCGGCCCGCCGGGCGATCGTGATCGTGTTGCTGGCCGGATCGATCCGGCTGACGTAGCGCGGCTCGCCGACGGCGACGCCAAGGCCCCGGCGCTGCCCGATCGTGTAGCTCGCTGATCCCTCGTGACGGCCAAGCGAGGCGCCGTCGGCGTCGATGATCGGGCCCGGCTCGGGATTCCAGCCCGCTCGTTCGCGGAGCGCCTGGCGGTAGTCGCCACCGGGCACGAAGCAGATCTCCTGGCTCTCGGGCTTGTCGGCCGTCGCCAGCCCGAGCGAGCGAGCAACGGCGCGGACCTCGGGCTTGGTCAGCTCCCCGAGCGGGAAGCGGGCCGCATCAAGCTGGTCCTGGCGAAGGCCATACAGGAAGTACGTCTGGTCCTTATCCGGGTCGAGCGCCCGACGCAGCTCAGCCGAGCCGTCCGGGCCGACCGTCCGCCGGGCGTAGTGGCCGGTGGCCACCGCGTCGCAGCGATAGACATGGCGCGCTCGACCGAGGAGTGCCCCGAATTTCACGTACGTGTTGCAGTCGACGCACGGGCTGGGCGTCTGTCCATCGAGGTAGGCATCGAGGAATGGCTGGAGCACGCCGGCGTCGAACTCGCGCTCGAGGTTCATCACGTAGAACGGGATCCCGAGCTGGCCAGCCACCCGCCGGGCGTCATCGGCCGCGTCGGCCGAGCAGCAGCTGCGCTTGAACTCGGAGTAGCTGTCGGCCACGTCGTGGAGGCGCATCCAGACCCCGATCGGCTCGTCGCCGGAGGCCTGGACGAGGGCGGCCGCCACGGACGAATCGACGCCGCCCGACATCGCCACGAGGACTCGCGCCATGGTTCGGATCGGCAGGCCGTCAGGCCCTCGCCGCGATCCCCCGCTGCCTGTCCGCCGGGCCGGCCTGGCCGAGGGGATCCGCCGCGATGGCCAGGGCGCCGAGGCGGAGCATCGCCAGGCTGCGCGGGATCGCCACGGCGGCCGTCTCGATCTCGGCGTCCGTCGTCGTCCGGCCGAGCGACATCCGGAGCGCGCCGCGGGCCTCCTCATCGGGGTAGCCCATCGCGGCCAGGACGTGGCTCGGCTCGGGCGAGCCGGTCGTGCAGGCCGAGCCGGTGGCGACGGCGATCCCCTCCAGGTCGAGGGCCTGGCTGACAGACGTGCCGTCCGTGTCGCGGGCGATGATCGACAGGATTCCCGGCAGACGATCGCGGGGATGGCCGGTCAGCTCGACCCCTGGGACGGCCAGGATCGGGGCCGCCAGCCGCTCGCGCAGCACTCCCAGCCGCTCGACGGTCTCTGCTTGCTCGGCGCGGGCGAGGTCATAGGCGACGGCCATGCCCACGGCCGCGGCGACGTTCTCCGTGCCGGCCCGCCGGTGGCGCTCCTGCGCACCACCCTGCTGCTGGCCGAGGAGATGGGTCCCGTGGCGCACGAACAGGGCACCGACACCCTTCGGACCCTCGAACTTGTGGGCCGCGATCGAGAGCAGGTCGGCATCCAGGCCGGCCATGTCGATCGGCAGGTAGGGCGCCGCCTGGACGGCGTCCACGTGGAGGAGGATCCCCCGGTGGCGGTGGACCCGCTCGGCGATCTCGCGGATCGGCTGGATCGTGCCGACCTCGTTGTTGGCGAGCATCACGCTGACCAGGATCGTCCGGTCATCGATCGCCGCCTCGAGCTCGTCGGGATCGACCCGGCCGTAGCGATCGACGGGCAGCTCGATCGTCTCGAAGCCGAACTTTTCGAGGTAGCGCAGGCTGTGGCCGACCGCGTGGTGCTCGATCGCCGTCGTGACGATTCGGTGGCCGCGCGCCTTGCTCGCCCAGGCCACGCCCTTGAGGGCCAGGTTGTTGGCCTCGGTGCCGCCCGAGGTGAGGACGATCTCGCGGGCCTCGGCCCCGAGCGATGCCGCCAGGCGCTCGTGGGCCTCGTCGAGGCCCTGCCGGGCGGCTCGGCCGAAGGCGTGGCCCGAGCTCGGGTTGCCCCAATGCTCGAGCAGGTACGGAAGCATCGCATCGACCACTTCCCGGCGAACCGGAGTCGTCGCGGCGTGGTCGAGGTAGATCGCCATTTGGCCGATTGTACGACGGCCTATTCGGCGGAGCGGCTCAGGTCGTCCTCGCGGCTCCGCTCGCGGCGCCGGTCATGGGTGGTGAGCAGCCGCTTGCGCAGCCGGATCGAGAGCGGGGTCACCTCGACCAGTTCGTCGACGGAGATGAACTCGATTGCCGATTCGAGGGTCAGCGGGCGGGGCGGGGTCAGCCGGAGCGCCTCGTCGTGGGCATGGGTCCGAATGTTCGACAGCTTCTTTTCCTTCGTGGCGTTGACGTCCATATCACCCGGCCGGGAGTTCTCGCCGACGATCATCCCCTCATAGACCTGCTCACCGGCGCCGATCAACAGCTCGGCCCGCTCCTGCAGGTTGAACAGCCCGTAGGCATTGCTGATCCCCTGCCGGTCGGCCACGATCACGCCGCTCGTCCGGTGGGTGACCTCGCCTGCCCACGGACCGTAGCCCTCGCCGATCTGGTGCATCAGGGCGGTCCCGCGCGACTCGGTCAGGAGCTGGCCGCGGTAGCCGATCAGACCCCGCACGGGCACGATGAACTCCATCCGGACCCGGCCGTCCTGGTCCGTGGACATCTGCTCGAGGCGGCCCTTCCGGCCGGCCATCGCCGCCTGGACCTCGCCGATGTAGTCGGGCGGGATGTCGATCGTGATCCGCTCATACGGCTCCTGGGTCTCGCCACCGACGGTGCGCAGGATCACCTCGGGCCGGCTGGCCTGCAGCTCGAAGCCCTCCCGGCGCATCTGCTCGATCAGGACCGCCAGCTGCAGCTCGCCCCGGCCGCGGACTTCGAACGTGTCGCCCGAATCGGTGGCGTGGACCTCGATCGAGACATTGCCCAGGATCTCCCGGTCGAGGCGCGCCCGGATCTGGCGGCTGGTGACGAACTTGCCCTCCCGGCCGGCCAGCGGCGAGGTGTTCACCCCGAACGTCATCCGGAGGGTCGGGGCATCGACGTCGAGGCGCGGCAGCGGGCGGGGATCGGCCGGGTCGGTCAGGGTGTCACCGATCGTCACGTCGGGCAGGCCGGCCACCGACACGATGTCACCAGCCGTTGCCTCGGCGATCTCGATCCGCTCGATCCCGTGGGCGGTCTGCAGGCTGGTGACCGTGCCGGTCAGGACCGTGGTCCGGCCGGGCTCGATCGAGCCGTCGGTCGACTCCTCGTCGGCGCGGACGACGGTGAGGCGCTGGCCGAGCCGGATCGAGCCGTTCCAGATCCGGCCCACGGCCATCCGTCCGACGTACTCGTTGGCCGACAGGTTGGTGACCAGCAGCTGCAGCGGATGGCCCGGGCTGAAGGTCGGCGGCGGGGTCATCTGGATCAGCAGGTCGAAGAGTGGCCGGAGGTCCGTACCGGGCTCGGCCAGGTCTCGGGTGGCGGTCCCCAGCCGGGCGTTGGTGTAGACCACGGGAAACTCGATCTGGGCGGCGTCGGCGCCCAGGTCCATGAACAGCTCGTAGACCGCGTCGAGGACCTCGGCCGGACGGGCATCCGAGCGGTCGATCTTATTCAGTGCCACCACTACGGGCAGGTGGCGGGCCATCGCCTTCTGGAGGACGTAGCGGGTCTGTGGCAGCGGTCCCTCGGCGGCGTCGACGAGGAGCAGGATCGCGTCGACCATCAACAGCGTCCGCTCGACCTCGCCGCCAAAGTCGGCATGGCCCGGCGTGTCGACGATGTTCAGCCGGATCCCGCCGAAGTCGACGGTCGTCTGCTTGGCCAGGATCGTGATCCCCTTCTCACGCTCCAGGTCGCCCGAGTCCATGACCCGATCGACCAGCGCCTGGTTGGCCCGGAAGGTCCCGGTCTGGCGGAGCATCGCGTCGACCAGGGTGGTCTTGCCGTGGTCGACATGGGCGACGATCGCGATGTTGCGCAGGTCGAGCCGGACGCCGGGCATGGTGGTCGAGGGAAGCGTGCTCATGGGAATGGCCATTGTCGCACACCGCCGTTCGAACCCAGCCGGGCCAGATGGCGCGTCCCGTTTGCTACGATCCGGCGGTGACCGTCGCCGTCGTCGTTCTCGCCGCTCGTCCCGAATCCGCGTTGGCCGACGCCGACGGGCTGCCGGCCGTCCGGCGGATCGCCGAAGCGGCCTGGTCCGGCGGGGCGATCCCGGTCGTCGTGGTCAGCTTCGACCCGGACGGGAGCGTCGCCAGTGCCCTCGTCGGGACGGAGGCGGTGCTCTTCGAGCCGGCCCCGGTCGCCGGTGGGCCGGTGGGCCAGATCTGCGAGGGGATCGACGCCGCCCTGCGGCTCGTGGGCGAGACGGATGCCGCGCTCGTGTGGCCGGCCGGGATGACCTGGCCCGATCCCGAGACGATCACCTCCCTGATCGAGGGCCACGGCGCCGACCCGAACGCGATCCTGCGCCCGGGCTACGAGACGGAGGACGGCTGGCCGGTGCTCCTGCCGGTCGCCTGCCTCGAGCGGCTGCGCGGCCTGGCTGCCGATCGGATGCCGGATGAGCTGATCGACGACCTGGCCGCCGCCGGCTGGCCCGTCCGATCCGTCGACCTGGGCGACCCCGGCACCGTGCGGGATGGCTCGGTCCCCCGTGGCGAGCTGCCCGTCTATGTCGGTCCGCGTCAGCCGGCCAGCGGCCGTGTCCACGAGTGGGGCGAGTCCGAGGCAGACGACCGCGAGAGCTGAACCGATCAGTTCGTCGTGAGGACGCGCGACCCGCGCAGCCGCTCGAACGGCAGCACGGCGACCGCCAGGCCGGCCATCACCAGGCCGACGCCGGTGAGCTGGAACGGCGATGGATCCTCGCCGAGCAGGAGCATCGCCAGGAAGACCGTCACGACCGGCTGGATCAGTAGCAGCAGCGACGTCACGACGCTGGGCAGGCGCGGGAGCGAGACGTTGATCAGCAGATAGCCGGCGACCTGCGACGTCAGCGCGAGGATCGCCAGCCAGGCATGGGCCGGCAGGCTGGGCCGGGGATCGAAGTCGCCGACGACTACGCCGGCCAGGGCGGCCGAGACGGTCGTCGCCAGGGTCGCCCAGAAGAGCGGTCCGGCCAGGCGGCGAATGTCGCGCTGGCCGCGCCGGACGACGATCAGGTAGCCCGCGTAGCTGAACGCGGTGACCAGGCCGGCCGCGACACCGAGCAGCGGCGCCGCCCCATACGGATTCGCGCCGACGACGCCGGCGATCAGGACGACGCCGGTGATCACGATCGGCAGGGCCACCAGGATCGACCGCCGCGGACGCTCGCCGTACAGCGCCCACGCCGCGATCCCCACGACGACCACCTGGAGGTTGCCCAGGACCGTCGCCAGCCCGGCGCCGACGGCTTCGATCGAGTGAGCCCAGAAGGTCAGGTCGGCGGCGAAGAAGCAGCCGGCCACGAGCGAGAACCAGATCGTCCGCCGTTCCAGCGGCCCGTAGCGCCGATCCTCGAGCCAGGCCAGCACGCCCAGCAGGGGCAGGGCATAGAGACAACGGAAGACGGCCGCCGTCGAGGGCGAGACGCCCGACTCGCGGACCAGGATCCCCGAGAAGGCGATGCACAGGGCGCCGGCCACCGCGGCGAGCTGCGGGTGGGCGAGAACGGCATCGAGACGCTGGGGCGTGGCCGCCGGCCGGGCACCGGCCGGCCGGGCCGGATCCGGGCCCGACGGATCCGGGTCGGTCACGTCCGGGTCGGTCATGTGCGGGTCGGTCCGACGTACCTCAAGCCGAGCTCGGCATACTGGCCGGCTTCCGGCGCCGACGGCGCGTCGAGCATCAGGTCGGCACCGGACTGGGTCTTCGGAAAGGCCATCACCTCGCGGATCGTGGCCTGGTCGGTGAGCAGGGCCGCCCAGCGATCGATCCCGATCGCGATCCCGCCGTGGGGCGGCGCCCCGTACTCGAACGCCTCCAGGACGGCCCCGAACTTTTCGGCCATGCCCTCCGTCGTCTGGCCCTGGAGCCGGAAGCTGCGCTCCAGGAGGTCGCGCTGGTTGATCCGGATCGAGCCGCCGCCAAGCTCCCAGCCGTTCATCGCGAGGTCGTATTGGAGGGCCCGGGCACGGCCGGCCGGATCGTCGGGCGATGGCTTGGAGGGGTCGCCCGAGCTCGTCGTGAGCAGCTCGGTATCCTCGGGCCGGACGCCGCTGAACGGGTTGTGGGTCGCGTCCCAGCGGCGGTTCTCAGCGTCCCACTTGTACATCGGGAACTCGGTCACCCAGCAGTAGGCGAGGATCAGCGGATCGGCCAGCCCGAGCCGGCCGCCGAGCTCGGTCCGCAGCCGGCCGAGGACGTCGGCCGTCCGCTCGGCCGTGTCGGCCACGACCAGGACCAGGTCGCCCGCCCCCGCCCCGGCTCGGGCGACGACCGCCGCCGCCCGGTCGTCCCCGAGGAACTTGGCGATCGGCGAACGGACCGCACCGTCGGCCTCGACCGCCAGCCACGCGAGGCCCTTCGCGCCGAAGCCCCGGGCGAGCTCGGTCAGCTCGTCGATCTGCGAGCGGCTGGCGGTGGCCATCCCCGGCGCCACGATCGCCTTGACCCGGCCCGGGCCGGCGAGCGCCTCGTCGAAGACCCGGAAGCCGGAGTCCGCCGTACCGCTTGCGTCGGTCAGCGCCGGGGCGAGGTCGACGAGCTCCAGCCCGAAGCGCAGGTCCGGCTTGTCCGAGCCGAACCGTTCGATCGCCTCGGCGAACGTGAAGCGCGGGAAGGGCACGGCCAGGATCGGCCGCTCGGGCACGACCGAGCGGGTCACCCGGATCGCCACGTCCTCGACAAAGCCGGTCACTGCCGCCTCGTCGACAAAGCTCATCTCGAGGTCGAGCTGGGTGAACTCCGGCTGCCGGTCGCCCCGGGCGTCCTCGTCCCGGAAGCAGCGGGCGATCTGGAAATAGCGGTCGAGCCCGCCGACCATCAGCAGCTGCTT
>PNAZ01000161.1:0-10172 GCA_003169655.1 Chloroflexota bacterium
TGCCAAAAACGCCTGAGCCGGATCGAGGGCCAGGTTCGGGGTATCGCCCGGATGATCGAGCGCGAGGAGTACTGCGTCGACATCCTCCAGCAGACGGCCGCCCTGCGGGCCGCCCTCGACTCGGTCGGGATCCTGATCCTCGAGGACCACGTCCGCGGCTGTCTCCGGACCGCGGCCGAACGCGGCGAATCGGATGCCTACGTCGACGAAGTCGTCGATGTCGTCCGCCGGACGCTCGGTCGTCCGGTGCGTGGAGCGAGCCGTCCCGCCTGACGGGGGCGGTCGGCCGCGATCCGCGCCGGATCAGGACGTTCGGGTGATCTCCAGCGCCGCGCTCCACTGCGAGGATCAGCGTCGATGACTGATCCCCAGGCTCGCCGTTCCATGCCCGGTCCTGAAATCGGCGCGCCACCGCCCTTCTCCGAGCGTCGAGTCAAGGCCCGGCGGGCCGACGATCAGCAGAACCGGCGGGAGACAGCGCTCCTCGCCCGCTCGCTCGACATCCTGGTCGCCGACCTCAGCGCGGAAGCACGACTGGCCGCCCTGCTGGGCCTCCTGGCCGAGACCGTCGGGGCCCGTCGGGCCGCCGTCCTGTCGGTGGCCCCCGAGCGCCGCATCGCGGTCGCGGCGGGCGAGGACGAAGACCCGGCCGACCCGATCGCGCTGGCGGCCTGGCTCGACGCCCGCGGTCCCGGCTCGCGCGCCGAGCGGGCCGCGACCGCCCCGGCGGCAATCTCGATCGTCCGGGCGACCGGGCCTGGCCATCGGCCCACCGCCCGGGCCGCCGAGGGCGCCCAGCACTACGCCTGGATCGAGATCCCGAGCAGCGGCCGGGTCGTCCTCGGCTTCGAGCTGGCCAGCCTTGGCGCGGTCGAGGGCGTCGGCGACCGGCTGCCCAGCCAGATGGCCCGTCACGCCGCTGTCGCCCTGGCGCTGGTCACCAGCCAGATGGCCGGCGAGGACGCCGCGGCCAACATGGCCGCACGCGATCGCGAGCGCGAACGCTACGTTTCGACCGTCGCCCACGACCTGCGCACGCCGCTGACCGGGCTGGCCGGCTACCTCGAGCTGATCGCCGAGGGCAAGGTCGACGACCCGGCGGTCCGGGCCGACTTCATGGACCGCAGCCGGGAGATCGTCGACACGATGGCCGAGCTGGTCGCCGACCTGCTCGAGATGAGCCGGATCGAGGCGGGCAACCTGGCCCTCGACCTGGCCCCGTTCTCGATTGCCGACGTGTCCCGGCGGGTGCTGGGTGCCTTGCGCCCGATCGGCCTAAAACGCGAGGTCGAGCTCCACGCGGATCTCCCGCCGCGGATCAGGGCCGCGGTCGGCGATCGCCGGCGGGTCGAGCAGATCCTGACCAACCTGGCCGGCAACGCCCTCAAGTTCACCCCGTCCGGGGGCACGATCGAGATCGCCGGCTGGTTCGACGGCCGGGTCGCGCTTGTCGCCGTCCGCGATGATGGGGCTGGAATCGATGCCGAGGACCGGCCCCGGATCTTCGAGCGCTTCTATCGCCTGCCCGGCCACGCCCGGATCACGGGCACCGGCCTGGGCCTGCCGATCGCCCGCGAGCTCGCCCGGGCGATGTCCGGGGACCTGGACGTGGCCTCGGTCAAGGACTCGGGCTCGAGCTTCGTGCTGGCCCTGCCCGGCCCGGCCGACGTGGACCTGGACATCCTCCGCGCTTCGCTCGAGGCCGCCCTCAATGCCGAAGAGATACGCCTCGAGGAGGCGGCCGTCATCCGGGCGATGCGGGCAGCCCAGCGCGCCGGGGACGGCTCCGAAGCGGGCTGAGGGCGTTCGGCCACCACGGTTTTCCACCATCTTCGCCAATCCGATGTTGACTTCGTGGATAACCCGGTTGACTGGCCGGAAACCGTCACCTAGCGTCCAGCAACCGCACCCAAGCGGGGTCGCAGGGTAACGTGACGCGTGAGGGGCCCGGGGAGACCCGGACCGGAACCAGGCGCGGCGCAGAAGACCGATCGACCTCTCGGTGCGTACATACGTCGACGCCGGGAGCGCTAGCGGCCGGTTCACCTCCCCGAATCCGGAGGATGCGTGAGCCAGGATCGCGAACCGCTCCCGTCGCGCGTTGAGGGCCTGCCCCCGCTCCCGGCGGAGGCCCTGGCCGCCCTGGCCGAGGGGCTCGCGACGCTCGGCCTGGACGATCTCGCGGAGCCCGTCGTGCGCGGCCTGGTCGACCAGCTGCGCCTCCTGCTGGCCTGGAACCAGTCGATCAACCTGAGCGCGATCCGGACAGCCGAGGCGGCCGTCCGCGAGCACATCCTCGACAGCCTGACCGCGGTCTTTGCCCTGCGCGAGCGGGGCCTCGACGCCCTTCTCGACCTGGGCAGCGGCGGCGGCTACCCGGGCCTGCCCCTGGCCCTGGCCCTGCCGGCCCGCCGGACGCTGCTGGTCGAGAGTGTCGCCAAGAAGGCGGCCTTCCTGTCCGCCGCGGCCGGGCTGCTGAGGGTCGACGCGGGGCCCGCGACCGGCGAGATCGAGGTCTTCAATGGCCGAGCCGAAGCGCTGGCGGAGGATCGTCGCCATCGGGAGCGCTGGCCGGCCGTGGTCGCTCGGGCGATCGCCGCACTGCCCGAGCTGGCCGAGGTCGCCCTGCCCCTGGTGACCCCCGGCGGCCTGCTCGTCGCCTGGAAGCGGCGCCCGCTCGATGCCGAGCTGGGCGCCGCGGCTACGGCCATCGAGCTGCTCGGTGGCGGCCCGCCCCGGATCCTGCCGATCACCCTGGCCGGCCTCGAGGACCACGTCCTGGTCGTCGTCGAGAAGGTGGCGGCGACGCCGGCCGGCTATCCCCGCGATCCGGCCCAGCGCCGGCGGCTGCCCCTGCTCGCCGGTGAGCGGCTACCCTCGCCCTGATGCGTGTCGCCGTCCTGTCCGACATCCACGCCAACCTGCGCGCCCTCGACGCGATCCTCGCCCGGGTGGGGGCCGTCGATGGCATCTGGCAGCTCGGCGACGTGGTCGGCTACGGGCCGGATCCTGACGCCGTCGTGGACCGGCTGCGCGAGCTGGGCGCGATCGGGGTCCGGGGCAACCACGACCTGGCCGCGATCGGCGACGACGTGATCCGCGACTTCAACGTCGATGCCCGGGCCGCGATGGAGTGGACCCGGCGGACGATCAGCCCGGCGACCCGCGAATGGCTGGCCGCCTTGCCGGCCCGCCTGACGGTCGACTCGTGGAGCCTGGTCCACGGCAGCCAGCGCGATCCCACCTGGGAGTACATCGTGACCGAGGTAGCGGCAGCCGAGAACATGGCCCTGCTGCCATCAGCGTACGGCCTCTTCGGGCACACCCACCTGCCGATCGCCTATGCCACGCTGCCCGGCTCGAGCGACCTGGCCGGGCTCGCTGCGTTGACCCCGCCGCCCGGCTCGAGCCTGGCCCTCGACGGCCGGCGGGCGCTGGTCAACCCGGGCAGCGTCGGACAGCCGCGTGATGGCGATGCCCGGGCAAGCGCCCTCGTCCTCGACCTGGCCGGCCCGGTCGTCACCTGGATCCGGGTCGAATACGACATCGAGGCGACCCAGGCGGCGATGCGCAAGGCCCGGCTCCCGGCCCGGGGGGTCAGCCGACTGACCTTTGGGATCTGAGCGCGACAAACCCGAGTGATAGCCTTGGCCGTTGGTGGGATGGGAGACGGAGGTCCGGTGGAAATCGTCGGCATAGCGCCCGCCCGATGATCGGCGGCCGTCGGCCCCTGCCCGGGCGCAAGCTCGCCGACCGGCGCGTCCGGGTCGAGCGCCCGCATTCGCCCTACTTCCGCTACACCGGCCCTGGCCAGATGGTGGCCAAGCAGGCCGCCAGCGTGCCCCTGACGCCTGCCGGGCGGCTGGTCTTCCGGGCTCGAAGCCTGGTCTTCGGGCGACCGCTGGCCAGCGAGGAGGAGATCGGCGAGCGCCTGGCCAAGAAGAAGGCCCTGGCAATCTTCAGCTCGGACGCCATCAGCTCGTCGGCGTACGCGACCGAGGAGATCCTGCGGGTCCTGATCGTCGCCGGGGCGGCCGGCGCGCTCGCCTACTCGATCGGCGTCTCGATCGCAATCGCGCTCCTCCTGACGATCGTGTCGTTCTCATACCGCCAGGTCTGCCGCGCCTATCCCAACGGCGGCGGGGCGTACATCGTTGCCCGCCAGAACCTCGCCCCGATCTTCGGCCTGATCGCGGCGGCGGCGCTGCTGATCGACTACGTCATGACCGTGGCGGTGTCCACGGCTTCGGCGATCCAGCAGATCCAGTCGATCCTGCCGGCTGCCTTCGACTACCGGATCGAGATCGCGTTCGTATCGATCTCCCTGATCACGATCGGCAACCTCCGCGGGCTGCGCGAGTCGGGCAACATCTTCGCCGTGCCGACCTATCTGTTCGTCGGCCTGGCCCTGCTGATCGTCGTCGGCGGGGTCTTCCGGATCGTGAGCGGCACGGCCCACGCCCTGCCGCCGCAGCCGGACGCCGTGCCCCTGGGCGCCACCGAGCAGCTCAGCATCTTCCTGCTCCTGAAGGCCTTCGCCGGAGGTTCGGTTGCCCTGACCGGGGTCGAGGCGATCGCCAACGGCGTACCTGCATTCAAGAAGCCCGAAGCGAAGAACGCCGCCAACACGATGATCACGATGGCGTTCCTGCTGGGAATCATCTTCATCGGGATCACGATCGTCGCCCGCGCGTTTGCGATCGTCCCGTCCGTCGACAACAGCGGTGGCCCGACGGTGGTGGCCCTTGTCGCCGGGACCGTCTTCGGCGCGAGCCCGCTCTTCTACCTGTTCCAGATCGCCACCGCCCTGATCCTGTTCCTGGCCGCCAACACCAGCTTCAACGCCTTCCCGCGACTGGCGGCGATCCTGGCCGCGGATGGCTACATGCCCCGCCAGTTCAGCTTCCGAGGCGATCGATTGGCCTATTCGTGGGGCATCGTGCTGCTCGCCGCGATCGCCTTCGGACTGCTGGTCCTGTTCAACGGCGACACGCATGCCCTGATCCCGCTCTACTCGGTCGGCGTCTTCGTGTGCTTCACGCTGTCACAGTCGGGGATGGTCAAGCACTGGTTCACGACCCGCGAGCCGGGTTGGTGGTGGCGGGCCGTCGTCAACGCGTTCGGCTGCGTGCTGACCTTCGTCGTCCTGATCATCGTCACGTCGGTGAAGTTCCAGAACGGCGCCTACCTGGTCATCATCCTGATCCCCGTCCTCGTGGCGATGATGCTGTTCATCCAGCGCCAGTACGGCGCCGCCCAGCGCCAGCTGGCGATCCGGCCCGATTACATCCTCAGGCCGCCCCACCGCGAAGAGCGGGTCGTGATCCCGATCCCGGGGCTCACCCGGGCGGTGATCCAGGCGGTCAACGTCGGGCGGTCGATCAGCGAGGACGTCCGGGCGGTCTATATCTCCGAGGATCCGGATGCCGCCCTCGCCGTCCGAGCCCAGTGGGAACGACAGGTTCCGGGGGTGCCCCTGGTGGTCGTCGAATCGCCCTACCGCGCTCTCGTCGGGCCGCTCCTCGCCTACCTCGACGTCCTCGACCGGGCCTGGCCGCCGGACAAGCCCGAGCCGATCACGTTCGTCGTGGTGCCCGAGTATGTCGCCCGGCACTGGTGGGAGCGGATCCTCTACAACCAGTCCTCGAAGCGGCTCCGGGCGGTCCTCGTGGGGCGGCCGCACACGGTCGTCGTGAGCTCTCCCTATCGACGCGAGGAAGAGAGCCGGTTCGATCCGCCGCCGGTGCCTGAAACCACCAGCCAATCCTGAATCGAACACCCGACACGGTTCGGGAACGTGCGGCAGTGGTATCGTGACGGCCGTGCCCGACGTCCATCAACCGCCGTTCAAACGCGCGGTCCTCGCGGTCAATGGCGGTTCCAGTGACGCCCGCATCGTCCGCCTGGCCTGCCAGGCGGCGAAGCTGAGCAAGGCCCAGCTGGTCGCCGTGCACGTGGTCGAGATCGACTGGAGTCTGCCCCTCGAAGCGGACGTCGCCAGCCGGTCCGAGGATGCCCAACGCGTCCTTGATGCAGTCGAAGGAATCGCCGAATCGGAACACCAGGAGATCGAGACGGTCCTGCTCCAGGCACGCGACGTGGGTGCCGCGCTCGTCGATGAGTCGAGCGAACGAGCGGCCGACATGTTGATCCTGGGCCTGCCCTACCGCAAGCGGTTCGGGGGCGACTTCGCGATCGGGAGCACCATACCCTACGTGTTGTCGAACGCCCCCTGTGCCGTGTGGGTGGTCCGCGAACCGATCGTCGAGATCTCACGAGGTTCTTGAGCAATGCGAACAGTGATCGTCGGCTGCGGCAGGGTGGGCGCGATGCTCGCCGTGATGCTCGACGACGGCGGCCATCAGGTCACGATCCTGGACATCTCGACGGCGGCCTTCGACCGCCTGCCGAGCACGTTCAAGGGCAGCGCCCTGCGCGGCGACGGGACCGATGAGGACACCCTCCAGCGAGCCGGCGCCGAGGACGTCGACCTGTTCCTGGCCATGACCGAGGGCGACAACCGGAACATCATGGCCGCCCAACTGGCGGCCGAGGCCTTCCGGGTCGGGCAGGTCATCGCCAAGATCAACGACCCGCTGCGGGCCCTGGCCTACGCCGAGCTGGGCATCGCCACGATCTGCCGGACTGACCTGATGGCCAACGCGATCCTGTCCTACCTCAAGCTGCCCGTGGCGGTCGTGCCCGGCGTGCGCTCCAGCAGCGGCCATCATCGGCACGACGCCGGCGAGGGACCCGTCGGCACGGGCGCCGCCGGCGGCCCGGGCGGCACCGAGACCGCGGCCGATCTGATCGCCGGCCTGGCCGAAGCCGGCATCCCCATCCGGACGCTCGACGCCGCCAACCCGCCGGCCGACTCGGTCGCGAGCGGCTCCACCAAGCTGGAGGGCTGAGCCGTGTTCGTCCTGGTCATTGGCGGCGGCAAGGTTGGCTACTACCTGGCCAAGGAGCTGCTCGGCTCCGGGCACGAGGTGGTCCTGATGGAGAAGGACGCCCGACGGGCCCAGCAGATCGCCGACGAGATCGGTTCGATCGTCGTCGCCCACGACGGTTGTGAGGGCAAGTACCTGGCCGAAGCCGGCTGCAATCGGGCCGACGTCGTGGCCGCGGTCACCGGCGATGACGAGGACAACCTCGTGATCTGCCAGATGGCCAAGCACCATTTCGACGTGCCGCGCACGATCGCCCGGGTCAACAACCCGAAGAACGAGGAGCTCTTCCGGCACCTCGGCGTTGACGAGCTGATCAGCCCCACCCGGATGATCCTGGGTTCGATCGAGCAGGACATCCCGGTCCACGAGCTGCTCCACCTGGCCGCCCTGGGCGTCGGCGAGCTCGAGCTGATCGAGGCCCTCCTGCAGCCCTCATCGCCGGCCATCGGCCGGAACGCGCGCGACATCCCGCTGCCTGAGGGCTGCGCGATCTTCGCCGTGATCCGCGACGAAGTCGCCATCTCGGTCCGGGCCGATACGGTCCTGGCCGAGGGCGACAAGGTGATCGCGATCGGCAAGACGGAGTGCCAGGCGGCCCTCCACGAGCAGCTGATCGGCGACGCCACCGACGCAATCGAGGTCGCCACGACGCCGCGCGGCTGAGGGCTCTGCGGCGCGCCGAGGCGGCGGGCTGTGCGCCGGGCTCGGGCAGCGCAGGCGTCCGTCGGGCAAGCCGGCGCTCTATCACACACATCCTTATGTGACGCTGTTCGGGCGCCCGATTCGGGCCTTAAGACGCATTTCATCGCCACTATTGATAAATCGCGGCTCAAGCGGGTCTGTGAGGCCGATTTCGGCCCGCTGAACGGCTCGGAACGCGCCGCTTACGGATAGTCGTGAAATCGCGCCGCCCGGCCCGACCCGTGCCTTCCAGGTCGACTCGTGGAAGGGCCATGGGCAGCGCCAACTCGGGCAGGTTGCGGAGCGCGGCGGCAAGCGCGCGCTTTATCACGCACATTCTTAGGTGACGCGGTTCGGGCACTCGATTCGGGCCTTACGACCCATTTCACGGCTACCACTGATAGAGCGCAGCTCAACAGGGTCTGCCGGGCCGATTTCGGGCCGCTGAAGGGCCTGGAACACTCCGACTAAGGATGGTCGTGACATTCCGGCGCCCCGCCGAGCGTGGTGCCTCCCATTCGTACCGTGGAATCGGAGCCGGATCGGGGCTACCGTCCGCTCGATGAGCACCGTCGCCCCAGGAGCCCTGCCGAAGCCCCTTCCAAGCTTGATGGAAGAACCTCGCACAAACTCTTGACAATGGTATTGACAGGGTTCTAGACTCTCGTCATGTCTACTACGAGGGCCGCGAATCGGTCCGACCGGAGCCACTGAGATGGGCCGACTCGATCGAGATCCCACCCGTCCGGTGTACGTGATCAGCGTCGCCGCGAGCATCGTCAGCGTCCATCCGCGCACGTTGCGGATCTATGAAGACGAAGGGCTCCTGTGCCCGGCGCGGACGGCAACCAACATTCGCCTGTACAGCGAAGAGGACGTCCGGCGGATCCTGTGGATCCGTCACCTGACCCAGAACCGGGGCGTCAACCTGGCTGGGATCCGGATCCTCTTCGAGCTGGAGGAACGGCTCGGCACCAGGATTCTCGAAACCCTGTTCGACGAGGCCAACGCCTTCGACGACGAACAGGCCCGGCAAGCCTCGAAAGCCGAGTCGTCGGACCTGCCCCAAGCCTTAGGCGCCGCACCCACGCAGCCCGCCGCCAGCGTAGGCGGCGCGTCATCGGGGACGACCCAGGCAACCCGCCCACCAACCTCCGGGCAACCACCGCAAGACGCATCCAACCGGACCCGACAAGTCGTCGGCGCCGACCACCACTGACGTTCGTAGGAGATTCGTCCGCTGGCGGACGATCGAGAACCCGATACCGTGACCAACGAGCGGCGGCCACGAGCCGTCGACAAGGAGAACCAGGCAATGGCTAGCAAACCGTCGAATCCCGAGACCCGGCGACGGACCACGCGGGCAACCGACCCCCAGGCCGTCTCGGCCGCGGACGCGAGCAAGACGGCGAGGGCCGGGGTCCGGTCCGCCACCAAGGCCGGCGCCAAGTCGACCAAGGGCGAGCCGACGATTCGCGAGCTGCCTCTCGTCGCCCTGCGCGAGACCGTGATCTTCCCGGAGATGATCGTGCCCCTCCAGGTCGGCCGGGACAAGAGCGTCGCGGCCCTCAACGCCGCCGTCGCCAGCGGCGGCCCGATTGCCCTTGTCACCCAGCGCTCGCCGGAGATGGAGGACATCACCGACGCGTCGCAGCTCTACGAGATCGGCACCCTGGCCAAGATCGCCCAGGTCGTTCAGCTCCAGGACGGCACGGTGCGGGCCATCGTCCAGGGCCAGAGCCGCCTCCGGGTGACCGGCTTCAACGCGTCGGGGCCGTACCTCGTCGCGACCGTCGAGCACCTCGCCGACACCGCCCCCGTCGGGGTCGAGATCCAGGCACTGATGCGCTCGGTCCAGGGCCAGATCGAGGCCTATGTCGCGAACGGCGCACCGGTCCCGCCCGAGGCGGCTGTCGCCGCCCGCAACATCACCGAGCCGGGCCTGCTAGCCGACATGATCGCCTACAGCCCGGACATGACCACCGAGCAGCGCCAGGAGCTGCTCGAGACGATCGACGTCACCGAGCGCCTCAAGCTGGTCAGCACCTTCCTCGCCCGGCAGGTCGAGATCCTCGAGCTCAAGGGTCGGATCCAGTCCGAGGTCAAGTCCGAGATGGACAAGACCCAGCGCGAGTACATCCTGCGCGAGCAGCTCAAGGCAATCCAGCGCGAGCTGGGCGAGGACGATCCGCAGCAGGCCGAGCTCAACGAGTTGCGCGAGAAGGTCGAAGCGGCGGGCATGCCCGACGACATCAAGGCGCGGGCGATCAAGGAAGTCGACCGGATGAGCCGGATTCCGTCCGCCTCGCCCGAGGTCGGCGTGATCCGGACGTACGTCGACTGGCTGGTCGGCCTGCCCTGGAACGTCTCGACCACCGATCAGCTCGACATCCGCGAAGCGGCCCGGATCCTCGATGAGGACCATTACGGCCTGGAGAAGATCAAGGAACGGATCCTGGAATACCTCGCGGTCCGCGTCCTGACCGACACGATCCGCTCGCCCATCCTCGCCCTGGTTGGACCGCCCGGCGTGGGCAAGAC
>PNAZ01000161.1:10220-13150 GCA_003169655.1 Chloroflexota bacterium
GCGGGTACGAACAACCCCGTCTTCATGCTCGACGAGATCGACAAGATCGGGATGGACTTCCGGGGCGACCCGAGCTCCGCGCTCCTCGAGGTCCTCGACCCGGAGCAGAACAACACGTTCCAGGACAACTACCTGGAGGTGCCCTTCGACCTGAGCAAAGTGCTGTTCATCGCGACCGGCAACCTGGTCGATCCGATCCCGGCCGCGCTCCGCGACCGGATGGAGATCATCCAGCTGCCGGGCTACACCCAGCAGGAGAAGATCGAGATCGGCCGCCGGTTCCTGGTTCCCAAGCAGATGCAGAACCACGGCCTGAACGACAAGCGGATCGAGATCACGCCCGAGGCGATGGTCCGCCTGGTCCAGGCCTACACCAAGGAGGCCGGCGTCCGTAATCTCGAGCGCGAGATTGCCAACGTGATGCGCAAGGTGGCCCGCAGCGTGGCTGAGGGTCGCAAGCGCAAGACCGTCGTCGACGTCAAGCGCCTCGAGGAGTACCTCGGACCGCCGCGCTGGGAGTACGGCGAGCTCGAGGCCGAGGATCAGACCGGGTCGGCAACAGGCCTGGTCGTGACCGAGGCCGGTGGCGACATCGTCGCCGTCGAGGTGACCAAGATGGAAGGCAAGGAGGACTTCATCCTCACCGGACAGCTCGGTGAAGTGATGCGCGAGTCCGCCCGGGCCGCCCTGTCCTGGATCCGGGCCAACGCGGCCTCACTGGGCATCGAGCGCGAGGTCTTCGAGCGCAACACCCTGCACATCCACGTGCCGGCCGGCGGCATCCCCAAGGACGGCCCGTCGGCGGGCGTGACGATGGCCACGGCCATGGTCAGCGCGCTGACCGGGATCCCCGTCCGCAAGGACGTGGCGATGACCGGCGAGATCACCCTCCGCGGGCGGGTCCTGCCGATCGGCGGCCTGAAGAGCAAGATCCTGGCCGCCCACCTGTCGGGCGCCGGGATGGTCATCCTGCCGCGCAAGAACGAGCGCGACCTGCGCGATATCCCCGAGGAGATTCGCAAGCAGATGAAGCTCGTCCTGGTCGACGAGATGGTGCAGGTGCTCGACGCTGCGCTCCGGCGGAAGCCACGCGCCCTGGCTCCTCGTCCGGTTCAGCTGCCCGATCGGGACGCCTCGACCGGCGCTGGGCCGGCCGTCCGGCCAACGTTCCCGCCGACCGGCCAGCCGCCGGTCTCGGTCCAGGGTTCGAACGCCGAAACGGGGACTGGCAAGGGCGAGCGAGCCGTCAATCGGCGCGCCACACTGGACCGCGGATCCGCCGGCCGGACGGCGCAGGGTCGCACCGGCCGCTGACCAAGCGGCCGGCCGGCGCCAGGCGGCGGGTCATCAGGCCCGGAGGACCTGCTGATGGACTATCGCGACTACTACGCGACGCTGGGGGTCAAGCGCGACGCTACCCCGGCGGAGATCAAGCGCGCCTTCCGCAAGCTCGCCCGCCAGCATCACCCGGACCTCAAGCCTGGTGACAAGGCGGCCGAGGCCAGGTTCAAGGAGATCAACGAGGCCAACGAGGTCCTCTCGGATCCCGACAAGCGCTCCAAGTACGACATGCTTGGGGCCAACTGGGAAGCCCTCTCGCAGGCCGGCGCCGGCCGGCGTGGTGCACCCGGGGGCCGCGCCGCGGCCGGTGACCCGTTCGGGCCGGGCGGCCAGTTCGCGGGCTTCAGCCAAGGCGCCGGCGGCCCTGGCGGCAATGTCCGCTACGAGTTCCGGAGCTCCGGCGACGGCGGCGGCTTCAGCGACTTCTTCCGGACGTTCTTCGGAGCGGCCGGTGGTGCGGAGACCTCGCCGGCCAGCGGCGGTCGCGGTTCGCGACCGGTCGGCGGAGCCAGCTTCGAGGACATCCTGGCCGGCCTCAACCTCGAGGGCGGCGGCGCCGCCCCGAACGGCCGGGCCAACCCCGCCCACGGCCAGGTGACCAGCGAGGCGGACGTCGAACTGGGCCTCGAAGAAGCCTTCCACGGCACCCGCCGGCTGCTCGAGCTCGACGGCAAGCGGCTCGAAGTGGCCGTCCCCCGGGGCGTGGAGACGGGCAGCCGGATCCGCCTCCGAGGCAAGGGCGCCGACGGCGGCGACCTCGACCTCGTCACCCGGGTCCGACCCCACTCAGTCTTCGGCCGCAGGGGTGCCGACCTGAGTCGCGACCTGCCGATCACCCTGCGCGAGGCGCTGCTCGGAGCCGAGGTCCCCGTCGAAACGTTAAAAGGCAAAGTCCTGCTCAAGATTCCGGCCGGCACCCAGAACGGACGGACGTTCCGGCTCACCGGTCAGGGCATGCCCCGACTCAAGCCCAAGGAGGGCGTCAAGCCGGTCGGCGACCTGCTGGTCACCGTGCGGGTGATCCTCCCGACCAACCTGGGCGACGAGGCCCGGACGGCCGCCGGCACCCTCCTCGATCTCGTCAATCAGCCCGATCCGCGGGTCACGACCTCATAGCGAGTACCAACCATGCAACTTGACCGTTTCACCCAGAAGGCCCAGGAGGCGATCGTCGCCGCCCAGCAGAACGCCCAGACCCTGGACAGCCCGATCCTCGATTCGGAGCACATCCTGGCCGCCCTCGTCGAACCCGACGACGGCGTTCCGGCGGAGACGCTCCGTCGCCTCGGCGTCGACCTGCCCGCGTTCCGCGACGAGCTGGCCGGCCTGCTCGCCAGGCGCGCCCGCGTCCAGGGCGGCCAGATCACGCTCGACCCGCGGGCCAAGCGGGTGATCGAGCGCGCCGAGGAAGAGGCGCGCCGGCTGACCGACGAGTACGTCTCGACCGAGCACCTGCTCCTCGGGGTGGCCGAGTCGGGCGGCGAGGCGCAGGCTCTCCTCGAGCGCCACGGCGCCGGCCGCGAGGCGATCTTCCAGGCGCTCCACAGCGTCCGGGGCGGCCAGCGGGTCACCTCGGCCAATCCCGAATC
>PNAZ01000161.1:13168-13456 GCA_003169655.1 Chloroflexota bacterium
CCGGTCCTGATCGGCGAGCCGGGCGTCGGCAAGACGGCGATCGTCGAAGGCCTGGCCCAGCGGATCATCCGTGGCGACGTGCCCGAGACCCTCCGTGACAAGCGGGTGATCTCGCTCGATCTGGGTGCGTTGATTGCCGGGGCGAAGTTTCGGGGCGAGTTCGAGGAGCGGCTGAAGGCCGTGCTCAAGGAGATCAAGGACTCCGAGGGCCGGGTGATCCTGTTCATCGACGAGCTGCACACCGTCGTTGGCGCCGGGGCGGCCGAAGGCGCGATGGACGCCAGCAAC
>PNAZ01000113.1:0-2133 GCA_003169655.1 Chloroflexota bacterium
GTACGCCACTCGTCCGGCCGCGTACGGTGAGAAGGGTGTTGGGGCCCATCGGCAGGCCGGCTCGCAGCAACCGGCGGGTGAGCGGGTTCGAGCCGCGAACGAACAGCGGGGCGCGAACGCCGGCCTTCGGGGCGTCACGTTCGTCGCCATGATGATCGGCATGGGGGACAGTTGGAGTCATCGTGGGGATCCTCGGTCGGGCGTCAATTGGTCACGTCAGGTGCCGCGGGTACGTCGTATGAGTGACGGATCCAATCAAGGCAACGTGACCGATCAGTGACCACCCCGCCGGCCAGCACTCCCGCCGATGCCCTGGCGAGCCGCTTCGAGACCCACCGCCTCCACCTGCGCGGGACCGCCTATCGGCTGCTCGGCTCGCTCGCCGAGGCCGACGATGTCGTCCAGGACGCCTGGCTGCGGGCGAGCCGCGTCGACACCACCGCGGTCGACAACCTTGGCGCGTGGTTGACGACGATCGTCGCCCGACTGTGCCTCGATCGGCTCCGAGTCCGGACCTCCCGCCGCGAGGATTCGCTCGACTTCGTCACCCCGGATCCGGTCATCTCGGATCCGGCGGGGTCCAGCCCCGAACAGGAGGCGCTCCTGGCCGACTCGGTCGGGCTCGCGCTGCTGATCGTGCTCGAGGCACTGAGCCCGGCGGAGCGACTGGCATTCGTGCTCCACGACACGCTGGGGTTGCCGTTCGACGAGATTGCGCCGATCGTCCAGCGCAACGTCGAGGCCACCCGCCAGCTCGCGAGCCGGGCGCGACGGCGCGTCCGCGGGGCTCGGGCGTCGGTCGAGGTGCCGCTCCCGCGACAATGGGAGCTGGTCGATGCGTTCCTCGCCGCCGCCCGGGAGGGCGACCTCGACGCGCTCGTGCGTGTCCTGGACCCGAACGTAGTCGCTCGGGCGGATTTCGGTCCCGGACCCTCATCGGCCGGCCGCAGTCGGGTGTCCCACGGCGTGCGCGAGGTGGCGCAGCAGGCCATGTCGTTCCGCCATCTCGCCCCGGGCGCCCGGCGGGTCCTCGTGAACGGCGCACCTGGGTTCTTCGTGACCGCCGGCGACAAACCGTACGCGGTGATCGGGCTGGCCTTCGGACCCGATGGGATCACCGAGATCGACATCCTTCTCGATCCGGATCGCCTCGCCCGGCTCGAGCTGCCGACGAACCTCTAGCGACCTTCAATCCTCTGTAGGAGGTTCCGTGTCAGAGTCGCCGACGAACCGATTCAACGTCCTGCTCGACGACGAGCATGCGGCGAAATTGCACCGCCTGGCGGAGCGGACCTACGTCAATCCGGGCACGATCGCCCGGTCGTTGCTATCGAGGGCGCTCGACCAGGCGGATCCCTCTCCCGAGCACGTGGCCGCTCTACTCGACGCGATGCCAGGGGCACACGAGAGTGCCCTCGAGGGACGCACGGATATCGAGGCTGGCCGATTGACAAAGCTCGAAGACCTTTGAGAGCGTGGTGACCGTTGCGTTCCCGAACCCTGCGCCGGGCAAGCCGAGGTCGCATTCGACGACTGAGGCCGAAACTGAGGCTAATCGGTGCCCCGTTGACGGCGCTCCACCGAGCGCTCGCGCAGGTATGGCACGTAGGCTGGCCGCCACATCGAGGCGTCGATCTCATGCTCGAAGCCAGGTCCAGCGACGGCCACGGCGATCGCCCGCGCGACTGATCGCAGCTCGCCGATCGGCGGGAACAGGAAACCAGCGCGCAGCCGGTTGTCCGAGACCGAGGCGGCGAGGGTCCGCGCCGCGGTCAGGAACATCTGATCGGTGACCATCGGGGCTTCGCCGACGATGGCGCCCAGCCCGACGCCGGGGAAGACGTACACGTTGTTGGCCTGGGCGACCTCCACGCGCTGTCCGTCCACCGTCACCGGGTCGAACGGCGACCCGGTCGCGACAAGAGCCCGGCCGCCGGTCCAGGCAAAGCACTGCGCGGGCGTGGCTTCCGACGACGACGTGGGGTTCGACAGCGGCAGGATCGTGGGTGTCCCCGTCGGGCCGAGCGCGTCGGCCATCGCCCGCACGACCGGCTCGTCGAATGTCCCGGCAACGCCCGTTGTCCCGACCAGAAAGGTTGGCCGGCGGGCGCGGACGGTTTCGAGCAGCGACAC
>PNAZ01000113.1:2154-13668 GCA_003169655.1 Chloroflexota bacterium
GACCACCACGACGGCGGTCCCCTGGATGTCGTCGTTGAACGATGGAACCCGTTGCCGGTAGCGGTCCAGGATCGCCATCGCGTTGTGCTGCTTGAAGTCCTCCCACTGGATCAGGCAGCCCGGCCAGGCCTCCTGCACGCCCGCGACGAACGCTGCGACGAGCGCGTCGTACTCGGCGCCGCGCAAGCGCGGGGCTCGGTAGCCAAGGTAGTGCGGGTCGGCCAGGAGCCGTTCGTTGCTGGTGCCGACATCGAGGCTGATGGGCAGCGTCAGCGACGGGTGGATCCCGCTCACGGCCGTGTACAGCGCGAGCTTGCCGATCGGGATGGCCATCCCCCCGGCGCCCTGGTCGCCGAGGCCCAGGATCCGCTCGTTGTCGGTCACCACGATCAGGCGCACGTCCTCGAACGGACCCTGGCGCAGCAGGGTGGGGATGCGGTCCCGATCGGCGGGCGTGATCCAGGTCCCGCGGGTCCGCCGGATGACATGGCTGTACTGCTCGCAGGCGAGCCCCACCGTGGGCGTATAGACGATCGGCAGGAACTCCTCGAGGTGGTCGGCGAGCAGCCGATAGAACAAGGTCGCATTGCGATCCTGGAGCGCGGCCAGGCCGATGTACTGCTCGAGTGGACTGCATTTCGCCCGGAGGTGCTCGAGCTCAAGCTCAAGTTGCTCGTCGATGGTCAGAACGGCGTCCGGCAGCAGGCCATTCAGGGCGAACGCATCGCGCTCGACGTGGGGGAATGCCGTGTCCTTGGTCAGCAGGCGGTTCCCGAGCAGGGCGAGGCCCGACAGGCCGATGCGGGTGGCCCGACCGGCCACGATGTCAGCGAATGGAGCGGCCAGGGAACGCACGAGACGATCCTAGCCGGTGGTGAAGAGCCGATACCATTCGAAACCGGCCGGCCGACGGTTCGGCAGGATCGCGCCCATCATGGCTGGATGAGTACCCCGTCGCCGTTCGCCGCCCAGGCACCGGCCCTCCAGGGCGTCCTGCGGACCATCGATCGGCCGCTCCTGCCGATCTCGGTCGTGGCGCTCGCGGCCGGGATCGGAGCGGTCCTCGCCGGCCGGGCGGGCACCGCCGACGGGATTTGGACCGCACTCGCCGTCGTCGTCTCGGTCCGACTGATCATCGAAATCGCCGAAGCGCTCCGCCACGGCGAGGTCGGTGTGGACCTGATCGCGGTCGTGGCCATGGTCGGCTCGATCGTCCTTCATGAGACGCTGCCAGGCGCCGTGATCGCGGTGATGATCACCACCGGGCGGGCGCTCGAGAACTACGCCGACGCACGTGCAAGACGCGAGCTTGCTGCGTTGCTCGCCAGGTCCCCCCGGGTCGTTCACCGCTATGGGCCGGACGGCCTGACCTCGCCGCCGATCGAGTCGGTCGTCCAGGGCGATCGCCTCCTTGTCAAGCCGGGCGAAGTCGTACCGGTCGACGGCACGATCGTGGGCGAGCCGGCGGTGCTCGACGAGTCGGCCCTGACCGGCGAATCCCGGCCAGTGGTCCATCAGGCGGGCGACCAGATCGCATCGGGCACCGTTAACGCGGGCGGACCCTTCGACCTGATCAGCCTGGCCAGCGCCGAGGCCAGCACGTACGCCGGGATCATTCGACTCGTCGCCTCGGCCGCCTCCTCGAAGGCGCCGTTCGTCCGCCTGGCCGACCGCTTCGCTCTGCTCTTCCTGCCGCTCACATTCGGGATCGCCGGGGGTGCCTGGCTCCTGTCCGGCGATCCCGTCCGGGCCCTTGCGGTGCTGGTCGTCGCAACGCCGTGCCCGCTCATCCTTGCCGCACCGATCGCGATCGTGGCCGGGATCTCCCGCGCGGCCGGTCGCGGGATCATCGTCAAGGGCGGAGGGGCGCTGGAGAGTCTGGCGCGGGCGAGCGTTGTGCTCTTCGACAAGACCGGAACCCTCACCGGCGGCAGCCCAACCGTCGCCGGGGTCGAATCCTTCGGCTTGGTTCAGCCTGACGAGCTGCTCCGCCTGGCCGCTTCCGTCGAGCAGCTCTCACCGCACGTCTTTGCCGGGGCGGTGGTCCGCAGCGCCCGGGAGCGCAGCCTCACCCTTGCGCTGCCCGACGCGGTGACCGAACAAGCGGGCAGCGGGGTCGGCGGCTCGATTGCAGCTCGCCTCATCCAGGTGGGGCAAGCCGATTGGATCGTGGCCGGTCGCCCCCTGCCGGGCCGGGTCCGGGAGCTCCGCCGCCGGACCGCCCTCGAGGGCTCCTCGACGGCCTTCATCGGGGTCGACGGGACGATCGAAGGCGTCCTCATCCTGACTGACCCGATCCGCACGGAAACGCCGCGAGCGCTGCGGATGCTCCGCCGGGCCGGCATCAGGCGGATCGTGATGGTTACCGGCGACACGCCGGCGGTGGCCGAGACGGTTGGCTCGGCGATTGGCGTCGATGCGATCCTGGCCGAGCGTACCCCCGCCGAGAAGCTCGAAATCGTCGCATCGGAGCGAGCCGATTCGGGCGGACTGGTCGTCATGGTCGGCGACGGGATCAATGACGCGCCGTCGCTCGCGGCGGCCGATGTCGGCGTTGCGATGGGTGCCCGCGGCGCCACGGCGGCGTCGGAGGCTGCCGATATCGTGATCGTCGTTGATCGCCTTGATCGCCTGGCCGAGGCGATCGGGATTGCCCGCCGGTCGCGCCGGATCGCGCTGGAATCGGTCGTCCTGGGGATCGGCATGTCGGTCGTCGCGATGATTGTCGCGGCGCTCGGATTCCTGCCACCGGTGGCTGGAGCGATCCTCCAGGAGCTGATCGACGTGGTGGTGATCCTCAATGCCCTGCGGGCACTCGGCGGTGACGTACGCCAGACGAGCGTGCCCGGCTGGGCCGAGACCGGACCGGCCCTGCACGCTGCGCACACTGGTCTCCACGGAGACATCGAACGACTCCGCCAGGCGGCCGACCGCCTGGACAAGATGACGCCGGCGGCGGCGCTCAGCGAGGTCCAGGCGATCAGCGCGTTCCTGGTCGGCCCGCTCCTTGACCACGAGCGTTTCGAGGACAAGACGGTCTACCCGTCCGTTGCGACCGCTTCAGGCGACGATGACGCGACCGCTCCGCTGAGCCGGACCCATCGCGAGATCTTCCACTTGATCAGCCTGTTCAGCCGCCAGGTCGGCGAGCTTGCGACCAGCGGGCCGGAGGACGGCGATCAGCGTGACCTGCGCCGAGTGCTGTACAGCCTCCACGCGATCCTCAGTCTGCACATGGCCCAGGAGGAGGAGCTCTACGTCGGCCTGGCCTGATGGGAACGTTCTCATCCAGGCCATATGGCCAGCACAGGTTCCGTCCATAGGGTGGACGTGTAGCTCAGATCACTGAGCGGGCACACAGGGGTCCACCTCATGCACGCCTCCATCCATCGGACTGGTCTCGTGATCGCGGCACTGGCTGTCGTCACGTTCGTCGGCGGCGCCTTGATCGCTGACGGCTATCTCGGCGCCCGCAACCAGGCCAGCGCGGGCCCGGCCAGCGCCATGGTCCAGGGGCCGCCGCTCCCGACCGCGGCCGCGGATTCCGCCCCTCCCCAGGTGGTCTACGTGCGGCCGGCGCCGTCGCCCAAGGTGATCCACGTGACCCAGCCGGCGCCGCCGGCGCCGCCCCGCGTCGTCCACGTCACGGTGCCTGGGACGGGCTCTGAGAACGAGAGCGAGAGCGAAGGGGGAGACGGCTGATGACCAAACCATCTTCAGCGAGCCACGCTGGGAGTCCAGGACGCCTCGATGAGCTGTTCCAGGTGCCCGGTGCACGACCTGACCCGACCAGGGCGCGCCTCGTCCTCGGGGTGGCCGGCATCGCCGCCCTGTCAGCGCTCATCACCGCGATCGCCGTCCCGCCGGCTCCGGTCGCCTCGACGGTGGTCAACATGCCAACGGCGCCCACGATGGTCACCCAGCAGCGTCCGATCGTCTACGTCCAGCTCACTCCAGGGCAGTCACCGCCGCCGGGGGCAACCGTCATCGACGCCAAGGCCCCAAAACCGATCACGATCGTGACCAGGGTGCCAGCCCCGGCGCAGCGCGCGGTCGTGGTCCGGACGACGCAATCGGGCAAGGTGATCCCATGATCACCGCGGAGCGGCCGACCCGCGCCAGCCGCGTCGCCTGTTACTCGCTTCCGACTCTTATCGTTCCACTGACGGTTGCGACGACCGCAATGGGTGGCCGCCTTATCGTGCATCTCGCCGCGCCGGCCGGCGACGGGCGCGCGAAACACGATGCGCGGCGCCTCCTGTCGCGGATCGGCTGCTGGGCCGACCGCCTCAGCCGGCACCTCGAGGCGTCCGAGCTCTCGGCGTTGAACGCCGATTCGCGCACTCGCGTCCCCATCGGCCCAACCCTGGCGGCGGCCTTGTGGGCCGCGCGGGAAGCGGCGGATGAGAGCGAGGGCTTCGTCGACATCACCCTGCTCGACGCCCGCTTGGCTGCGGAAGGATTGTCTTTCGCCGAGCTTGCAGCCGGAGTGCGCCGCAGCTGGTCACTCGAGTCAGGTCCACGCCGGACCGCAGTGGTGAGCCGACCACCCGGTGTCCGCTTCGACCTCGGCGGCGTCGCCAAAGGCTGGCTCGCCGACCGAGCCCTCGTGCTCCTGTCTTCATGGCCAAGTGCCGTTGTCGATGCCGATGGTGACCTCTCGGTGCGCTGCCGGGCCGGCGATACGTGGGCGGTTGCCCTGGACGACCCACGAGCTGACGGCGCAACGCTCGCGATCTTCCACCTGTCAGCCCCGGCAACTGGCTGGTCAGTTCAGTGGGGCGTGGCGACCTCGGGCACGTCGGTCCATCGCTGGCGTCGAGGCGAGATCCTGCACCACCACCTCATTGATCCGCGGACAGGTGCTCCAGCGCGCACCGACGTCGTCCAGGCCACGGTCGTCTGCGGGTCCGCGCTCCGAGCGGAGGCGCTCGCGAAGGCGGCCGTCATCGCCGGCTCCACTGACGGCCTGGCCCTGCTTGAGCGGGCCGGGGTGAAGGGCGCGGTGATTCTCACCGAGTCTGGCGAGACGCTGGCGCTACCCCAGACGCTGACCCTGCTGGCCGGGTAGACGCTTCCATGATCGAGCTGCCCGACCAACTCCATGTCTCGCCGCGTCAGGCAGGCCCTCGGCGCCTGCGCCGTGGTCCTGCCTACCGGCGACTCCCACGGCCGATTGGTGCCTTCGCATGGCTGGCGACAGCCGTCATCCTCGGGGCCATGATCGGGGCGACGTTGCCCGAGGCGCTGCGGTTGCTGGGAGCCACGGCCGCGCTCACACCCGACAAGCTTGCCTGGTACGGGGTCCGTGCAACGGGCTTCCTGGCCTATTTCGCGGTCGCCGGATCCGTGATCTACGGCCTGCTCCTCTCGACCAGGCTGCTCGATGCCGTTGCCCATCGACCGGTGAGCCTTGCCCTGCACAAGGACCTCGCCCTTGCCGGCCTCGGCCTCTCGGCCCTGCATGGCCTGATGCTGCTCGATGACCACACCTTCACATTCACCGCGACCGCCATCCTGGTTCCCTTCGCGTCACCGTACGCGCCGGCCGCGGTTGCCGTCGGCCAGCTCGCCTTCTACGTGGTGGCGATCGTCACGAGCAGCTTCTACGTGCGGCGTCAGATCGGCCAGCGAGCGTGGCGGCTCATCCACTACCTGACGTTCCTGGGCTTTATCGGGGTCACCGTCCACGGGGTTGGCGCCGGCTCGGACTCGGCTGCCCCGCTGGCCATCTTGGCGTACCTCATTCCGGCCTCCGCGGTCGCCTTCTTCCTCACCTATCGGGTGGTCGTCAGCATCGGCGCAAGACGCGATCGGGCGCGGGCCGAGAATAGGCATGTGGTGTAGCGCGTTGAAGCCGGATGGGATGGCCTGAATGCGTGTCCTGGTCGTCGAGGACGAGCCCAGCATGGGCGAGCTGATCCGTCGGGTGCTGCTCGCCGAGCGCAACGTCGTTGACCTGGTCGAGGATGGGGTCGCGGCCCTGGCCCTGGCCAGGGCCGGCGGCTACGACGCCATCGTGCTTGACCGGATGTTGCCCGACCTCGACGGGACTGAGGTCCTCAAGCTGCTTCGTTCGCGCGGTGACCGGACGCCGGTCCTGATGCTGACGGCCCTGGGCTCGGTTGACCAGCGAGTCGCCGGGCTCGATGCGGGCGCCGACGACTACCTGGCGAAGCCGTTTGCCTTCTCGGAGCTGCTCGCTCGGCTTCGGGCGCTCGGCCGGCGCCCGGTTGCGGCGCTCGACGAGCGGCTCGTCGCGGGCGACATCGAGCTCGACGAGCAACGCCACGTGGCACGCGTGGCGAACGCCACGGTTGAGCTCACCGTGCGCGAGTTCGCCCTGCTGGCCTACTTGATCCGTAATGCCGGGCACGTGCTGAGCCGCCGCCAGATCCTGGATGCCGTCTGGGGTGCCGAGCCGGACGTCTATTCGAACATCGTCGACCTGTACGTCTCGTATCTTCGGCGCAAGCTGGCAGCGGTAGGGCGCGGTCGTCGCCTTCGGACCGTGCGCGGTGTCGGCTACACGCTCGACGCCGGGGACTAGCTGGTGCCCGATCCGACCGAGCGCCTGATCGCGTCCACCCGGCGCAGGCTCGCCTGGTTGACCCTTGGCCTGCTGGCCACCCTCCTCGTCGCCATGGGTCTCGCGACGCTGCTGGTCGCGGTCAACCAGCTCGACAGCGCGACGGATGCGGCCTTGACGGCGACGGCGCAGGGGGTGCTCTCCTCGCTCGAGGGCCAGCTGCCGGCGACGACCGGCGGCGAGGGCGAGTCGGAGACGAGCGACGAGCCGGTCGGGTCGGCCGACACATTCGCGCTGGTCCTGGACCATCTAGGGACGATCGTCCAGAACCCGCGCAACGTCCACCTGGCCGGTCTCCCGGATGCTGCCGCCTTGGCGGTCGCGATGTCCGGCGGATCGGACCTGCGCACGGTGACCGCCGGTGGACTCCCGATCCGCCTCGAGACGCTGGCGATCCACCCACCCAGCGGTGGACCCGCCACCGGAGTCGTTCAAGCTGGGCTCATCCTCACGCTGCACGACCAGCAGGTCCGCGACCTGGAACGGACCATCGTCCTTGTCGGCCTCGTTGGGCTTGCCTGTTCGGCCCTTCTGGCGCTGCTCCTCACCGGGCGGGCATTGGTTCCGATCCGCGCAGCGTTCGCCACCGAGCGTCGCTTCGTTGCCGCCGCATCGCACGAGCTGCGCACGCCGGCCGCCATCATTCGAGCGTCCGCGGAGGTGCTCCAGCGCGAGGGCCTGGTCCAGGAAGAAGGCTCGTCGCTCGTCACCGGACTCGTCGCCGAGGCGGATCGCCTGAGCAGGCTCGTCGTGCAGCTGCTGGCGCTCTCGTCGTCGCGAGCCGACCCCGATGCAGTCCAGCTCGTGCCCGCTGACCTGGCCGAGATCGTGCCTGAGGCCGTCAGCCGGATTCGGGCCCTCGCCGACGAGCGAGGTTGCAAACTCGTCCTGTCGACTTCTCCCGCGCCAGAACTGCCCATCCTCGGCGATGCCGACAGACTCCTGCAGGTGCTCGTGATCCTGCTTGACAACGCAACCCGTCTCGCACCGTCTGGAACCGCGGTCGACGTGCGCATGGGGCTCCGGGATGGACGGGCGTGGGTTTCGGTCGACGATCATGGGCCAGGGGTTGCGGTGGAAGACCGGCTGCGGGTCTTCGAGCCATTCGCTCGGGCTGGCGCAGGTCGGCGCCAGCGCCGGGAGGGGACCGGCCTCGGACTCGCCGTCGCGCGCAGCCTGGTCGACCGTCACCACGGCACGATCTCGGTCGACGACGCGCCGGGCGGAGGCGCTCGCTTCACGGTCAGCCTGCCACTGCAGTGACGTGAGCGGCCGATGAGCGTTTGCCCATCTCGATCCAACGACAGCCACACAGTCGGCCGGCAGAGTTGTGGCATGCCGTCATCCACAACCCCGTTCGAACCGCGGGTCCTCGCCGGGCCGCCAGCGTCCGCCGGTCCTGAACGACTGATCGCGCACGACCTGCGGCTGGGCCGCCTGCCATCGCCCTCTGAGCGCCGGAACCTCACCGCGGTCCTGGATTCAAGCGGCCTCCTCGGCCGGGGCGGCGCCGGCTTTCCGGTGGGGCACAAATGGCGCAGCGTCGCCGAGCACTCCACCGGAAACGCCGTCGTTGTGGTCAACGGAGCCGAGGGCGAGCCGCGCAGCGCAAAGGACGGAACGCTGATGGGTCTTCGACCCCATCTCGTTCTCGACGGCGCGCTCGTCGCTGCCGACGCCGTTGGCGCGACCGATGTTGTCCTGTACGTAGGTCGTGAGCATACGGAGGCGCACCGTGGCCTGGCCCAGGCGCTTGCCGAACGTGAGCCCGACCCCAACGTGCAAATGCAGCTGGTCGCAGCCCCGGTTGGATACGTCGCCGGCGAGGCGACTGCAGTCGTGCACTACCTCAACGAGGGAGACGCGCGTCCGACCTTTCTCGACGCACGGCCCCACGAACGAGGCGTGGCCGACCGCCCGACGCTTGTGCAGAACGTGGAGAGCCTGGCCCACGCAGCTCTCATCGCTCGCTTTGGCGCTGATTGGTACCGGTCGGCCGGCCGGCTGGCGACGCGCGGATCCGCGCTCATCACGGTCAGCGGCCCCAACCAACGGCGAACCGTTCGCGAGATCGAATACGGCACGACGATCGGCGAAATCGCACGATCCGCCGGTGGCGCGCCTCCTGGCTCGACCGTTCTGCTGGGCGGATACTTCGGCAGCTGGGCCTCGCTCGACGAGGTCCAGGATGAGCCGCTCGACCCCGTTTCAATGCCAGAACACGGGCTTGAGTTCGGGTGCGGCGTGCTGTCGTTCCTGAGGTCCGATGCGTGCGGGGTCGCCGCAACAGCGGAGATCATGGCCTACATGGCGGAAGGGACGGCCGAACAATGCGGGCCGTGCGTCTTCGGGCTCGCGAGCATGGCCCAGGCGACGCGTCGACTCTCGAGTGGTGTCGCGAAGGGCGACGACGTAGAGAACATCGACCGTTGGGCGGGCCAGGTGCTGGGCCGGGGCGCGTGCCACCATCCCGACGGCGCGGTGGGCATGGTCCGCAGCGCGCTCGCGGTCTTCCGCGACGACTTCGCCAGCCACCAGGTCCGCCGCCGCTGCGCGCTGAACCGCGCAGACATGACCTGAGGTGGCACAGACACTGCGCCTCAACCCGATCCGTTGTGATGGCTACGGAATCTGCGCCGGGGTCCTGCCGCAACGCATCAGGCTGGACGAATGGGGCTACCCGCTGATCGATTCCAGCCCGATCGACGAGCACCTCGTCGCCCGCGCACGCCGCGCTGTCGACGCTTGTCCCGTCCTGGCGCTCAGCCTCCGGCGTGATCGATCAGCCCACGGCCGCGCGAACTCCGGAGCCGATGAGCCGCGTCTGAGTCACCGGCTGGCCGGACAGCCGTCGGCGATCGGCTCCTGACCGCTCAGGCGGCGTCGCCGGCGATTTCGACTTCTTCAGTCCCAGGCTGGGCGGCGGCCCTGGCTCGCGCCGGCCGCGCCCGGACCATTACCGACGACGCGATCGCGCAGCCGATCAGGGCCGCCACGATCAACCACAGCGTCTGGGAGATCGCCGTTGCCGTTGGGTGCGGTCCCGGCAGGGCGGCCTGCGTCAGGAAGACGCTGCCGAACGTGGCCACGCCGAGCACCAGGCCCAGCTGGATCACGGTCGTCAGGACGCCGCTCGCGTCGGGCGCGTCCTGGGGCTGGACCTTGGAAAGGGCGACGGTCAGGATCGGACTGGCGGCCATCCCCTGGCCGAACCCTCCGACGAACAGGGCCACTGGCAGCACCAGGCCACCCGTCCCGCCGTCAGCCACCGCGATCCCGGTGACCAGGTAGCCGCAGGCGGCAATGACACAGCCGGCTGGGATGACGGCCTGGTGCCAGCGGGCCGGCAGGCGTCGCCAGTTCAGGCTCGAGAGGGCGAACCCGACGGCCAGCGGCACGAATGTCAGGCCGGCCTGGAGCGCCGAGTCGTGCAGGCCGCCCTGGAGATGCTGGGTGAACGTGAACAGGAAGCCGCCATACGCGGCCAGGGCGAGCACGATCGCGACGAGCGCCGCCGGCATGCCCGGCGCCCGCAGGACGCGTTCCGCGATCAGTGGTGCGCCGCCGCTGCGCTCGACGCGCCGCTCGATCAGGGCAAAGGCCACGATCGCGACAACGCTCGCGATGAGGGACGCGTAGGTCCAGGCCGGCCAGCCATCCTCGTGGCCAAGGACGAGCGGGACGACCAGGAGCAGGACAGCGGCCGCGAGCGAGAGGAGGCCCGCGACGTCCAGCGGCCGGGCGCGCTCGGGACGGTCAATCGGCAGGTACTGCAATGAAGCAACCAGCAGCACGATGCCGATCGGGACGTTGACCAGGAAGACGGGCCGCCAGCCCGTCCCGAACAGGTCGGCGCTGACCAGCACGCCACCCAGCACCTGGCCAACGAGGCCGCCCAGGGCCAGGGTCGCCGCCCAGAGGCTGAGCGCCTGGGCCCGCGCCGATCCGGCGAAGTTGCGCTGGATCAAGCTGAAGACCTGGGGAACCATCAGCGCCGCGCCGCCACCCTGGATCGCCCGGACGATGATCAGGACCTGGCTGCTCGGCGCGGCGCCGCAGGCCAGGGACGCGACCGTGAACAGGGTCAGTCCCGACAGGAACGCCGTGCGAAAGCCGAAGCGCATCCCCAGGCGCGAGCCGGTGATGAGCAGCACGGCGTAGGCGATGACGTAGCCCGCCACGATCAGCTGGAGATCCGAGCCCGACGCCTGGAGGTCGACTCGAATCGTGGGGATCGCCACATTGACGATCGAGGCGTCGAGGACGGCCATGAACTGGCCGGTCAGGATCAGGGCGAGGAGGACTTTCATTCGACCCGAGAGTCCGTCGTTGGTCTCGGCGAGGGGATCAGTTCGTTGCATTCCGCGAACAATACGGTGGACGTCGGAGACGTGCTTTCGACGGCCGCCCTCTCACCAATCGTGCATGGTGCCGTCGAGGAGGCGATTCACGGGAAGGTACGCAGGTGTGTACGGGAAGGCCGCGGCCGCCTTCTCGTCGATCTCGACGCCCAGGCCGAGCTGGTCGCCGGGATGGAGGAGTCCTTCGGCGAACGTGTAGCTCGTGCGGAACACATCCATGGTCGCCTTGCTGTGCTGCATGTATTCCTGGATCCCGAAGTTGTGGATCGCGAGACCCAGGTGCATCGCCGCGGCCATGCCGACGGGCGAGATATCGGTCGGCCCATGCATTCCGGATTTGATCTGGTAGAGACCGGCGAAGTCGAGGAGTCGTTTCATCGGCGAGATTCCGCCGGTGTGGGTGACCGCCGACCGGACGTAGTCGATCAGCTGCTCGGTGATCAGGGTCTGGTAGTCCCAGACGGAGTTGAACACCTCGCCGATCGCCAACGGGGTCGTGGTGTGGCGCCGAACGAGTCGAAGGGCCTCCTGATTTTCGGCAGGCGTGCAGTCCTCCATCCAGAA
>PNAZ01000144.1:0-1400 GCA_003169655.1 Chloroflexota bacterium
GCCGGCATCAACGGCTCGGGCAAACACGTCAACTGGTCGATGGGTTGCTCGGTCGGCAACCTGTTGGAGCCGGGCGACAACCCGCACGAGAACGCCCAGTTTTTGGTGTTCTGCGCCGCCGTCATTCGGGCCGTCCATTTGCACTCGGATCTGCTGCGGGTCACTGTAGCCTTCAGTGGGAACGATCACCGTTTAGGCGCCAACGAGGCTCCACCGGCAATCATCTCGATTTTCTTGGGCGACCAGTTGACCGACGTGTTCTCGCAACTCGAAAAGGGAGGCGCCACCAGCTCGAAGCAGGCCGGCACCCTGACCATTGGCGTCGACACCTTGCCGCCGCTGCCCAAGCACGCCGGCGACCGCAACCGCACCAGCCCGTTCGCTTTCACGGGCAACAAGTTCGAGTTCCGGGCGGTGGGCTCATCGGCTCCGATCTACTGGCCGCAGACGGTCCTCAACACCGCCGTTGCCGATTCGCTGTCCGGGCTTGCGGACGACCTGGAGAAGCTCAAGAAGGGCGACTTCGCCGGCCTGACCAGGATCCTGTCGACGATCGTCAAGGCCAACCAGCAGGTCCTCTTCGAGGGCAACGGCTACTCGGAGGAGTGGCACGCCGAGGCGGCCAAGCGTGGGCTGCCCAACAACCGGACCACGGTCGACGCACTGCCGGCGCTGACCACGGACAAGGCCAAGGCCGTCTTCTCGAAGTTCGGCGTGCTCTCGGAGCGCGAGCTGGCCTCCCGAGTGGAGATCAACTGGGAGCGCTACGTCAAGGTCCAGAACATCGAGGCCAACTGCGCCCTGGACATCGCCTCGACGATGATCCTGCCGGCCACGGCCAAGTACCTGGGCCAGCTGAGCGCTGCCTCGTCGTCGCGCGGGATCAACGCGGTCTGTGAGCGGATCTCGGGCCTGGCCGACAAGCTGGTCGAGGCGATCGGCGCTCTCGAGCATGCTCAGCACCAGGCCCACGAGGCGGGCTCAGTGCAGGCCGAGGCACGCGTCTTCTGCGACGAGGTGATCCCGGCCCAGGGTGCCCTCCGGGAGGTGGCCGACGAGCTCGAGACTCTCGTCGACGACGACCTCTGGCCGCTGCCGAAGTACCGCGAGCTGCTCTTCCAGTACTGAGGACCTGCACCGCCGGTGAGTGTCGGCTCGATGACAGCCCAGAGGTGCGCCCGCTGACGCGAAGCCGGCCCCTGGACGGTGCATCATGCCGGGGACGGGACGACCGCCGAGCCGTACCCAGGGAGACGACCAATGACCAGCAACGACGAAGCGCAGGTTCCCCAGCCGACCGATCCGTCCGGAGCCGAGATCTCCGGGATCGACCAGGACGCGAGCCAGGGCGACGATACCGAAGGCCACTCATTGCTCAACGTCGAGCTCGCCCGGACGAT
>PNAZ01000144.1:1436-11657 GCA_003169655.1 Chloroflexota bacterium
GCGGCGGCGGCGCCCAAAGGCCGGCGGTCGACCGGCAACTTAAGTGAAGTTCGGCTGAGCGTCGCCAACCGCGGGCCATCGGGCGGCATCTCCCCTTGGAACGGTTCTCCTCTGTGCGAGGGGACCCGCCGACCTGAGGTGGGTGATGCTCTTCCGACCAATCCTGGGCTCCGTCGTGGCGATCATCCTGGCCGGCTGTGCGGGCGCCAGTGGCGTGCCGAGTTCTTCGCCCGACGTGTCCCCATCCGGCCCGTCCGCCTCGGCGCCAGCGAGTGGTGCCCCAGCCAGTGGTGCCCCCGCCAGCGGTGCGGATGTGCTCACGTATCGTGGCGACGCCGCTCGAACCGGTGAGATGCCCGGACCCGGGCCGGCGGCGAAGCCGCAGATCCGATGGACCTTCCAGGCCGGCGCTCCGATCGGTTCGCAGGTTGCCGTGGTGGGTCAGACGATCTACCTGGTGTCGACCGACGGCCAGGTCCATGCGCTGGACCTGGCGACGGGTACGTCGCGCTGGAGCGCATCGACCGGTGCCGAGACTCACGGCTCGCCGACGATCGCCGACGGCTTGCTGATCGTGGGTGCCGATGACGCTGCCCATGCCTTCGGGCTCGCCGACGGCCGGGTCGCGTGGCGCGCGACGCAAACGGGCACGGTGCGCGGCGCCCCGGCCACGGTCGGCCACGTCGCGGTCTTTGCGGGGGGCGATGGGACGATCACCGCTCTCGATACAAGATCGGGAACGGTTCTCTGGCAGCGGTCCCTCGGCGCCCCGGACAACAGCTCGGTCGCAGCCGCCGACGGCGTCGCGATCCTGGGTCTCGAGAATGGGATCGTCGTCGCTCTCGCGCTGGCCGACGGTCACGAACGCTGGCGGACCGATACCGGCGACGGGGCACGGATCGGAACCCCCACAATCGCCGGCGGGCGCGTCTTCGTGCCGACGCTGGAAGGCGGCGGCCCCGGGACGCGGCACATCCTGGCCATGGACCTGGCGACCGGGCAGCTCCAGTGGCGCTTTGCGAGCCCAGGCGACAAGCCCGCCTACGCTCCGGCGATCGCCGATGGGCGCGCGATCGTAGAGGGCGAGAACGGGACAGTGACGGCGCTCGACCCGACAACCGGCAAGGTCATCTGGCAGGCAGCGGCGCCGGGCCTCGTCGAGGTGGTCGCGGCATCGACGGGCGGTGTCGTCTACGGCGCGAGCAACGGCGGGTTTGCATTCGCACTCGACGCTTCGTCGGGCCTCGAACGCTGGCGGATCCCGATCAAGGGCGTGCCGTATGGCGTTGCCGTGGCTGCCGGGCTCGTCCTGGTCGGCACGAACCTGGGCACCCTGGACGCGATCGGCGGCGTTGCCCAATGAGCCTCGGACATTTGGTGCCAACCGGGACCCCAGGGCGCGCATCTAACAAGGGAAGGCCGGACAGAGGTCCAGCCACGAGGAGCAGCCTGATGGATCTCCCAGCCCCGCGGCGATCGAACGGCGCGACGCGGTCCCTCGTCGTCGTGGCCATGCTTGCGTTCAGCCTGGGCCTCGCAGCCTGCAGCGGGTCGGTGGCGCCGACGGCGCCGGCCGGTGGACCTCCGTCACCCGCCGCCGCGGGATCGCCGGCAACGCCGGCTCCGACCGTCCTGGCCGTGGCATCGGCCACACCCGCTGCAACCGCGGGCCCGGTCCTCGCCGTGTTGCCGAGCCCGGGATCGCTCAAGCTGCTCTGGCAGAAAGCGGGCCCGGCGACGGACAAAACATCGACGGTCGCGACGGCGATTGATCCCCTGAGCGGAGACGTCTGGGTCGCGATCCCGTTCGAGAACCGGTACTGGATCCTCTCGCCGGCGGGCGTCTACCGGGAGTCCTGGGGACAGGCCGGCACCGGTCCGGGCCAGTTCGACTTCAGCGACCACGCTCAGAAACCCGACGGCTGGGGCGCGCTGGCGTTCGCTCCCGACGGCAGCTTCTTCGTCGGCGATACCGGCAACAATCGTGTCGAGCATTTCGACAAGGATCGTCACTTCGTCGCGGCGTGGGGCTCGTTCGGGACGGGGGACGGCCAGTTCGGCCAGATCGTCAGCCTGGCGACCGATGGGCAGACCGTGTACGTCGGCGACGGGGACCGCTACGACATCCAGGCCTTCCACCCCGATGGCACGTTCATTCGCTCATTCGGGGCCGACGGCGGATTCACGGAAGTGGCGCTCGACACCAAGGGCAACATCCATGCCGTCAATCCCCAGAACTCGGTGGGCGCCGTTGGCGCCCTGGCGATCTTCGCCCCGGATGGCGCCGAGCGGTCGCGGCTCGACCTTTCGGCGGCCACCGGCTGGCCGATCGCGGTGACCGTCGACGCAGTAGGCGCGACATTCGTCGGCATCGAGCTCGACCATTTCCCTTTCACTGCCCTTGGAGTGCTGGAGATTTCCCTGTCCGGACAGGTCACGCGAATGTGGCAGGGCGGGGGAGACGAGCTCACGTCCACCCCCGCCGGCGATTCGATCTACGTCAGTCGGGGCGTGCAGCTGGACGGGACGACCTGGCCCTACGTCCGCAAGTACGCCGTGCCGAAACCGTGAAATCTCGTCGTCACGGACCGCCGACCGCGATCCCGACGCGGTAGGCTGCGTCCGCTCCATCGGCGGTGTCCGAGATGATGGCCGGAGGGTCTGTGGCCGCGAGGACCGAGGCGCTGGTCGGCGACCGGGACGCTGAGCTCATCGCTCGCGCCGCGGCAGGTGACCGCGACGCGTTCGACGTCCTGATCCGGCCGCGCCTGGACCGGCTCTTCCGGATGGCCGTGGTCATCACCCGCAGCGAAGCCGACGCCCGTGACGCAACCCAGGATGCCTGCGTCCTCGCCTGGCGCGAGCTGCCGCGCCTCCGGGATCGGGCGAAGTTCGACCCCTGGCTGTCCCAGATCGTCGTGAACGCGGCGCGCGGCCTCGTCCGGAAGACCAGCCGGGTGCGTCTCCGCGAGCTCTCCGTCGAAGCGGATCGCGAAAGCGACAGCCCGCGGCTCGAGCCGTCGGTTACGTCCGACACTGAAGGGTTCGCGGATGCCGACGCGATCCAGCGTGCCTTCAACCGCCTCGATGGGACGACCCGGGCGCTCCTCGCGCTCCATTACGTGGAACAGCGGCCCCTCGCGGAGATCGCCCGCGCCACCGGGTCACCGGTTGGCACGGTCAAGTGGCGGCTCTCGAACGCCCGCCGGGCACTCGAGCGGGCGCTGGAGGCCGAACGGCGATGAGCACGATGCGACTGACCGACGATGCGATCCGGGCAGCGTTGACTCCCGCAGTCGACGTTCGCGCACCCGCGGGCCTGGCGGACGAGATCCAGGCGGCGATCGAGACGACGCCCCAGCGCCGGCGGGCGATCCTCGCCTGGCCGGCATCGCGACGGCTCAGCCTGGTCCTCCAGCTCGTCCTCGTTGGCTTGCTCCTCCTTGCCCTGATCGGCGTCCTCTTGTTCGCGGGCTCACATCGCCCGCCTGTGCCAGGCCTCGTGAGCACGTATCACGGTGGTCCCGAACGGACCGGCGTGATGCCCGGACCGGGGCCGGCCGGCTCCCCGAAGCGGGAATGGGAAGCTTCCGTCAAGGGTCCGATCGGCGCGTGGTCCCCGGCGGTTGTCGACGGCACCGTCTACACCGGTGACGAGAGCGGCTACGTCTCGGCGATCGCGGAGACGACAGGCGTCTTGCGCTGGCAGGTCGACGTCGGGGCGCCGATCAACAGCGGGGTGTCGATCGTCAGCGGATTGCTCCTCGCTGGCGACGACAACGGCGCGATTCATGCGCTCGATGTCACCCGGCAAGGGGCACAGGTGTGGACGTACCAGGCGGGCGGACCGGTACATTCGTCGGCCGCCGTCGTGGAGGATGTGGCCTACTTCGGCAGCCTGGATGGCCACCTGTACGCCCTCGACGTCGCGACGGGCAAGCTTCGCTGGCCGGCCCCGATCGCGACGCCCGGGCCGATCAGCCGGGCGATCGCCGTCGCGAACGGAGTGATCTACGTGGGCTCGGGCAACGGCGCGGGATCCGGTCCCGGAATGCTTGGGGCGTACGACACGAAGACTGGGGCGCTGCTCTGGTCGGTCCCGCTCGAGCCGGGCAATACCTCCACCCCGACCATCGTCGATGGTCGCGTCTTCGTGGCGGGTGGCCTGGACTCGACGACCTCGACGTCCCATCACCTGTATGCCTTCGACGCCGCGACCGGCCGGCCGGCGTGGGCCGTACCGCTCGCAGCGCCATCGGGCAAGGCCATCCTGCTCGGCGCGGTTACCGGCGGCCAGGTCTTCGCGCCGAGCGTCGACGGGCTCCTCTACGTGGTCGACGCCTCGACCGGTTCGCTCGCCTGGACCAGGCCGATTGGCGCCAGCCTGTCGCCCAATGCCGGCTTCGTCGCCGGCGTCCTGTACGTCACGAGCGACGACCGCAAGGTCCACGCCATCGACATCTCCACGCATGCCGAGCTGTGGGCGTTCGCGGTCACCGGCACGCCCAGCGCCCCGGCGGTCATCGACGGCCGGATCATCGTCGGAACGAGCCTCGGCAAGGTAGTGAGCATCGTGGGCTCAGGCGATCCGTTGGGCTCCGCGACAGCGCCATGATTGGTCGTCTGCACTGACCGCGCCGAAGACCTCGAGGGACATCGCTGGATGTTCAGCGGACCCCACCGCTGACGAGATGACGAGCCGCGGCGCGGCGGCACCTGTCCCGCCCAGGGCGGCTAGAGGCGGCTGGCGATCGCCGCGCCGAGCATGGTCAGGGATGCCGCCGTGATGTTCTGGAGGCTGGGGTCGCCCTGGACCTCGACCGAGATGCCGACGTTGCCCTTGAAGAACTCCATGTCGGCGACCGTGTTGGCGACGATCGTCGCGCCGGCTCCGTCGCCGACTCCGCTGATCGTCTGGAAGTTCGCGGTGCCCTGGAGCGCACTCGTCTTGGTGGTGTACTCGGCCTGTCCGTCCGTCGGCGCGACCAGGATCCCGAGGGAGCCATAGAAGCAGCCGGGTGCATCAGGGGTCCCGGTGCTGACGCCCGGTCCCGGGTCGGAGCCCAGGAAGGCGGTGGCTTGCTGCTCGGTGACCAGGGCGCAGGCATCGATCGCCGCGCCGCCCGCCGCAGGAGCCGCGGATTGTGCCACCGGGGCCGACGGGCCACCAGCCGGGGCGGCGGATGAGGAGGACTGGCCGGGCGTCACGGCCCCCGGGGTCGGGGCAGCCGCGCTACCCGAGCAGGCCGCCAGGGCCAGGCCGGCGATGAGCAGCCCGGCGACCGGGCGCAGGTAGATCTTCATGGCGATCGTCTCCGTGCAGGGGTCCGACTGGGGGACCGCCACGCACGTTGACCTCCCGCGCTGACCAAACGCTGATGCCCGGTCGCCCCCCGATGCCCTGTGGCTGAGCGCTGAGCTGGCTACCGCCCTCGGCGTGAGCGCGGCCGGTTGATGCTCCAGCCGCCGACCGCCAGGCCGAGCCCGGCCAGAGCGAGGACCAGCACAAGGGAGGCCCCACTCGACGCTCCTGGGACCGGTCCAGCTGTCGCCGTCACCGGCGGGGTGGGCGTGGGCGTGGGCCGGGGCGTGGGCGTTGCCGGCAGGGCGACCGAGAAGGCCGTCGCATCGAGGAAGTTGCCGATCGATGGGTTGCCGCCGAACGCGCTGACCGCCCGGAACGCGAAGCGGGTGCAGGTCTGGCCGGCCGGCACGACGTACGTCGCCGTGTGCTGGCCCCAGGCGGTGTTGTCATCGGTCAGGTCCGGCGACAAGTAGTTCCAGCCGGTGTCGCTGAGCACGTCGGCCGTCGTCGCGTCGCCGATCAGGACCTTCATCGTATCGGCGCCGTCGCGGCCGCGATGCTCGATCGACCAGGTCATGATCTCGCCGGCGGTGGTCACAATGTCCTGGTAGAGCGTGCCCGGCGTGGTGGCATTCAGCTCGGCGAACTGGTTGCCCTCGGCCGCCGGGACGCCGTTGAAGCCCAGGCCCCAGATCTCGATCTCGTTGGCACTGTCGGTCGTCAGCCAGGGCGGCACGAGCGACGAATCGAGCTGGACATAGGTGCCCGGATCGACAAGCGGGGTCTCGAAGCCGCCGTCGCCGAGGGTGGCACTGCCCGTCCCGCACGTCGCCGCGCGAACCGGCGGGGCACCACCGGCGATGGCGCCCAGGCCAAGGGCCGCGGCAGCCAGGATCAGCGCGCCAGGGTGTCGACGCATCGGGTCTCTCCTGGTGAGGTCAGGGGCACTGAAGGTCTGTCAGGGCGAACACGCTAGCACCTGTCGAGCTAAACCACCGGGCGGGCTGAATCACCGAGATTTTCGTGGGGATTCGCCGGCCGGCAGTGATAGAGTTCGCCGAGAGTTCCCCGAGTCCGGGACGATCGGAGTGCTCGTCTGGCCCAGAGCAGGTGGTCGCGCTGCTGCGCGCGACGGAGGACGGCTCGCAGGAGGGAACAGGTGGGGCTTCGGCGATCCCGGACGTGGTTCAACACGTTCACCAGCGTTGCCCGGATCGGCAGTCGGCCGTCCCGTCCGCTGTGGCTTCGGGTCGCCCTGGGACTGCTGCTCCTGGGCGGGACATTCGCGATCGTGGGGCTGCCAACCGTCCTTGGCGACGGCAGTGCCAACCTCGAGGCGAATGGCGGCAAGCGGGCGTTGACCGAGTGGCGCACGAGCCTGTACGGGAATCTCCTGCCCCGCCGGACGCTGTTCAACGTCTACGCGACCGCGGGCGAGGAGCTCGCCCTGGGATCCAGTGGTGTCGCGGTGGGGTCGGGCGACATCGTCGTCTGGACTCCCGGCCAGATCACTGCGCCCTTGACCGTTGCGCTCCCGGCGCCCGCCTTCATCTGCTCCGTGTCGCAGCCCGGGGCCGGCGCCTTGACGACCCGGGCGCAGGAGATCGCCGGGCCCCTGCCGGCTGCCGGGGGCTACACGCCGTGCATCTATACGCCCGCCACGACGGGCGTCTACAACATTGCCTTCTACGGCCCGGCGGGCGGCAGCAGCGATGTCGACGGGACGGCCGGCACGATCGCCGCACCCGTGATCGATGCGACCCAGGCCAGTGGTGTCTCGATGTGGGATATCACGGTGCGACCTGTCGCGGACCCGAGCGCGCCGATCAGCGGACGGGTGTTCACGGACTACCTGGCCCAGATCACCGGCGGCAACGGCACGACCGAGCAGGTCGAGTCACCTCTTTGGGCCGTGACGAGCGACGGCTTCCAGTACCGGATCGACCTGCGCGGCCTTGATCCGAACGGGTTCATCCTCTTNNAACATCGAGGGCGGCGCCGAGCTCGCTCCGCCGACCGGTGTGCTCTTCTTCGCCCCGCCTGCCGGGGACCTGCCGTCTTCGATCGTGCCGACACCGGTGGTTCCCACGGTCAACTCGATCACCTTCGAGGGCACGGCCGGCACCGTGAGCGGCATCCCCGGCTCGGTCTTCAGCACCGGCGGCAACATCGTGTTCGACGGCAACATTGATGGCGTCGCCGATGTCGTCATCGTGCCCAACCCGGGCGGGGTCGGCGGGTGCGCCGGCGCCACCTTCGACCCCACGCTGCCCGGCAATCGATCGATCATCCGGGTCGTCGCGGCAGGCGTCCAGAACCTCGCCTGGGACGGCAAGGACAACAGCGGCGCCTTCATGCCGCCATCGTGGACGGGGAATGGCGGGACGGGTTACTGCTTCAGTGCCACCCTGCGCGCGGGCGAGTTCCACTTTCCCTTGCTCGATGCCGAGAACAGCGTGCTCGGTGGGCCGACCATCACCCTGCTCAACCCACCCGGCGGCACCTGCCCGTTTGCGACCTGTAGCACGGCGTTCTTCGACGATCGGGGCTACAAGACGACGAGCGGCGCGACTGTCGGCACCGTCGGCTCGGTCCTGGCCGGCAACAGTCCACCCCCGGCGCCCGATTTCAGCAACACCGGCTTCGACACCTCGTCGACGACCATCCGGGCCTACGGTGACAACTCCGCCAGCGGATTCGGCAACCAGAAGGGCCTGGATCTCTGGACGTATTTCCCGAGCCAGGACGTCGTCGGGCAGTTTTACATCGTTCCCCAGGTTGCGGCGGACCTTTCGATCACCAAGACGCACGTGGGCGACTTCACGGTCGGGGTCAACGGCGTCTACACGCTGCACGTCCAGAGCGTCGGCACCGGGACGGTGGCGGGCCTGATCACGGTGACCGACATGGTCCCGGCCGGGCTCACCGTTGTTTCAGCCGCGGGCACCGGCTGGAGCTGCGGCGTGTCCGGTCAGACCGTGACGTGCACCGTCACACCGGCCGGCGGGCTCGCCGCCGGGGCCAGCCTGCCCAACATCGCCGTGACCGTGAACCCCACGCCGGCGGCCGTGCCGAGTGTGACGAACACGGCGACGGTCGCGAACGCCAATGACCTCGATCCCGACAATAACTCTTCGAGCAGCGTGACCGGGATCGATCTCGTCGCCGACCTCTCGATCAGCAAGACCGACGGGACCAGCGCGGTCACCGTCGGCGGCTCGACGACGTACACCCTGGTCGTCACCAACGGCGGCCCGAGCAGCGTCACCGGCGCGCTCCTGGCCGACCCGGCCGCGACCGGCCTGGCCAAGACCGCCGTGGCTTGTGCCCCGACGCCGGGCCAGTGCGTCAGCCCGCCCAGCATTGCGCAGCTCCAGGCTGGCACGTTCGCCCTGCCCGCCCTGGCCAGCGGCCAGACCTACCGGCTCAGCGTGAGCGCCGACGTGACCGCCGTCTCGGGCAGCGTGACCAACACGGCCACGGTCGCCGCGCCGGCTGGGACGACCGACCCCGACGGCACGAACAACAGCGCCACCGACACCGACACGGTCAACCCGGCCCCGGCGCCGGGGTTGACCCTCGCCAAGAGCGCGAGCCCAACGACGTACACGGCCGCCGGCGACGTGATCGCCTATGCGTACCTGCTCACCAACAGTGGCAACGTCGCGCTGGACGGTCCGTTCACGGTGGCTGACGACAAGACGACCGTGACCTGCCCGGTTACCGCGACCCTGGCCATCGGCGCCTCGATCACCTGCACCGCGTCCTACACGATCACCGCGGCCGATGTCACTTCGGGCAGCGTCACGAACGTCGCCACCGCGTCCTCGGCCGATGCGACGACCTCCAATGAGGCAAGCATCACGGTCCGGGTCCGACGGTCGCCGCCACCGACGGTGCCACCCACACCGCCCAACACCGGGGCCCTGACGGCCGCTGGCTCGGGCGTGCTGGGGACCGGCTGGCTCGGCTTGCTTGTGATCGTGAGCATCCTTGCGGCGGCCTCTCTCCTGACCTTGGGATGGGTCAGGCGGCGCCGCTAGCCGCCGAACGTCAGTCNNGCGACCAGGAACACGATCACCAGGCCGTCGTGGAACGGGCCGCTGATCAGGCTCGGGAAGAAGTCCTTGCCGGTCAGGATCGCGGCCTGGTCGGCCGGCAGTGCCTTGAGCACGTCGGGGGGCAGCAGGGACGCCATCGGGTTGTAGCCAAGCAATGATGCGAACAGGCTCGAGACCGGCGGCAGGTGCGAGATCTGGGTCGCCACGTCGACCGGCACGTCGTGGGCCACGAGCCCGGCATACAGGGTCGACGACAGGGATCCGGCCAGGCCCGCGATCATCAGCGAGAAGAACAGGCCGATCGACACGACGAAGCCGGCGTTGGCAAAGACCGCGCGCATGCCCGAGGCCGCACCGCGCTGGCTGGCCGGCACGCTGTTCATGATCGCGGCCGAATTGGGCGAATTGAACAGCCCGGATCCAAGGCCGGCCAGGAGCAGGAAGAAGGCCAGGGTGGGATAGGCGAATTGGACCGGCAGGCCGGTCAGCCCGATGAAGGCGATCGCCGCGAGGACCATCCCTCCAGTCGCGAACAAGCGAGCCCCGAAGCGGTCTGATAGGTAGCCCGACAGCGGGCCCGCGATCAGGAAGCCAACCGTCAGCGGCAGCATGAAGATGCCGGCCCACAGGGGCGTATCGGTGTAGCTGTAGCCGTGGACTGGCAGCCAGATCCCCTGGAGCCAGATGACAATGATGAACGACAGCCCGCCGCGGCCGGTGGCCGCCAGCAGGCTGGCGATGTTGCCCGCGGCAAAGGCCCGGATCCGGAACAGCGACAGGTCGAAGAACGGCTCGGTTACCCGCTGCTCGATCCACACGAACAGGGCCAGCAGCAGGATGCCGCCGCCGATCAGG
>PNAZ01000080.1:0-10647 GCA_003169655.1 Chloroflexota bacterium
GCCCGGATCGAGGCGGCGATCACCCCCCGGACGCGGGCGATCGTGCCCGTCCACCTGTTCGGCCTGGTCGCCGACATGGACATGATCCAGGCCCTGGCCGACCGGCACGGACTGGTCGTGGTCGAGGATGCCTGCCAGGCCCACGGCGCGACCTTCCGCGGCCGCAAGGCGGGCAGCTTCGGGCCGAGCGCGTTCAGCCTGTATGCCACCAAGAACCTGACGACCGGCGAGGGCGGCTTCGTCACCACCAACGACGACCGACTGGCCGACTGGCTGCGGCTGTACCGGAACCAGGGGATGCGCGCCCGCTACCAGTTCGAGATGCTCGGCTACAACTACCGGATGACCGACCTGAACGCGGCGATCGGCCTCGTCCAGCTGGCCAAGCTCGACCGGAACACGGACCGCCGGCGGGAGATCGCCGGCGCCTACGACCGTGCCTTCGCCGGCCTGCCGGTCCGCACCCCGGTCACCCCCGACGGCCGGACGCACGTCTTCCACCAGTACACCCTGGAAGTGGGTCCGGAGCGTGACGCGATCGTCGCCGACCTGCGCGAGGCGGGCGTCGGGGCCGACATCTACTACCCGATCCCGGTCCATCGCCAGTCCTACATCATGGAGCGCGGCCTGCACGCCGACCTGCCGATGACCGATGCCGCGGCGGCCCGGACCCTGGCCCTGCCGATGTTCCCGGGCCTGACCGATGCCGAGCAGTCGACGGTGATCGCCGCCGTCCAGGCTGCCGTGGGCCGGCATGCCGGAGCTCGCGTCGAGACCGTCGCCTGATGGCCGAACCCTGGCGTCCCGTCGGCTCGGGGCGCGAGCTCCGGGTTGGCCTGGCGGGGCTGGGCTCGATGGGTCGCAACCACCTGCGGGTGCTCCGCGCCCGGCCGGGCTGCCGGCTGGTCGCGGTCGCTGATCCGGTGCCCGAGGTGCTCGCGGCAGCGACGAGCAACGGCGACGGATCGGACGCCCTGGGCTTCTCCGAGCCGCTGGCGATGATCGCCGAGGCGGACCTCGACGCGGTCGTCCTGGCGGCGCCGACGACCAGCCACCTGGCCCTGGCCCTGGCCGCGATCGAGCGTGGCCTGGCCGTCCTGATCGAAAAGCCGCTGGCCGCCAGCGTCGACGAGGGCCTCGAGATCCTGGCCGCCGCCCGCCGCTGCGGGGTCCCGGTCCAGGTAGGCCACGTGGAGCGCTTCAACCCGGCGGTGCTCGAGCTCGGGCGGCTGCTCGGCGAAGGCTGGCTGAGCACGATCTACGCCATCGCCAGCCGGCGGGCCGGCCCGTTCCCGGCCCGGATCCGCGATGTCGGAGTGACGATCGACCTGGCCACCCACGATGCCGACATCCTGTCGTGGGTCGCCGGTGAGCGGCCCAATCGGGTCTACGCGGAGCTGGCCCAGCGGATCCACGCCAGCCATGAGGACCTCCTCTTCGGGTTGCTCCGCTTCCCGTCCGGGGCGACCGGCATGCTCGACGTCAACTGGCTGACGCCGGCCAAGCGGCGCCAGCTGACGGTGGTCGGCGAGGAAGGCATGTTCGAGCTCGATTACCTGACCCAGCGGCTGACCTTCACCCGGGCGGTGGCCGGCGGGCCGCAGTTCATTGCCGGCTACGCCCCGACCTTCGCCGGCGACGTGGCCGAGCTGCCGGTCGCCAATGCCGAACCGCTGGCGGCCGAGCTCGACGCGTTCCTGCGTGTCGTCCGCGAAGGCGGCCGGCCGGTCGTCGACGTCGAGGACGGCCTGTGGGCCGTCGCGATCGCCACCTCACTGCTCCAGGCCGCCGCCGGCGGCCAGCCCATCGACCTGTCCGATTTCTCCGCGAGGCTAACCGTCGCATGACCATCACCAGCCGGCCCTCAGCGGTCGCCCCCAGCCTCCTCGGCGGCTCGATCGAGCTGCCCACGCGCGCCTGCCGGCACTCCGAGCCGCGAACCGTCTCGCCCTGGACGGGCGCGCCGGGCACGGTCGGTCGGGTGGCCGTCGTGGGCGCCGGCAAGATGGGCCTGCCGCTCGCCGTCCAGTTCACCAGCCACGGCTGGGACGTGACCGCGGTCGACGTCCAGGCCTCGGTCGTCGACTCGATCAACGCCGGTCTGAACCACGTCACCGAGGAGCCCGGCCTGACCGAGGGCGTCGCCGCGGCCCATGCCGCCGGTCGCCTGCGGGCAACGCTCGACGGGGCCGCGGCGGCGGCGGCGGCTGACGTGGTCGTGCTGATCGTGCCGGTCATGCTCAACGACGAGCAGCAGCCCGACTATCGCTACATGGACGCCGCGGTCGAGGCGATCGCGCCGGGCGTCCACCCCGGTTCGACGATCATCTTCGAGACGACCCTGCCGGTGGGCGACACCCGTGGCCGGTTCGCGCCGCGGCTGGCGGCGGTGAGCGGGCTGCGCCTCGATGAGGACTTCTTCGTCGCCTTCTCGCCCGAGCGGCTGTACAGCGGGGCGGCGCTCAAGAACCTGGCCATGTACCCCAAGCTGGTCGGCGGTCTGGGCCCCGAATCGGGCGCCCGGGCCGCAGCCTTCTACGGCTCGGTCCTCGACGCGGAGGTCGTCCTGATGAGCTCGGCCGAAGCCGCCGAGTTCAGCAAGCTGGCCGACACCACCTACCGCGACGTGAACATCGCCCTGGCCAACGAGTTCGCCCGCTATGCCGACCGGGTGGGCGTCGACATCCAGGAGGTGATCGCGGCGGCCAACAGCCAGCCGTACAGCCACATCCACCAGCCGGGCCTCGGCGTCGGTGGCCACTGCATCCCGGTCTATCCCCACTTCCTGCTCAGCCGCGCCCCGGAGATGGAGCTGGTCGAGCTCAGCCGCCGGGTGAACGACGGCCAGATCGGGCTGGCGATCCGGACGATCCAGAAGGCCCTCGGCGGCCTCGAGGGCGTCCCGGTCCTGGTCCTCGGCCTGACCTATCGCGACGGAGTCAAGGAGCTGGCCTACTCGCGGGCCCTGCCATTGATCGAGCGGCTCGCCTTCCACGGCGCGATCGTGTCGGCCTACGACCCGCTCCTGTCCGATGCGGAGATCACCCGCAGCGCGGCGGCGCCCTATCGCTGGGGGACGCCCAGCGATGCCCGGGCGATCATCACCCAGACCGCCGACCCGCTCTTCCGGTCGCTCGACCTCGGGCTATTCCCGGCCGCCGAAGTCCTCTTCGACGGGCGCAACAGCCTGCGCGACCTGGCCCTGCCCGAACGGATCGGCTATCACGGCGTGGGAGTTCCTGCCGCGGCGCGCCTGCCGGCGGAGGCTGCCGTCCGCTGATGCGGCTCGCCAGCGTCGTCGGGACTCGACCTCAGCTGATCAAGGCGGCGGTCCTCCAGCCCATCCTCCGAGCCCGCCACGAAGAGCTCTTCATCGACACCGGCCAGCACTACGACGACGCCCTGGCCGGGGCCTTCATCAACGAGCTCGACCTCGTCCCGCCCGACCACCAGCTGGGCGTCGGACGTGGCAGTGCGACCGAGCAGACGGCGGCCATCCTTGCCCGGCTCGAACCGATCCTGAGCACGTATCGGCCAGACCTGGTGATCGTCTATGGCGACACGAACTCGACCCTGGCCGGCGCGATCGTGGCCGCCCAGCTGCAGCTGCCCCTGGCCCATGTCGAGGCCGGCCTGCGCAGCTTCGATCGGCGGATGCCCGAGGAGGTCAACCGGCTGATCGTCGACCACCTCTCGACGTGGGCCTTCGCGCCCACTGCGACCGCGGTCGACAACCTGGCCGCGGAGGGCATCACCCAGGGCGTCACGCTCGTCGGTGACCTGATGCAGGACCTGGCCGCCCGGATGAGTGTCGAGGTTCGCGACCCGGCGGTCCTGGCCCAGATCGAGGCCCGCCTGGCGGACCAGGCGCCAGGGCTCCGCCTGCGGCCCGGCGGCTACCTCCTGGCCACGGTCCATCGCGCCGAGAATCGGGAGCCCGCGGCGTTGCGGGCGTGGGCCGACCTCCTGGCCTCGGTCGCCAGCGGGACCAGGCCCGTCGTCCTGGCCCTCCATCCCGGCACGCAGGCGGCCCTCACTGCGGCAGGCATCCCGCTCGCCCCGGCGATCCGGGTGGTCCAGCCACAGGGCTATCGGACGGCACTCGCCCTGCAGCTCCACGCGGCTGCGGTCCTGACCGATTCGGGCGGTGTCCAGCGCGAGGCGGCGTGGCTGGGAGTGCCGTGCCTGGTCCTCCGGAGCACGACGGAATGGCTCGAGGCCGTCGCCGATTCTGACGGCCGGATGGTCGTGATCGGGCTCGACCAGAACCGGGCGATCGAGGCCCTGGCCCGCCTCGCGCCGGAGTCGAGCGCAGCCGCGGACTCGGCGCAGCGGGCCGCCTCGCTGCGCCTTGCACCGGCAGGCGCTGCGGCGGCGATCGTCGACCGGCTCGAAGCGGGACTGCCGGCTTGACCGCCCAGGGGACGAAGGGCGCGGGCGCGGTCCAGCCCCAGCGTTTGACGATCGTGACCCCAACCACGGCCGAGTTCCACTCAGGGACCTATCGGATCGCCAGCAGCGCAACCGCTCGCGGGCACGAGGTCACCGTGATCGCCCGTTCGGCTCCTGGCCTGGCCCACGACGAGCGCCATCCGGCGGGCTACCGGATCCTGCGTGTCCGGACGGCGGCCCGCGAGGGCTGGCCGATGCCGGCCGGGGTGCGCGAGTCCCTCCGCCGGCGGGCGCTCCGTGCGGGCCAGACCGGTGACGCCGGCGATGTCGACGCTGGCGTCGGGACCGCTCTCGCGGCTCAGGCTGAGCCGGGCCGGGGCGGCCCGGCAGCGCACGCCCGGCGGGCAGCTCGGCGCGTCGGGCACGACGCCGGCCGCGTCCTGGAGATCCGGGCCGGGTTCTTCGAGGCGGCCCGAATCGCGCCGCCGGCCGATCTCGTCGTGGCCTACCACTACCTCGGGATCGGGACCGGCCTGGCCCTCGGCCGGCGCGACGGGGTCCCGGTCATCTACTACGCCGGGGATATCTTCCTGGCCTCCACCGCCCTCAAACGGCTGCCCGCGCCGATCCGCGAGGGGATTCGGCGCTATGAGCGGTCCGCCGCCCAGCGGGCTGATTCGGTGGTCACGGTCAACGACGGTTACGCCCGCGAGCTCGCCCGGCGCCTGGGCGTGCCCCTTCCGCTCGTCGTCCTGAACTGCCCGCCGCGGACGACCCCGCCCGAGGTGCCTTCCCGCCGCTTCCACGAGGCGCTCGGCCTGCCGGCCGGCAGCCGGGTCGTGCTCTATCACGGCGGCTTCAGCCCCGAGCGGGGGATCGAGGAGCTGATCGAGGCGATCCCGCTCGTCGATCGGGCCGTGCTCATGCTGCTGGGCTTTGGACCGCTGGCCAGCCGCTTCGAGGCGATCGCGGCCGACCCTGCCACGGGCGGCCGGGTGATCGTCATGCCGGCCGTGCCGCCGGCGGAGCTCCTGGACTGGGTGGCCTCGGCCGACGTGGCCGCGATGCCGATCCTGCCGACGACCCTCAACCACCGGCTGACCACCCCCAACAAGCTGTGGGAGGCGATCTCGGTCGGCGTGCCCGTGGTCGCCTCCAATCTGCCCGGGATGGCCGAGATCGTGCGCGCGATCGACGCCGGCCGCCTGGTCGATCCGAACGACCTGGGTTCGATCGCGGCTGGGCTGACCGAGCTGCTCGAAGAGCCGCCCACGGTCCGCTCCGCCCGCCGGGCCCGGCTGCTCGCGGCTGCCCACGACGTCTACAACTGGGAGACCCAGTCGGCCCGCCTGTTCGCCGAGTTCGGGCGCCTCACCCAGCGCGCCTGGTGAGCCGCCCGGCTCCGGCCGGCCGCCGGCTGGCGGTGGTCCTGGTCCCCAGTCCGGCCAATCCCTACTCGCGCGCGCTGCGGATCGCCCGGAGCCTGGCCGGGGCTGGCTACGAGGTCGAGATCGCCGCGGTCGACGAGTCGGGCGTGCCCCGCGAGGAGCACGACGGCGAGATCCTGATCCGGCGCTACGTGCCCGAGCGGGAGGCCCGGCCAACCGCCTGGCCGGGAATCCGCCAGGCCCGCCAGGTGGCGCTGTGGCCGGAGGCCGATCGGGGCTGGTACCGGGCGCTCCGGCGGCAGCTCCGGCCGGCGGACCTGTATCACGCCTGCGGCCATCGGACGATCGGGGTCGCCCTCGACCTGGCCGCCGCCGCCCGGCGGGCCGGCCGGGCCGGGCGAGTGGTCTACGACGTGATCGACGTCCAGCTCGACTCGCAGGTCTACAACGACCTGCCCGGCATCGTCCGGGCGGTCCATCGCCGCCGGGAGCAGCGCTGGGTCCGGGCCGCGGATGCCGTGGTCACCGTCAACCAGGCGATAGCCGACCACATCAGACGGTCCTGGGCGCTGGCCCAGCCGGCGACGGTCCTCCTCAACTGCCAGCCGCGCTGGACCCCACCTGCCGCTCGCCCGAACCACCTGCGCGCGGCGACCGGCATACCGCCGGACCGGGCCGTGGTCCTCTTCCTGGGCAAGCTGGCCGCCGGCAAGGGCCTCGACGAGGCCGCCGAAGCCGTCCTGCGGCTGTCCGACGCGGCCTTCGTGCTGATGGGCTTCGGACCCTGGGCCGAGCGTCTCCGGGCACGCGATCGCGACCCCCGCTTCGCCGGCCGCCACTTCACGATCCCAGCGGTCCACCCGGACAAGGTGCCCGGCTGGACCGCCTCGGCCGATGTCTCGATCGTGCCCGCCCCGCCGGACTCGCTCAACCAGCGGCTGTCGACGCCCAACAAGTTCTGGGAGAGCCTCACGGCCGGCACGCCGGTCGTCGTCGGCCGGGAGCTCGAGGTGATGGCCGGGATCCTGGCCGCCGACGACCTCGGCGCCAGCGCCGATGGGCGCGATGCTGCGGCCTTCGCGGCTGCCCTCACCTCCATCGTCGACCGGCCGGCAGGGGCACGGGCGGCGATGCGCGAGCGGTGCCGACGGGTCACCCGGGAGCGCTATAACTGGGAGACTGCGGTCCTGCCCTACCTGGCCCTTGTGGAGCGTCTCGTTCCCGTGGCGGGCTGACCCGCGGCCGGATCGTCAGGCCGTCGCGGCGGCGACCTGCCGGGCGATCTCGGCATCTCGCTCGAGCCGGGCTCGATCGGAGCGTTCGCGATGGAGGGCGACGACCTCGGCCGGGCTGCCTTCGGCGATGATCCGGCCCTTCTCGAGGAGCATCGCCCGGTTGCAGAACTCCTCGGCCCAGTTCAGGTCGTGGGTGACCATCACGATCCCCTTGGCTGCCTTGGCCAGCTCCATCACCCGGCGCTGGCTCTTCACCCGGAAGACGGCGTCGCCGGTGCCCAGGACCTCATCGATGATCAGCACGTCGGGGTCGACCGCGGTCGCGATCGAGAAGCCGAGCCGGGCGCGCATGCCCGACGAGTAGGTCCGGATCTGGGCATCGATGAACTGGCCGATGTCGGCGAACTCGATGATCCCCGGCAACCGCTCACGCATCTCCCGGGCGTCGATGCCCATGAACGCCCCGGCCAGCAGGATGTTGTCCCGTCCGCTCAGCTCCACGTCGAAGCCCGCGCCCAGGGTCAACAGGGTCGAGATGTGGCCGACCACCTCGATCCGGCCCTCGCTCGGGGTGAGGATCCCGGCCATCACCTGGAGGAGGGTGCTCTTGCCGGCGCCGTTCGGACCGATGATCGCCAGGCTCTCGCCGTGGGCGACCTCGAAGCTGACGTTGCGCAGCGCCCAGAAGGAGCGGTCGTCCCGGGAGATCTTGGTCAAGTTGCGGAATGTGCCCCGGATCGTTGTCTTGCGCGTCAGGCGCAGGTCGTAGCGGATTCCCAGGTCCTCGACCCGCATCATGTAGCCGGGGTCGACCGGACCCGCGGGCAGGCTGGCCGGCCCGGCCGGGCTGAACTCGGTGCGCGACTTGCGCAGGATCGAGACCATCTCAGAGGACCTTGGCGAAGGCCGGCTCGAGCCGCTTGAAGACGAACGTCGCGAAGCCGATCATGATGAACGAGACCAGCAGCAGGATGCCCAGCCCGGCCCAGTCGGGCGGGCCTGGGACGCCCTTCGGGCCGGCATAGATCACGTCGTGGTACGACTCGAACAGGACGACCCACGGGTTCAGCTTGTACAGCTCGGCCAGGATGCCGTACTTGGCCGGATCGAGGTCCTTGGTCGCGTACAGGGCCGGCGACAGGTAGAACCACAGCCGGACCAGGTGTCGCTCGAGGTTGCCCAGGTCCCGGAAGAAGACGTTGATCGCGGCGAAGACGATGCACAGCGACAGCGAGAAGAAGAACTGCACCGCGGCGACCGCCGGGATCAGCAGCAGGTAGGGCGTGATCCGGTCGGCGTAGAACAGGAGCATCATCGCGAAGAGCGGGATCAGGCCGAACAGGAAGCTCACCACGCCGCTCGCCGTCGCCGCAACCGGCAGCACGATCGCCGGGAACTTGACCTGGCGGATGATCGCCTCGCGCGACGTGACCGACAGGATCGCGTCGCTCATGCTCGACGAGAACCACTTCCAGGGCAGGATCGCGGCGAACACGAAGAGCGGATAGTCGGCCCCGCCCTTGCCCAGGATCACGGCCACGAACAGGACGTAGACCGCCATCTGGAGGAGCGGGTCGAGGACCCACCAGATGTTGCCCAGCACGGTGTTCGCGCCGTGCTTGATCATGTCCGCCTGGACCAGGTAACGCGCCAGCTGGCGGCGTGACCAGATCTCGCGCAGGCCTTCGACCACCAGTTCGATCGGGCCCGGGCGCGCACGCGTCTGGATCCGGCGCACCGGCCGGGTCGTGGTAGCCATTACGGTCGGTAGCCTAGCATGGCGGCCTCGAAGCCTGGGTCGCCCGATCGGCCCCATTGGGACCGTGCGATCAGCCCGTCCGCCGCCGGGCGATGAGCAACTCGGTCGATGGCCCGCCCCAGCAGACCTTGGTCACGATTCGGTCGATCCAGCCCAGGACCCGCCCCAGGCGATAGCCCCGTTTCGGCTCGTCCATCAGGCGCTGCTCGGTGCGACTCCACCAGTCGTTCGCAAGCCGGCTCAGGGGTCCGGGCGGCAGGTCGAGCGCGGGATGCATCGTGACGAAGATCGGCATCCGGCCGAGGACCTCAAAGCCCGCCTCGGCCAGGCAGGCCTGGTAGTCGGCGAGCGTCCGGCTGGCCTGGTGGAAGCCGCGGAACGGCTGGCCGTGCAGGAACAGGTCCGACACGAGCAGGAGGCCACCCGGTCGGGTGACCCGGCCGGCCTCCCGGATCGCCGCAGCGAACCGCTCGTCGTCGGTGATGTGGAACAGGATGTCGAAGGCGGTGACGATATCGGCCGAGGCGTCGGGCAGCGGCCAGCGCTCGGATGCGTCGGCCTCGAAGAAGCGGTACTCCGGATACTTCTCGGTCAGCCGCTCGGTGACGACCGCAGTGATGTCCAAGCCGACGAGCGAGCCGATCCCGAGATGCTTCCAGTGGTCGATGAAGTAACCGGTCCCTGGGCCCAGCTCGATCAGGTCCGCCCCGGCGACCTTGATCCGGAAACGACGGATCGTTCGACCGATCACGACCAGGCGCTGGCGGTAGAGAGCGAGGTTGAACGGAAGGCCGAGCCGGCTGTAGCCGACCCCGATCATGTCGAAGTGATGCCGCAGGCGGCTCTCCCAGAACCCGGCCGGGTCGTAGACCGGTGGATCGGCGGGCGCGACCTCGGGGGCGACGCCATCGGCGGCCACCTCCGCGGCAGGCGGCGTGTCGCACGCCGGGACCTCAACGTGGCCGGCGTCCGCCGGCAGGCTGGGCTGCATCCAGCCATGATCGCCGACCCGGGTCAATGACGCGACGCGGCGCCGTGCGCGACAATGCCGGCCATGGCAGACGATCGGTCCGATGCCCCGGCCAGCTCCGATCCGGGGATCACCCAGCGGACGGCCGAGGCGTACCACGTCGACCTGATCGCCGAGCTCGAAGCGGACAACCGCCGCCTGCGCGAACGGACCGACACCCTTCAGCGCTGGCTGAACGAGCGCACCTCAGAGCTGCGCGCCTTCGGAGCAGCTGCCCAGGCCGTCCAGGCTGCGCGGCGGGTCGTCCATCAGCCCAGTCTCCTTGCCCGCGTGCCCGGCGCGGCGATGCGGGTGATCTCGGGGGCCAGGCCGGCTGCGAGCGAGCCCGCCGCGACAGCGGCGACCGCGCCCCCGGCCGCCCGCCTCGGCGCTCCGTCCCGGATCTCGCTGCCCCGCGATGTCGCCGGCCTGACGATCGCTCTCGTTGCGGACGAGCCGCTTGCCCTGGCCCTCGCGCCCGAATGCACGACCATCCGGATCCGGCCGGACGACTGGCAGGCCGTCCTGGTCCAGCGACGACCGGACATGCTCCTCGTGGAATCGGCCTGGCGGGCCACGGCCGGCGCGTGGCAATACCGGGTGGCATGGTACGGGCATCCCCTTGCGATCGGCCTCGACGACCTCCGGATGCTGACCGGCTGGTGCGCGTCGAACGGCATTCCGAGCGTCTTCTGGGACACGGCCGGTCCCGTCGCCGAGGGCCGCTTCGACGAGGCGGCCTCGTTGTTCGACGTGATCCTGGCCGCCGATCCTGCGAACATCGCCCACTACGACGCCCTCCCAACGCGCCGGGCGACCGTTGTCGACAGCCTTGCGCCGGGCATCCAGTTCCGTCACCACCAT
>PNAZ01000080.1:10716-20550 GCA_003169655.1 Chloroflexota bacterium
CGGCCGGCTTCCCGGCGCGGTTCCAGAGCGCGATCGCTCCGTTCGTCGGGACGGCCCAGCTGCCAGGAGTCCTGCGAGCCGCCGACCTGATCCTCGTCGACGCCCCGGGCGGCGATGCCCGGGGGATTCCCGTCGCCGCGCTGGAGGCGCTGGCCTGCGGCACGCCGGTCGTCACGACGCCGAATCGGGCGCTTCTCGAGCGCTTCGGCGACCTGCTGCCGGGCGCCTCCCCGGCGGACGACCCCGCGCGGGGTATCGAGGCGATCCTGGCCGACCCGGCTGCCGCCCGCGGGCGTCTGGAACGGGAGGTCCTGCCGGGGTTGGCCCGCACGGACGGGATCGGCGCGCGCCTCGTCCGGATCGCCCAGGCGGCCGGGCTCAGCGTCCTGCCCGGTCGGCCGTCGATCGCGGTGGCCGTCCTCCTTGACCGATCTGACCGCGGGCCGGAGGTTGCGGCGGCGCTCGTTGGCCTGGCCGACGCGACAGAGTTCCTGGTCGGGACGGCCGACTGGGCCGGCTCCGGATCGGCGCTGGCGGCTGAGCTGCGGGCCAGCCGGCCGGGCGTGCCGGTCCGGCTGATCGAGCAGGCGTCGGAACTCGCCGCCGGGCCACGCCTGGAACGGCTGGCCGGCGCCTCGACCGCGGACTGGTTCGGGGCCTGGTTCGATCGGCCGTCGGAGGATGGCCGATCCGCCGCCGCCGCCGCGGCGGCGTCGAGCGACCCGCTCGAACCGCTTGTCGTGGCCACGACCTACGCCGATCGCGACCGGGTCCGGGGCGACGACCCGCGCCTGCCGCTCCTCGTCCGGCGCATCTCGGTGGCGTCGGGCGACTGGCCGGCCCGATGACCCGGATCCTGTTCTACTCGTCGGCCAACCTGAACACGATCGACGGCTCGGCGATCTGGGTCCAGTCCGTCGCCGAGACCCTCCACGTCGGCGCGACGACAGAGATCGTCCTGCCCCTCCGCGCGCCCGAGACGCGCGACGTGATCACTGGCCTCCTGCGCCGCTTGCCCCGGGTCGAGCTCGTGCCGGCCCAGCGGGCTGTCAGCCGCAAGGTCGGGGCGAACGGGCTCGCGACGAACGAGGCCGTCGACCTGATCGAGCGGCTCGACCAGGAGAAGCCGTTCGACGTGATCCTGATCCGCAAGTTCGAGGTCGCCCAGGCGGCCGTCCGCCGGCCGAGCCTGCGGGCTCGGCTGTGGAGCACGTATGTGCTCGAGCCCGAGAACGATCCGAAGTCGGCGGCCCATGTGCGCGACCTGACCGAGATCGCCGTGGGCTCGTGCTACCTCGTTGCCCAGTCGGAAGAGATGCGGGCACTGACCGAGGCGATCGTGCCCGCCGCCCGGGGCAAGACGATCCTCCTGCCGCCGGCCATCCCAAGCAGCCCGGCCCGGCGGGCCGATCCGGACCGGATCGTGCCCCGCCTGGTCTATACGGGCAAGTTCAGCCCGTTCTACCCGGTCCGCCAGATGGTCGGCTTCTTCGAGGAGCTCCGGGGTGAGATTCCCAGCCTCGAGTTCCACGTGGTCGGCGACAAGATCCACCGCCCGCGCGAGGAGCCGAGCCACGCGCCGCTCCTCGACCGGGCGCTGACCGGCACGCCCGGGCTGATCTGGCATGGCGGCCTGCCGCGGGACCAGGTCGAGCTGCTCATCGCCGAGGGCGGGGTGGCGCTGAGCCTGTGGGACTACCGCTTCGGATCGCGGATGAACGACCTGGTCATCTCGACGAAGCTCCTCGACTACGCTTCGGTCGGCGTCCCCGTGATCCTGAATCGGACTGCCGCCCAGGAGTCGGTGCTGGGCCCGGATTACCCGCTCTTCGTGACCAGCCTGGACCAGGTCCTGCCGCTCCTGCGCCGGACACTCAGCGACCCGGTCCTCTATCGTGAGGCGTCGGAGCGGACGTTCGCCGGCAGCCGCGCCTTCACCTACCCGAACGCCTTTGCCGGGATCGCCCCGTTCCTCGCTGGGACCGGCTCGGGCGAGCTGCTCCACCGCTCGAAGCTACCCGGCGCGGAGCGCAACATCGGGGTCCTCGGAACGGCAGCGCGGCCCGATCGGCAGTCCGCGATCGAGGCGATCGCCACGGCGCTCGCGACCCGCGACGAGCGCTATCGGGTCGTCGTGGCAGCCGGCCCCCCGGCCGGGCATGCCGGCGCGATCGCCTCGCTCTCGTACGCGCCCGCCGACGATCCGCCCAACTGGCTCCGGATTGTCGGTCCGGTCCTCGTCGACCCGTCCGATGCGGCCGCCCTCGAGCAGCTTGCCGCGGCCGGCTCGACGCCGATCACCGCCATGGAGCCCGAGCGCGTCCTCGCCAGCATATTCGGCCTCGCCGGGGGCGACGGCGCCGCCCCGACGGCCTGATGGGCAAGGCCGACGATCCCGCCGGCCTGATGGGCAAGGCCGACGATCCCGCCGGCCTGATGGACAAGGCCGCCCATCCCGCCGGCCGGCGGGTGCGCCAGCCGCTGGCGATGCTCACCCACTCGCACTACGAGGAGGACCCGCGCGTCCGGCGCGAAGCCGAGTCGCTGGTTGAGCGGGGCCGGGACGTCGATGTCTTCGGCCTCCGCCGGGCGGGCGAGCCGGCCGAGGAGACGATCGACGGCGTCCACCTCCGGCGACTCGGGGTCGAGCGCCACCAGGGTGCAGGCCTCGGGACGTACCTGCGCGAGTACCTGTCGTTCCTGGCCCGGGCCGGCTGGGCGGTCACCCGGGCCCACCGCCGGCGCCACTACGCGGTGGTCCAGGTCCACTCGCTGCCCGACTTCCTGGTCTTCAGCGGGCTGGCCCTCCGACTGACCGGGGTGCCCCTCCTGCTCGACCTGCACGAGGCGATGCCCGAGTTCTTCCGGATGCGCTTTCCGGGCTCGGGCGGCGGCCTTGCCCACCGGCTGCTGCTCGTCCAGGAGCGTCTGAGCATCGGCCTGGCCAGTGCCGTGATCACGGTCAACCAGGCCCTCGCCGACCGGCTGATCGAGCTGGGCGTGCCGGCCGACAAGGTCTCGGTGCTCCTCAACAGCCCGTCGCTGCGCCGCTTCGACCCGGCCGCCCAGCCCGCCCGGGCATTCATGGCCGACGGCGTCCTGCGCCTGGTCTACGCCGGCGCGCTGACCCCCGTCTACGAGCTCGATGTCGTGCTCCGGAGCCTGGCCCTCATCCAGGGGCTGCGGCCGGGGCTGCAGGTCGAGTTCGAGATCTACGGCCGGGGCGACGGCGACGCAGCCCTGCACGACCTCGTGGCCGAGCTCGGCCTCGGGCCGGCGGTCCGCTTCCACGGTCGAATCCCGATCGCCGCGGTGCCCGCCGCGATCGCTGCCGCCGACGTCGGCCTGGCCCCGACGGCCCGCAACCGGTTCACCGAGATGAGCCTGTCGACCAAGCTCTTCGAATACGGCGCGATGGATCGCCCGATCGTCGCCTCGGCGCTGCCCCTCGTCGAGCGGCTCTTCCCGCCCGGCTCGATCGCGACCTACCAGCCGGGCGACCCGGACGACATGGCCGGCGCGATCCTGCGCCTGGTCGACGACCCAGCCGGCCGGGAGCAGGCGGTGGCCCTGGCCCGGGCCCGGATCGGCGAGCTTGCCTGGGATCACGAAGCCGACCGGCTGATGGCCCTCGTCGATCGGCTGGCCGGCGACCAGGCCTGATCGGCGCTCGTCCGCCCGGGCTCGGCTCCTGAGGGATGTACGGTACGATGTCGAACCGCCACGCCGCGGCCGACGATCGGGCCCGGCGCGCTTCCCAGAGGACCATCGACGCGAATGACGCAACGTGCCAAACCGGCTGCGCCGCGGTCTCGACGATCGTCGAGCGACCGCTCCAGCCGACGAACCCTGTACCTCAACATCGCCTTCCTGGTGATCATCCTGGTCGGGACCGCAACCCTGATCGGCGCCGCGATTGCCTCCTACGCCGGGGCGCACTGGGCCGAGGTCGCCAACGTCAACGGGGTCTCGATCAACCAGGACCAGGCCTCGGCCGCGGCCAACGTGGACCTGTTCAAGCTGACCTACCAGGTCTCCCAGCTGCACGATGACCTGTCCGCCGGGCGGATCAGCCAGGCGGACTTCGACAACCTGAACAGCAACCTGACCACGGCCGAGCAGAACGTCTCGAGCGGGGTCGTCGACGCGCTCGTCGACGATGAGCTGCAGGCCCAGCTCGCCAAGCAGAACGGGGTCAGCGTCACCGACCAGCAGGTCGACGCCCAGATCGTGGCCGACGCGACCGAGCAGGAGTCGCGCCACGTCCTGATGATCGCAGTCACGCCGGTCGCCGCGGGCACGACGCCGACTGACGCGGAGAAGACGATCGCCCGGGAGACCGCCGAGGCGGCCTACGGTCAGCTCAGGGCCGGCACTGCGTTCGCGACCGTGGCCAAGCAGTTCTCGACCGACGCGACCGGGCCGGACGGCGGCGATATCGGCTGGATCCGGCAGGCCACGGCGACCCAGGATACGAACCTGGTCAGCGCGGTCTTTGCCCTGCCCGCCAGTGGCGGCCTGACCGGCGTGATCACCGGCACCGACGGCTCATACCTGATCGGCCAGCTCGTGGCCACCGCGTCGGCCACCGTCGACCCCAACTACCAGCAGCGGATCAAGGACGCCGGGGTGACGACAGATGCGTACCGGGCCGAGACGCGGGCCAGCCTGATCGACCAGGCGTTATCGGCCAAGATCACCCAGGACGCCACCACGGTTGCCTCGGTCCAGCGCGAGGTGAGCGAGATCAAGATCGACACCACCTCGTACACCGGCCCCGGCGTCCAGGTCCGGGCGCGGCACATCCTGTACACGCCGGGCAACTCGGATCCGAGCACCACCTCCAGCCCGATCCCGTCCGACGATCCGGGCTGGGCCGTGGCCCAGACGGAGGCCGAGCTGACCTACACCAAGCTGAAGGCGGTCGAAGGCACGCCGGCCGAGGCGACCGAGTTCGCGGCGATCGCCGAGTCCGACAGCAAGGACACTGGCTCGGCGCCGGACGGCGGCCTGCTGCCGTACTACGACCAGGGCTCGGGCCTCGATTCGGCATTCGCGGCTGCGATCTTCGCCCCGAACGTCAAGGCCGGTGACCTGCTCGCCCCGATCCGCAGCCAGTTCGGCTATCACGTGATCCTGATCGACTCGATCCGGCCGGCACCTGCGGACCGGGCGACCACCGTCCAGAAGCAGGCCGCGACGGCCGGCGCTGATTTCGCCGCGCTGGCCACGGCCAACTCCGACGCTACCGACGCGGCCCAGGGCGGCGACATGGGCTGGATCGCGCGGGACCAGCTGACGGCCGAGCAGGAGAACGCGATCTTTGGCGCACCGGTCGGCAGCGTCAGCGCGGTGATCACGTTGTCCGATGGGCTGTACATCTTCAAGGTCAGCCAGGAGACAAGCAGGTTGCCCGATGCCAGCCAGATCGCGATCCTGAAGAACTCCGCGTTCACCAACTGGTACGCGATCCAGAAGGCGAAGGCGACGATCACCGGTCCGGACATCACCCCGAGCTCAGTAGCCCCCTAGGCCGGGAATGCTCGACGCGCTGCTCGCCGAAGCCAGGCTGCGCTGGGGCCTCAACGCTTCGGTCGGCCTCCAGGTGGCAGCCGCCGAGCGGCTGATCGGGACGCCGATCGAGGCCAGCCGGCCGCTGATCATCGTGCCCCTGGCTGCCCTCGGCGGCGCCGGAGCCGCGGCAGCAGGTGGCCCCGCGATAGGTCCCGAGATTGGGCTGGCCCCGGACGGCGTCCTGGCCCCGATCGACCTGGCCCTGGCCGGCCGCCACGGCCCACTGGGCCGCCATCCGCTGACGCTCCTCGGCCGGCTCTATCCGGCGGCCCACCCCGTGGGCCGCTTCGGCTTGAGCACCGAGTCGACGATCGGTGAGCTGACTGCCGCCGACCTGCGCTCGCCGCTCTACATCCGGCCGCTGGCCCCCGAGCTGGCCAGCGCCGGGCCCTGGTCGATGCCCTGGATCAGCCACCGGCTGCGCCAGCCGGACGGCTGCCCATGGGACCGCGAGCAGACCCACGAATCGCTCCGCAAGCACCTCCTCGAGGAGGCCTACGAGGTCTACGACGCGCTGGCCGACGGCCCGACCCCGGCCCTCGCCGGCGAGCTCGGAGACCTGCTCCTGCAAGTCGTGCTCCATGCCCAGCTCGCCGCCGAGGCCGGCGTCTTCGACCTGGCCGATGTCCAGGCGGCCCTGGCCACCAAGATCGTCCGCCGCCACCCGCATGTCTTCGGCACGGCCGAGGCACGCACGGCGAATGACGTCAACCGGCAGTGGGAGCGGATCAAGGCCGACGAGCGGGTGGCGGCCGCCGAGGCTGAAGCGGCCGATCCCGGGGCGGCGGAACGACCGGCCGCCGCTGCGCAGAGCGCCCTTGACGGGATCAGCCGGTCGATGCCCGCCCTCGCCGCCAGCCAGGAGATGCAGGAGCGGGCCGCCGCCCTGGGCTACGACTGGCCGACGATCGAGGGCATCCTGGNNCGCGAGGAGGAGCTGGGCGACCTGCTGATGGTCGCGGTCAACCTCGGCCGGCGCCAGGGCGTCGAGGCCGAGGCCGCCCTGCGCTCGGCCAACGACAAGTTCCGGCGCCGCTTCCGAAGCGTCGAGCGGCAGGCCGCCGAGCAGGGCGTCGCGCTGCGCGACCTCGACTTCGACCAGCTCGACGCCCTCTGGGCACAGGCCAAGTCCGAAGAGCATCAAGCCAACGAGCACCTGGAGGCGCCGCGATGACCATCGGCAACCAGCCATCCACCGTTCGAGCGGACGGCCGCGGCCCGACTGACCTGCGCCCGATCACCCTCACCCTCGGCGTCCAGAAGTGGGCCGAGGGCTCCTGCCGGATCCGGGTCGGCGACACGGAGGTCCTGTGCGCGGCCTCGATCGAGGACCGGGTGCCGCCCCATCTCCGCGGCAAGGGCACCGGCTGGGTCACGGCCGAGTACTCGATGCTGCCTCGGGCGACGGCTGAACGGACCCAGCGCGAGTCGGCCAAGGGCCGGATCGGCGGCCGGACCCACGAGATCCAGCGCCTCGTCGGCCGCTCGCTGCGGGGGGTCGTCGACCTCGGCCGCCTGGGTGAGCGCACGATCACGATCGACTGCGACGTCCTGCAGGCGGACGGCGGGACCAGGACGGCCTCGATCACCGGTGGCTACGTCGCCCTGGCCGTGGCCCTGATCACCTACGGCCTCGAGCGCACGATCATCGGCAAGGTCGCCGCGGTCAGCGTCGGGATCGTCGGCGAGCAGGCCTATCTCGACCTCGACTATTCGGAAGACTCGCGGGCCGAGGTCGACTTCAACGTGGTCGGCACCGATGCCGGCGCCTACGTCGAGCTGCAGGGGACGGCCGAGGGCAAGCCGTTCGACCGGGCCGCCCTGACCAGCCTGCTCGACCTGGCCGGGACCGGCCTGGAGCGCCTCTTCGGGGCACAGGCCGAGGCGCTCGCCGGAGTGCGACGCTGAGGCTCGCGGCCGAGCTGCCCCGGATCGTCGTCGCGACCCGCTCGCGCCACAAGCTGGCCGAGCTGGCCGAGCTGCTCCGGCCGCAGCGGGCCGAGCTCGTCAGCATCGACTCGCTGGGGCTTCCCGGCGATCCGATCGAGGACGGCGCGACGTTCGAGGCGAATGCCCGCCTGAAGGCCCGCTTCTACGCTCGCCTGACCGGCCTGCCGACGATCGCCGACGACTCCGGGATCGAGGTCGACGCGCTCGGCGGCGCACCCGGCGTGCGGACCCGGCGCTATGCCGGCGAGAACGCCACCGATCTCGACAACAACGCCAAACTGCTGGGCGCCCTGGCCGGCCTGCCGGCAGCCGCCCGCGGCGCCCGCTACGTGTGCGTCCTGACCCTCGTCCTGCCCGACCAGGCCGGCGATCGGGGTGGCCTGCCGATTGCGGCCGAGGCGCGGGGCACGCTCCGAGGCCGGATCGCGCAAGGTCCCCGCGGTCGGGGCGGGTTTGGCTACGACCCGATCTTCGAGCCGGTAGGAGAACCGGTCGGCGGCCGGACGCTCGGCCAGCAGTCGGCGGCCGAGAAGGCGTTGATCTCGCACCGGGCGCGCGCCGCCCGCCGGATGGCCCGCCGCCTGGCCCGCCTCGGCTACTGATCCCGCAGTGCCCGGCGCGGAACATCCGGGGCCGGTTGTCCGTCTAGGTCCTCGGCGCCGGGCGGTGACTGGCAGGCAACTTGGGACCGCCCGGCGCCGCCATATTTCGCGAGTTCGCAGCTGCGCAACGTGCGTTTCCTGATCAGTGATCGCCTCTGGAAGAACGTTCGTTCGCTCATCGCCCCGGTTGGGCTGCTAGACTCTGCCCCGGCCGGCTCCAATGTCCGGCCGCTTCGGAGACAGCAGTCGGAGTCGCGCCCCGCGTGCAGGCCCACCGCATCCGTCGCGACCCGCCCGGTCCGCGACCCGCCGCCGTCCGCCCGCTGACCCGCGACGCGCGCCCGATTCGACGCGAGGCAGCCGCCCCCGATGCTGAGGTCCGGTCCGCCGAGCCGGGCGGGACGCGCGCTCGGGCCGTGGAGGAGGTCGATGACCGGCCCAGCGATCGGCGGCGGGTCTTCGCCGCGCTGCTGTCGTCGTTCGTGCCGGGGACCGGCCAGCTGGTCAACGCCCGATGGCGAATTGCCCTCCAGTTCGGCGCCCCGACGGCCGCCGTGGCCGGGCTCGCGGTGCTGGTCGCCAAGCTCGTGCCGGTGCCCCAGCTCCTCGCCCTGGCCCTCGCCCCGAGCACGATCGTGGCCCTCCTGATCGTCAACGCGATCGTCTTCGGCTGGCGGATCCTGGCCGCCGGCCAGGCCTTCTTCGATCGCCGCTTCGACTGGCGGCCGCGGGGCGCCTCTGCCGCCGGGCTGGCTGCGATCTTCGTCGTCACCGCGATCCCCCACCTCTTCGCGGCCTCGATCGGGCTCGGCGCGATGAATGCCTTTTCGTCGATCTTCTCGAACGCGTCGGTCGCCGGTGGGGTCGCCGGGGCGCTGAGCGGCCCTGTGCCCGCCTCGGGGGCTCGGGTCAATGTGCTGCTGGTGGGCGTCGACTCGGGCGCCGGCCGTGATCACGCCCTGTCGGACACGATGATGGTCATCTCGGTCGATCCCGTCGGCCACACCGTCAGCATGGTCTCGGTGCCGCGCGACATGGTCAATGCGCCACTGGCCAGCGGCGGGACATACGCGCCCAAGCTCAACTCCCTGATGAGCTATGCGCAGCGCAACCCGAAGCTGTTCCCCGAGGGCGGGATGCGGACGCTCGAGGACACGGTCGGGCTGATCCTGGACATCCCGATCCACTACTACGTGACGGCCGACCTGGCCTCGTTCGAGAACCTGGTCGACGCCCTGGGCGGGATCGACATCAACGTGGCCAAGGCGCTCGACGACCCGACCTATCACGGCTACGGGGTCACGATGGGCTGGTCGGTGACGGCCGGGCTGCATCACTTCAACGGTTCCGACGCCCTGGCTTATGCCCGCATCCGCCACCCGGCCGGCGAGAGCGACTTCACCCGCCAGATGCGCCAGCAGGCGCTGCTCCTCGCCTTGCGCAAGCAGCTGGTCAGCCCGGACCTGGTCCTGCGCCTGCCCGACCTGATCGCAATCGTGGGCAGCGATGTCGAGACCGACATGCCCCGCGACCAGCTGCCGACGCTCGCCGCGGTCGCCTCGGAGATCGGATCGAAATCGATCTACCAGCTCGTGGTCCGCTTCCCGCTGGTCCGGCCGGCGACGATCGCGGTCTACGGCTCGGTCCAGCTCCCGGACCTGGCCAAGATCCATGCAGCCGCCGCCCAGCTGTTCACCGCGCCAGGGGT
>PNAZ01000059.1:0-19070 GCA_003169655.1 Chloroflexota bacterium
TCGGGCCAAGCCTTACCTGGGGGCGGACGTTGGCTTGGGCTTGCGCTGATGCCGCCCAAGGCCTGAGCATCGCGGCGTGCCTCTTCAATCGGCGCTGATCATCCCCATCGAGCTGCCAGCGCCGCTGGCGGCGGTCCGAGCCCGTCTTGGCGCGACGACAAGCCCCGGACTCCCCGCTCACGTCACGATCCTCTTCCCCTTCATCCCGGTGACCAACCTCGATCCATCGGTCGGCGCTGCAGTGATGGAGCTCGCCGCGGCCATGGAGCCGTTCCGCGCCCGATTCGATCAGGTCCAACGTCAGGACGCCATGGTCTGGCTGCTGCCTGCACAGCAGGAGCCCTTCCTCGAGCTGACTGCCGCCGTCCTGGCGCGGTGGCCTGCATACCAGCCGTACGGGGGCGCCTTCAACAGCCTGATCGCCCATCTCACGTTGGTCGAGTCGGGTGGCGACGCCATTACCCGAGCAACATCGGCGGCGCTCGAACACGGACCGTTCGAGGTGCTCGTCGAGGAGCTTCAGTTCATTGGAGAAGTCGAGTCGGGTGGCTGGCGCGAGCTCGATCGCTTTCGATTGGGGTCCTGAGAGGGCTCCTCGTGTCTAAGGGCTGCCCGGACTCAGGNNGCCGAGGCCGAGTAGGCGTTGCCCGATGTCCCAGAAGAGCTGCTCCAAGCGCTCGCGCATCGTTTCGTCAGTGAGATCGACACCGAGGTCGGTGAGCCAGTTATCAGGGCAGAAACGCATTGCCGAAAGCTCAGTCTCCAAGCGGCGGCCCAAGGTCGTCTTACCGAGCCGGGGAGTCCGCAGAGGAGAACAAGTCTCGGTTGCTTCGACGACATCACGGGCCCGTTCGATTGCATGGCGGAAGTATCGCTTGGCTTGGACTGATTTCCGGTCTCAAGACCATGGGTTCATCGTGCGGCGAGCGCCCCGTGGCTCCGCTCTTGACAAGGGCATCGCGGCAGGCGCACGTTGGCCGCAACGATCCTAAGCCTGTCGTTCATGCACGAGCGTGGTTGTGAAATGATGCGACCGCTGAACATATGGCGAGGCCTTGCCGGGGGACTCTTCGTGGTGTTCGTCGCCGCCGCGACGTCGATCGCCAACTCAAGTCCACCATCCCAGGTTGCAGCGACCGTTGTGATTGGCCTCGGGGCCGTCCTGTTGGTCATCACTGGGGCTGTCTCGATCAACCGCCACTCCGGTCCTCCGAACTCGGGCTAACTCGGTTCTGGCGCCAAACCGCAGCCTTTTTCGCTATCTGGCGCTCGATCACCATCAACTCATAGCGTCGGCCGGCACACACCGCTGGGGCTCTTGGCATCGATCACAGGCGCGGCTGACATCTCCGGATACCTCCAGAGTGCCGGCTCTGCTACGGTCCGGCCATGGAGGCCCTCATTCAACCCAGCGTCGTCGATGGCAAGGCTGCGCTCCAGGCCCGTGCCGTCGCGAAGCGGTATCGGGGCGGTGTGCGAGCCCTCGACGGGATTGACCTCGACATCCCGGTCGGAAGCATCTGCGCTCTCGTTGGGCCGAACGGTGCCGGCAAGTCGACGCTGATGAAAGCCTGGGTCGGCTTTGAGCGACCCAGCAGCGGCTCGGTTGCCGTGTTCGGGATCAACCCCTGGCGCAACAGGCCGGCCGCCCTCGACCGGATCGGCTACGTCTCCCAGAAGCCGTCGCTCTATCGCGGCCTCACCGTGGCCGACCACGTCGCGTTGGCCGGCAGCCTCCGCTCCGGCTTCGATCCGGGGCCGACGAGGCGACGCCTCGACGAGCTCGCGATCCCGCTTGGCCAGGACACCCGAACGCTGTCCGGCGGACAGCAGGCGCAGGTGATGCTTGCCCTGGCCCTGGGGACCCACGCTCAGGTCTTTGTTCTCGACGAGCCGCTCGCCAGCCTCGATCCGCTTGCCCGCCGGGAGTTTCTCCACGTCCTCGTTGATGCCGTTCGAGCGGATGGCGCGACGGCGGTCCTGTCATCGCACGTGATCACCGACATCGAGCAAGCTTGCGACCGGCTTGTCGTCCTGGGTGGCGGACGAAAGATCCTGGATGTGCCGATCGCGGAGGCGATCTCCAGTCATCGGGTGGGGACTGCCGAGGCGCTACCGGAGACGGCCGGCGCGCAGCCCGTTGGCACGTTTCCAGGACCGTTCGGCGAGCGACTCACGCTTTGGCTGGTGCCCCCCGAGCGAGCAGATGATCCAGCACTGCGAGGGGCGACGCTCGAGGAGGTGATCCTGGGTCAGCTCGCCGCGAGCCGAAGCCCCCGAACTCCCACACAGGGCCAGCCGTCCTGATGCGGACCACGATCCGACTCCTGCTCAAGACGTATCGATTCGAGTTCATCGCGATCACGCTCGCCTGCCTCGCCATGGCTGGTGCCGAGCTGTACCTGACATCGCGGCTGGACGCGTTAGCGCTTCCGAAGGAGTGTCAATTCGACCAGAACATCTCCGTCGAGCAGGGATTCGCGACGCAGCCCGAGGAGCCGGTGTCAGATCCCACGCTCGTCGATTCGTGTCAGGAGAAGGCGATCGCGTTCTCCGATTCTGATCAGCGTTCGGCGGTGCTGATGAGCTTCGGGGCCGCCTTGCCGGTGCTGGCCGGGATCCTCATTGGCGTTGCCGTTGTCGGCCGAGAGCTCGAGACCGGGACCGCGTCCCTCGCCTGGACCCTGAGCCGCTCTCGGCGACGTTGGTATCTCACTCGAGCCCTGCTCGTCGGGGCGATCCTGGGCGGGGTCCTGCTCCTGCCGTCCTTCACCGCCAATATCCTCGAGCACGCCCGCCAACCGCTGATCGATCCGGGGTCTTCGTTCAACGACGGCGGCATCCGAGGCCCGGTCCTCGTCATGCTTGGCTTGCTGACGTACTCGATCGGCGTCGTCACTGGAGCCGTGGTGGGACGGCAGCTGCCAGCCGTGATCATCACGCTCGCACTGGCCCTCTTGGCCATCCTCGCCTTTGAGAATGGGGTGTCCCGCTGGGAGTCCACGCTCGCGGAATGGCAACCCGCTGCCTCGTCCAGCTATTCGATCGATATCGTCCTGGAGCAGGACTACCGCGATCGAGCGAGTGGGCTCATCGTCGACCAGGGCTCCGTATTCAACGCCGCACCTCAGGTCGATGGCGGTCCGGACGGCGCGTGGATCGACGCCCACTACGACTCGGTTGCGCTTGTCGTGCCAGGCAGTCGCTACGGCGATGTCGTCGCTGTTGAGACCGGGGCGATCGGCGCCGCATTGCTCGTGCTCCTCGGCCTTGGCTTGTTTGTTGTGATCCATCGCCGTCCGGATTGACGGCTACCGTCTCCTGCTGCCGGACCACGCCGTGCAGAGGCGACGATGAGGCGGAGCAGAGGGCATGACACGACGATGTCATGGTGGTACAGATACTCACGATCTGGTCATCGTGGTGCTTTAGGTGCGACGGGTGTCGCGTCGGAAGAGAAGTGTTGCCGCGATGATGAAGGCCGCGGTCCAGACGATGACGCTCAGGAGCCAGGCGAGGTCGAAGGCGCCCCCAACGAGCGGGAAGCGGGCAATCGCTGCCACCCCGTACGTAGGCATGTATGGCGCGATGTCCTGCATCACGGATGGCAGGAGACTCAGGGGCACGAACAGGCCACTAAAGAGCGAGAAGATCCCCAACACGGGGCCGATGACCTGCATCACATTCTCAGATGGCAGGAGATAGCCGATGAACAGTCCGAAAGCGGCGAACACGAAGGACGCCATCCAGGCCAGCAGGCCCGTCAGAACCCAGGTCGCCGGCGTCATGTCGACGCCGCTGATCGCGCCGGCCGTGTAGACCACGACGACCGACGTGAGGCCCAGGATCATCGCGACGAGGATCTTGATCGCGACGTAGGCGACCGGGCGCAACGGCGTGAGCCGCAGTTGCCGGCTCCAACCCAGGGCTCGCTCGATCGAGACCATCGCACCCCCGGACGTCGACGCGAGCATCGCGCCATACACCGCGATCCCGATCATCGTGGTCGCGGCCGTGATCTCCAGGCCAGGTATCGCGATTCGCTTGTTGGTCCTGAGCAGCAGGAACAGGACGACCGGCACGACCAGGGTGAGGACGAACGTCCGACGGTTGCGCAGCAGGCGGCGGACCTCGATCGACAGGAAGGTGAGGTTGAAGCCGCCCAGCGCCGGCTGGCGTCGTGCCTCGAATGAGCGGTGTGGGTCGGGCCCGGCAGTGCTCATGTGGCCTTGGCGTCCTCGACGCCTGGTTCAGCGCTCAGCGGCGAGTCGCCGGTCAGCGCCAGGAAGGCTTCCTCGAGGTTATGGGCGACGACCTCCACGTCGTGAGCCGCGGTCGACGTCAGGAGGTATCTCGCCACGGCGTCCGAGTCCAGCGTCTGGATCAGAACACGGTCGCCCCGGATCTCGACCGAGCGGACCCCGGGCAGGGCCGACAGAGCAGCCTCGTCCGCCCCAGGCAACGTCGCCTGGACCGATCGTCCGCTGGACAGATTCCGGACCTCGGCAGCCGTCCCGTCGGCCACGATCCGGCCCTGCCTGAGCAGGATGATCCGGTCGGCGTACGCGTCCGCCTCCTCGAGATAGTGGGTCGCGAATAGCACCGTCCGGCCTTGCTCCGCATCGCGCCGGATCGCGGTCCAAAAGTCGCGCCGACCCTCCACGTCCATGCCGGCCGTAGGCTCATCGAGGACCATCAAGGCTGGGTCTGCCAGGAGGGCCAGGGCGAATCGCAGGCGCTGCTGCTCGCCGCCTGAGCAGGCGCCCACCAGGCGATCGCCGATGCCCGAGATGCCCGCCCGCTCCAGGACCTCGTCGACGGGTCGCGCGTTGGCGAACACCGAGGCAGTGAGCCGGATTGTCTCGCGGACGGTCAGGTCTTTGAGCAGGCCACCCGTCTGCATCACCGCGGAAACGAGGCCGCGAGAGATCGCTGCCGCGGGCGCCATTCCAAGCACGGTAACCGAGCCTTCGTCGGGCAGCCCGAGTCCGAGGATCATGTCGATCGTCGTGGTCTTGCCCGCCCCATTGGGGCCGAGNNGCCAAAGCTGCGGTGGACTCCGGCGAGGTCGACGGCCGCCGGCAGGACGTGAGCCTCGCCCACCTCAGATCTGGCTCTTCATCGGGACCAGATTAGCGCGGTTGCGTTCGATGCCCCATCCATGGGTTTGGAGTCGCGAAACGGCGGGCCAAACTGACCCGCCGCTTCGTGTCACGGGACGCGCCCTCAGGAGCGCTTGGGCCTAGTTCACGATGAGCCCGAATGGTGCCGCTCCGCCCGGGATCGCCGCCGGCGACGAGCCGAGCTCGGTCAGGGAGCCGCCCGTGATGACGAACGCACTGACGGCGACCGCCCCAGCGTCCACGACGTACAGGAAGTGGCCCGATGGAGCGACCTGGGCATCGAACGGGCGCAGGCCCGTCGGATTGTTCATCGGCGTGCTGCCCAGCAGGGATAGCGCACCGTTTGGGGCGATCCAGTAGCGCGAGATCGACGAGCTCGCGGTGTTGATCGCAAACAGGTAGCTGCCGTTCGGCGTGATCGCGACCCAACACGGCGCCGTCTGGTCGTCCGCGAACGGCGAGCCATTGATCGCCGTGAGGGATGCGTCGCGAGCCACGTGGTAGACGGAGACGCTGCCGAGGCCGGCGCCATCGTGCGCGTTCGAGACGAACAGCTGGCGCGGATTGGTCGGCCGGAAGGCCGATCCAAATGGGCCGATTCGCTGAGCGGGGACAAGGAAGCCGTGGACGGCGATGCTCACTGGGGTCGTGCCGTGGGAGCTCTCGGTGTCGACCAGGCGCAGCGAGCCGTCGGGCTTGATCCGCAGGACCGAGATGTCATTCGATGCGGGATCGACCGCCAGCACATAGCGGACGCGCACGTCGACGACGCCGCTCGTCGAACGAACGTCCACCTCGCTCGTGCATCGGCCAAGGAGGTCGATCGTGCCGCTTCTTCGATCCTGACCAAACGGGCCGAGCGTACCCCCACGCCTGGCCAGGGTTGACGTGGATATCCAGTAGATATACCGTCGGCGCATGGCAAAAATCCTGGTCTCGATGCCCGACGAGCTGCTCGAGGCGATTGACGCCGCAGTTGCTCGCCGACTGACGACGCGCAGCGCGTTTCTCCGAAGCGCGGCCCGGGACGCCCTCGCGCGGCCCGATCCAGTCGCGATTCGGGCCGCGGTTGGACGCGCTCGGAGGGCAATCGCGGGCCTTGGGGCGTTTGAGAGTGGGGAACTGATCCGGGCCGAGCGGGACACGCATGACGCTGCCGCTCGTCGTCGCTGACGCGAGCGTCGTCCTCAAGTGGTTCCACGCCGCGGGCGAGGAGGCGGTCGAGCCGGCCCGGGCGATCCTCGAGGCGTTCGCCAGGCAGCAGATCGATCTCGTGATCCTCGACCTCGCGATCTATGAGATCGGCGACGTCCTGCTTCGTGTTGCGGGGGCCGGACCGGAAGCGACCGCCACGCTGCTGGGTGCGCTGACTGAGATCTGTCAGCCGGTGATGCTCAGCGGTCCCGAACGCGCGACGGCCGCCCGCCTCGCGAGCGAGCATGACCTCACCTTCCAGGACGCGGCCTACGCGGCGGTCGCCCAGGAACGCCGTGGCCGGCTTGTGACGCTGACCCAGGAGCTGCTCGAGGCCAAGCTCGGGGTCCGACCGGAAGATGCCTTCGCCTGACCGCGACGACGGCCGAGACCATCACGTCGAGCGGAGGTGTCGGCGTATGCTCGGAGTCCTGAAACGGGGACGACAGCGTGGAGATTCGACGACAGCAGCGCCCGGCGCGGCCCGAGCCGCGGGCACGATCCTGGACGGCGGGAACCGGGCGGAGGGCATTCCGCAGCGTGGACGACGAACCGAGTGCCCAGCTCGCTCCGGGCGCCGCCATCCTGCGGCCTGCCGACGCCGTTCTGCTTCAGCGGCTCGNNCCGCCACGACAGCCCGCCTCAAAGGCGGCGCTGCCGCCGTGCAGCGCGTCGACATCTACGGACGACCGGCCGCCCAGGCGTCGGCCCTCCCGGCCGAGACGGTGCAGGCGTTTGGCCGGCTGATCGACGCCGGCGACCAGACGGGCGCGCTCGCCGCCGTGGTGGAGGCGATGACCAGCCGGGGCCAGCTGGATCCGCGGCTCCTGCGAACGTCGGGTGAGGGTGAGCTCTGGCAGATCCGCAACGTCGCGGGCTTCGCCGCGGAGGCGACGTTCAAGTCAGCCTTCGCCGACCCCGACACCCCCGGCCGCAAGCTGCCGAACCCACGCTTCACGATCAGCGCGAGCGCGCTGCGCGCCAACAATCTCGACGACCTCTACACGAGCATCCTCCACGAGTATCGACACGTGGAGCAGGAGAACGAGCATGTCAACAGCACGGAGCAGCGCGAGCAGACCTTCGGCTACGGCGCGGATCCCGACGAGTTCGATGCCTACTTGTCCGAGGTCGAATTCTCGTACCGCCGCGAGCACATGAAGACCGCGGCGCTCCAGGCCGGCGTCCATTGGGAGTTCCTCTCAGAGACGAACCGGGCCGCGTTCCAGTCGCGCTGGACGGCGGCACAGAAGAAGATCCAGCGCGTCCTCGGGAAGCCCGTGAGCGAGCTGGTGGCGACGCCGACAGCGGACGCCTACCGACGGCGCCTGCATGAGATGGAACGGCAGGCCCGCGAAGCCTGGGAGCGAGCCAGCGGCGGCCGCTGAGCCGGCCACGCTCGCTGACGGCGGACGATCAGTAGCGGGCCCTCAGAGGCCCATCAGATCCTTGACCACCGGCCAGATGAGGGCCGCCTCCGCGGCCTGGCCGGGCACGTTCAAATGGGCCAGGTCCGGCGAGAAGTACTCGAACTTGTCGATCCACCCGGCGCGGACTCCGCCGTCCGTTCGGCATTGCGGATGGAGCTTGCACACCCGTGCCTCTTCGTCCTCGTAGCCCTGGATGATCGCGTTCAAGGTCGCGAATCCCTTCGTGGAGACGTTGCCGTTGCTGTCGTAGAAGGCGCACATGTCGGAACCCATGAGGGCAGTCTTGACGGTCGGGTCTTTGGCGACGAGCGATTCCACGAAGTCAGCCCGCGGTCGCCCGAGCTGTCCGACCACCAGGATCTTCACGTTTGGCGAGGCGGCGACGATCGTGTCCAGCGCCGTCTGGACGGACTTCCCGAACTCCGTCGTGTGCTGCGGGTCCGTCCCGTCGCATTGGATGTCGTTGTCGATCGTCGAGATGATCGCGAGCGCCGGCACCGGGACGACCTGCAATGCAGCTGTCGCCTGCGATGACAACGTGTCGGCCGTGGCACCGCCTTGTGCAGCATTGGCCACGTGGCCCTCCGTTTCAGGCAACCCGGCCACCAGGCGCAGATAGACGCTATTCACGTCCGACGATGTCCCGGTCGCCCATGAGTTCTCCGGGACCGCCTCGGACGTCGCGCCGGTGCCCTCGCCGGTCAGCCCGGAGTGCCCGATGGCGATGACACCGACGGGATGCGACACATCGGATGTCGCGGTAGGTGCCGCGGCCGATGGCGATGGGCCGGCCGCCGATGGCGAGGGGCCGGCCGCCGATGGCGAGGGGCCGGCCGACGACGGCCCGCCCGATGACGCGCCAGACCCGCACGCCGTGAGCAGCGACACGCAGGCGACCGCGCTGAGGATCGCGCGACGAGGATGGGTGATCATTCGCGGCTCCCTCCAGACTCTGGTCGACCGGCGTTCGATCGATCTCGGGCAGGGAGCATTGTGCCACCGTGATAGACCGCTGAATTCGGCCTGACGACGACTAGGAGCTCGACAGGTCCCGGTGCTCCATCTCCCAGGCGTGGTCGAGCATGTGCCAGGCGCAGCGCCGGATGAAAAACTGGACCGTCCACCAGCTGCCGGCCGCCGGGCCGATGGCGTTGAACTCGCGGATCCCCGCGCAGATGGCATCTCGATGGGCGCGGAGCGTGTCGGGGTCCTTCCAGGCGTCGTGCGACGACCTGACACCGACCTTCCTGCCGTTCTCCTGGATCTCGGTTCCGTTCACGTGGCGGACGATCGTGTCTCGACTACGCCCCCCGCCGCGCGGACCTTCGCGTAGCTGAGGCGAGACCCGGGCGGCAACGTCGTCGAAGTAGGTCCAGGCGGCTTGCAGTAGGGCGATCTTCCGCTCGCACTCGGCTTCGCTCATCTGGTGGAGCTCGGGTTCGGCTGGCCGGCCGGAGAGCCCGTAGTAGTCGGTCATCCCGTTGCCTTCGACCCGCTGGACGACAGCCAGCTCGCCGGCCGCCGCGAACTCATCGGCGAGGCCGGCCAGCGCCGCCACCTTCGCGTAGCGCGGCCGGTAGGCGTCGAGCACCTGGAGCGCGCCTTCCTCGGTCTTCGCGCTCCGATCCCAGCCGGGCCAGTCGAACGCGACGGCGACGACGCGCTTCTTCTTGCCCCGCTCGATCATGACGCGGATCGGGTCGGTCATGACACCAGCCTACGTCACGGCGGGCTCGCCCCGAGGGCTACGGTCGGCTCGCGCCCTTCTTGACCAGCTCGGCGATCCGCTTCTCAGTTCCCGGGGTCAGCTTCACCACGGCGAAGGAAACCGGCCACATCTCCCCCTCGTCGAGCCCCGCATCGGCCTGGAATTCGAACGTCGAGTAGCGCACCTTGAACTTCGACTTCGGCTTGAAGAAGCAGATCACCTTGCCGTCCTTGGCATACGCCGGCATCCCGTAATAGGTCTTGGGGACGAGCGAGGGGACGGTCTCGAGGACGAGCTTGTGGATCCGGGCCGCCATGGCCCGATCGTCCGTGGGCATCCCGGCGATCTTGGCCTGGACGTCGGCCTCGCCAGCGGTGCGCTCCTGCTCGGGGCTGAGCTTCGACGACTTCTTGCGCTCCCTGGCGGTCTCCTGGACCGCCGCGCGCTCTTCCTTGGTAAATACGTTGCCTGCTGCCTTGGCCATCGCGATTCGTCCTTTCGGTGGGACGCGCCGCCCGGCGACGCATCGATCGTGCTTGCTGGTTTCGACTGTACGGATTCCCGAGCGGATTGCTTCTTCGATCCTGACCATTGCTCGGTCGACGATGCGCGTCCGGGACAATCCGTGGGTGGATTCCTAGGCGGGCCGGGGCCGCCACGGCTCGTGCGCGTGCGCGAGCCAGACCAGCTCGGGGTCGAGCGCGCGCACGAGCTGCTGGCCTTCGGTGTGCGGCTCATCGAGCTCGCCGAACCAGACCGCAACGTCGCCGCAGATGACTACCGGATGCGCGCCTGTCCCCACGACGACCACCTGCGTGCCGCGCGTGTGGCCCGGCGCCGGGACGATTCGGAGCCCGGGAAGGAGCTCGAGCTCGCCGTCGACGGGCACGTACCGCACTCCGGGCGCATCGACCCAGTCGCGAATGGTGTAGTCGTCCAGGCCGCGTGCGTCGTCGAGCTCCTGGCGCTGGACGTAGATCGGTCTGCCAGCGAAGAGGTGGTTGCCGCCGCAGTGGTCGAAGTGCAGGTGTGTATTGACGACGATGTCGATGCCGGCGAGGTCGAGGTCCTGCTCGGTCAGCGGGTAGAGCCGCGGATCGAGGTCCGCCACCGCCGGGTGCAGCTCCGTCAGGCCGGTGTCGACCAGCACGCGCCCATCGGGATGGTCGATCACGTGCACGTAGACCGGCATCCGCTCGCCCTCGGCGAGCAGGTCGGCAACCAGGACGGGCGTGACGGTGATGGAGGCGGGGCCATTCATCGTGTGCCGACCGCTGCCGTGCTTGTCATGAGCGTCAATGATGACGCTGTCAAACCGCCGCGTCCGGCCCGGGAATGGGTGTGATCTGACTAGGTTCGGGAACTGACCCTGAGGAGATGACTACTCGCGTTGCGAGACATTCCCACGTGGTCAGAGCCGGCGAGCGCTCACCACTGGCTGGTAGAAGCCGGTCTTGACCGTCTCCAACCAGCGGACGTCACGGAATCCCGCCCGCACAAGAGCCTCTGAGAGTTCGCCGCGTCTGAGCGCCCGGTAGCCCGCCTCGAGATGACGGGCGGACCAGTCGCCGGTCGGTTGTTCGCGGAGGATGAACTGGTGCAGGCGGTAGGTTGGTTCAGTCGGGTCCCATTCCCACGCCTGTGTGACGAGGCTCCGGGACCCGGCCGGCCCAAAGAGCCGCGGCGCTTCCCCGACAGGGCGGTCTTTGAGGAGCCCGTCATAGTCGCGGATGCTGGCCAGGAAGAGGCCTTCGGGGCGGAGCACGGCTTCGATTGAGCTGAGGGCGGCCGAGAGGTCGCGCGGTTCAACGAGGTGCGGCAGGGCATTGTCGAACGCGATCACCACGTCAAAGGGCACCTCGACCGACGGGAGGGAGCGAACGTCGGCTACCTCGAACGGTACGGAAACACCCATGCGGGCGGCTTCCACACGCGCCCGCGCGATGGCCGCTCCGCTTATGTCCGTGCCCTTTACGACGTAGCCTCGCAGCGAGAGACCGATCGCCTGAGTGCCGATGCCGCACGTGCAGTCCAGAATGCTCCGCGCCCCGCTCCGCAAGCAGCGCCTGACCAACCGGTCGATGACTTGGCCTTGGCGTCGTACGGACGCGTCCCAGTCGGCGAAGAGAGCCGCGTAATCATCGGCTAACTCGTCGTAGAAGCGTTCGACCTGGTCCACGCTGTCATGCTACCTAGAAGGGGCTGGCCCGCGCCTCAAGCGAGCGTGGTAAGACGGTTCCCAGGCATGCGTGGCGCCGTACCACGTGTAGTCGAAGCCATACTGAGCCATGCCCATTCGTACGGTGATCGAGCGCGGACCGAAGGACAAGCGCTCGGTGGCCTTCGCTCTCGACTGGCCCGGGTGGAGTCGGGGCGCCAAGACCGCCGAGCTCGCCGTGGAGACGCTCGAGTCGTATCGGGAGCGCTATCGGCCGATCGCGGGTCTCGCTGGACTGACACGCGACTTCGACGCTGCCGGCCCACTGGAGGTTGTGGAGGAGAGGGTCGGAACCGGCTCGGTCGACTTCTGGGGCATCTCCTTCTCGGCCTCTTCGACCGAGCACGGGCCGATGGGCGAGGCGGAGCTCGAGCGAGCGATCACGCTGTTGCAGGCAGCCTGGGCGTATTTCGACGGCGTCGGCGCGCGGGTCTCGCCGGAGATGCGCAAGGGCCCGCGCGGCGGAGGCCGCGACCGCCACCGGATCATCCGCCACACCATCCGCACCGAAAGCGAGGACTTCGCGAGGCAGGTCGGGTTGAAGGTTCCGGAGGAAGCGGCGCTCACCCCGGATGGGCTGCGGCAGCATCGGGTGACCTACGTCGCGGCGATGCGCGCGTACAACGCCGGCGAGATCGAGAAACGTATGCGATCGTGGACGCTCCCGTTCCTCATTCGACACTCGGCCTTCCACACGCTCGACCATGCGTGGGAGATGGAGGACAAGGACCTTTCCGCCGAGGGCCCGGCCTGACCCACGGCTCCCCGATAATCTACGGATGGAGCCACGCGTCGCGGTTGCCGAGATGCCCGACGGATCGGCGGACGGCACGCTCACGATTGGCCGAGAGGCCTTCCCGGAGTTCGACCGGTTCGCGCGCCTCGGCGTGCACATCCAGTCGGAGCACGTGCGGGTCGCCCGTCCGGACCCAGCGTACGTCGAGGCGGCTCTGATGGCGCTGAGCGAAGCCTGTCGACAGCTCGATGTGCCCGAGGCCTCGATCGTCTTCGTCGACACGGTCGAGCCGCCGCCCAAATACGGCCTGCGCTACGGCTTCAAGGGCTCGTACACCACCGACTACCCGACGATCATCTGGATCTTCGCCAACTGGACGCCCCGGGCGGAGCTCCGGGAGGTCGTCCGGCACGAGGCGGCTCACCTTGGCTTCGCCCGCACCCACACGGCTGAGGAGTCGGCCGGCCACGCCGGGCCCTCAGAGGACTTCGCCCTCGCATTCGAAGCGGGGTAGGGGAGCGTCAGGCCTCGCATTGGGTCTTTGCCCTTGAACCTGCCGCCAGAGCTCGCGGCCAAGAAGGTGCCGGGGACGGCTGCGGGCGCTAGGACCACGTAGACGCCGGGGACGTTCGGGCCGGTTCGAGCGCTAGCCCGGAGCTCCCATACGCGCTCGAATCCTCCGAACCACTTGGCCGCCAGGCCGGCCCTCCTGAACTCGGTCATGTCCCCTCCGTCGACCGCGGCTTCGTGCCGCCCCTGCAATTGGCGTGTCGCTGGCTGTCCGGCCTCGCAGCTACGGGACCTGCCGGCGGCCGCCGGTTAGGACGATGGTGACGGTGCGGAAGGGTTGCGGATCGCCGTCTCGCTACCGGATCACCTCGCGGCGATAGTCAAGGTGACGGCTTCCGTCGAGGACTTCCTCCCACCATTTTCCGGGTACCTACTCGGTGCCCGGCCTACCTACGTCCGTTGCGCAGATGCGTGTCTCGTTATGCGACGCCAATGCTGCCGTATGCCACACGGTCCATGAGTCGTGTGGCAGTGCCGATTTCGTGTACAAACACGTGACGCGACAGACCAACGCGTGATCCGAGGTCGAAATGAGCGTCTTGACATGAGCCGTCTCGTGTGCAGACTAGACACCGCCAGGCCGGGCACCGAGCAGGAGGTACCGAGATTGGACGTGACGGTCGTCGTCAGGGAGTCGTTGAAGGTCCTCGAAGATGCGGGCGTTCCCGAGTCGCTTCGAGCCGCGGCTCTTCCTGCGGTCATCGACTTGATCGCTCGTCAGGCCCCGGGCTGGGCGAGCATGGCCCTGATCCCGTTCGAGCCGCGGGCAGCCACCGGCCAGCGGTCGACCGAGGACCTCGTCGACCGACTGGCAAGGCGGCTGGCCGTCGACCGTGAGGTCGTCGAGGGGGTCTACACGCGCGACGGGTCGATGCTCGACATCAGCGTCAACCCCGCGCGCCTACCGCGGTCGAAGAGCACGGGCACGAAGGCCATTGCGTTGCTCGTCACCGCGCTCCGCCAGGGCGTCGGCGACGAGGAGTTCACGCCCGTCGACGACATCAGACACCTCGTCCAGGAGTTCGGCCGGTATGACGGCCCGAATTTCGCGAGCGCGATCACGGAGATGCGAGGCGTGTTCCTCGTGAAGGGCCCGGCCCGTCAGCGAGCGCTGAAGCTCACGCGACCGGGATGGCAGCAGGCCGCGGACCTGGTCCGTGAGCTTGGGGAGGGCAGGGAGCGATGAACGACGAGGAAGCAGCCGAGGCAGTTAGCGAACGCGATCGACGAACGCGTGCGCCGCGGCGCGCCAGACCTCCGGAGGTCGCGGCCGCCGACATCGACAGGATCTTCGACGCCAACGGCATCGCCAAGAAGGCCGCGCCCGCGAAGCTCGATGCCGCCTGGTCGCGATCGGCTGGCCTGCCGGACGCTCACATCGTGTTGAACTGGCTCAATCTTGCGCCCGAGGGCGTCGTCGATCGGGCTCTGTGGAACCGTGTTCGGCTGCCGACGAGCCGCCAGACCGCGCTGGCCGAACAAGTACGCAAGGCCTACGCGCCGGTGTTCGACGCCCTTGACGATCTCGGAACAGCGACCAAGGCCCAGCTCGACGAGGCCTTCGTCACCGCCTACGACCTGGGCGACACGGTGCGATACGTCAGAGCGTTCGGCATCCTCTGCCGCCAGGCCGGGATCGCCGTTCAGGCTCTCAGCGCTCGGGCGGCCGGCGACGAGGCGTCCCAGGACGCTCCCGCCCGGACGGCACAGCCGCGCCCCGCCCGCCGACCGATGACCGCGTCGACGCCGAAGACCCCGCCGACCAAGCGCGTAGTGGCGGGATCCACCGAACACGTCTGACCAGACCGGTGAGTCCGGCCGTGCAGTGGAAGATCCTCACCAAGGCAGAGGCGTTCAAGCGGCACGACCGGATCTTCCTGTCGAAGGACCAGGCGAAGAACATCCCGCCCGTCAACACGATCCTGGCCGGCAGCGCCAGCGAGATCCTGCCCAGCGAGATCAAGCACGCCGACTTCGAGGAGTGGTGGAAGCTCGGGACCGACCTCAGCGCGTTCGTCGTGCCGGCTGCGGCGATCTAGGGCTCGAGGATCGGGTCGCTCGGCGAATTCGCCCGCGGCATCGCGAAGCCCGGATCGCCACTGGACCGTCCGGGCTTCGATGTGGTTTGAGGGCGACCGTGCTCTCAGTCCGGCACGCCGGAACGAGCGCCGAGGTTCTCATCCGCTTCGATGCCAGCGGCGAGGCGCGGATCGGCTTCGGCTTCGGCTGCGGCGTGCTCGAGTTCGAGGCGCAGCGGCAGTTAAGGTGAACGCACCCCGAAGACTGTCTGGGACACATCGGGCACTCGAAACTTCCTAACGCGACATAACTTACATTATCGGTAGTTACATCAGCCTCCTGCGGGCGTTCCCTAGCCGAGCTCGGCCAGCCCAACGAGTTCGATGAGGTGGGCGACGCCCCGGGTAAGACGCGCATCGATCGTGAGGAGCGGACACCCGAGTTGCTGCGCCAGTGCCACGTATTCGGCGTCGTAGGACTTGGCCCATCCGAGTGAGCGAGCGAGCTTGAGGGCTCGTGCGCGGTGGTTCCAGGCCACGCTGGCGACCTCGATCGGGAGCGCCTCCAGGTGTTCCAGCGCGGCGTTGAGGCTCCCATCCGGGATCTCCCCGCGATACGCGCCTTCGACCAGGACGGATGCCGCCTCGCTCCACATCAGCGGCGGAGAGACGCACTTGAAACGCTCAAGACCGGCCGGTACAAGGCCAACCAAAGCCAGCTGGACCGCAGCACTTGCGTCGACGACGATCGGGCTCAATGCTCGACGCGCTGGCGCCGGAGGATCGCGACGACATCAGGCATCGGACCGCCCCAGAAGGTCGTTCGCCATTGACTCGGCAGCTCGACAGTGCCGCCTGTCTCGTTCAGGATCGCATCGAGGTCTCTCTCCTCGAGAACATGTTGGGTGCCAATCTTGGTCGCCCGAAGCTTGCCCTCGCGGATCCAGCGCCGGATCGTCTCGGGATGGCGTCGCGCTCGACGCGCCGCTTCTGGAACGGTGAGCATGTCCCCACCTCCTATTGTTGCATGCTACAACATCCGCTTGTTTCGTCAAGGGCGCCCGAGCATCCAGGCGACTGTGGGGTCTTCCGTGACGGGCTACCGGCCGTGGAGCAGCAGATCGCGTGGCCTTCCCGCCCACCTGAGCGCCTCTCGAACGACCGTCAAGGTCGTTGGCCACGGGCCTTCACCGGAACTGCCGGACACAACAAAAACGCCCGTAGGAACCACTCGCCCGCTACCTCGGGTCCACCAATGCAAGCACCGGCTTCTTCGAAATCTCGGTCGGTTGGCCCCTCCGGGCAAGACATAATGTACCCCGCCCTCCCCCGCCGCCGATACGGGCTTATCCACGAGTTTCGAGATTCGCAGGCCGAATCGGCCTCGCTTGTCCACGCCCCGCCAACACCGGCCCGGATCCGGACGTGGATATCAGTCGNNACGGAGGACTTCCCCTGGGGCGAGCGGGTCGCCAAGGTCGACCAGAAGGTCTTCCTCTTCCAGAGCCCGGACGAGACGCTCGAGCCGTCGGTCTCGCTCAAGCTCCCCTACTCCGCCCACTACGCCCTGTCGCTCGCCTGCAGCCAACCGACGAGCCACGGCCTGGGCAAGTCGGGCTGGGTGACGGTCCGGCTCGACGACCCGACCTGCCCCGACCCAGAGCTGCTCCTCGACTGGCTCGACGAGAGCTACCGGGCGCGAGCCGGCCGGCGGCGGATCGCCACGCTCGACGCGTCCCCGGTCCGGGCGGCCGGCCCCGACTGACGCCCGTTTGGGTCCACCACCGGCGCCCGACAGCCCTCTTCCGGGCACAACGAAAACGCCCGTAGGAACCACTCGCCCGCTACCTCGGGTCCACCAATGCAAGCACCGGCTTCTTCGAAATCTCGGTCGGTTGGCCCCTCCGGGCAAGACCTACTGTACGTCCGCGCCGTGGCCCAGCGATACGTAGTTATCAACGAGTTTCAAGGTTCGTGGTCGAATCCGGCCGAGTTGTCCACGGCCCGCCCACAATCGCAGGACGGCACCGGCCGCGGGGCACAACGAAGCGCCCGAAGGAACCTCTGGGTCGGCTCCGAGTCCGCCGATGCAAGCACCTGCAGCCTCAAGGCTCCGATCCGTCGGCCCCTCCGGGCAAGGCGCACTGTACCCCCGCGGCCGGGATGCCGAGAAGCGGCTTATCCACGAGTTTCAAACCTCGTTGGGATTCGCCAAGCACGTTGTCCACGCCCCATCCACAGGACTTTGTCCGGACGCACCAGTACCTTGGAGCCGCCCCGGCGACGCTAGTCGGCCTCGAGCGGCCAGCGCGAGCCCCCGATCGGCAGGCCGGCCGCGTCGATCTCGAGCTCCAGCGACCCGACCCGCCAGAGATCCTCGCTCAACCGTTCGAAGCGCCGCCGCTCGGCCGCCACCTGCAACCCACGATCGATCGAGAGCACGTCGAACTCGCCGCCCTGGCCAACGCTGACCTCCGCCCGCCGTCGGTGGAGGGCGACCGCCGAGGCGAGCGGCCGGCCGACGACCTCGAGCTCATGCTCGGGGCCCCAGGGGAACGCGAGCGGCCGAACCCCCTCCCCCGTCGCGCTCACCACGTTGCCATGGATCTCGCGCTGGTCCGCCGACGGATGGAGCGTCAGCAGCCCGGCCGGCGTCGTCAGCTCGAGCCGGCTCGGCCGGCCGGCGCGGTCCACCTCGAAGAGCACGACGTGACTGATCCCATGCGCGTCAATCGAGACCGTCCGCCAGCGCCGGCCACGAGTTCCGTCGGCGACCGACCAGGTCAGCCGGCTCCCGTCGGCCAGGACCAGCTCCCCGGCGAGCCGGATGAACTCAGGCGTTGGCCGGCTCCTCGAGCAGGCCGGCCGCGGCGGCGACCGCCTCGAGCTCGCCAGCCAGCGCCGGCGCGACCCGGCCGCGGACGCGAACCGCGGTCCCGCCGTAGTCGAGCTCGACCGAGCCGCGTTCGCGGATCCGGGCGATCAGCTCTCCGGCGGCGTACGGGATCTCGAGGTCGACCTCGACGCCGAGCGAGCCGATCGCCGAGCCGAGGGCGAGCCGCAGGGCATCGAGGCCGTAGCCGGTCGTTGCGCTGATCCGGACGGCGCCGGCGGTGATCGGCGCCGGCAGGGCCGGGTTGGCCGAGCTCGGGTCGACGAGGTCGGCCTTGTTGAGCGCGACGACCCGTGGCTTGTCACCGGCGCCCAGGTCGTCGAGGACTGCCTGGACGGTGATCCGATGCTCCTCGGCATGGGGATCCGAGGCATCGACCACCTCAAGCAGGACGTCCGCCCGGTTGACCTCTTCGAGCGTCGCCCGGAAGGCGTCGACGAGCTGGTGGGGCAGCTTGTGGATGAAGCCGACGGTGTCGGTGATGATCGCCGCCTGGCCGTCGCCGAGACGAACCTGGCGGCTCGTTGGATCGAGCGTCGCGAAGAGCTTGTCCTCGGCCCGGGCGACCTCCTCGCCGACAAGCGAGTTGAGCAGGGTCGACTTGCCGGCGTTCGTGTAGCCGACGATGCNNTGGCGGACCTGGTCGACCCGCTCCTTCATCTTCTTGATCCGCTCGCGGATGATCCGCCGGTCGGTCTCGAGCTGCGACTCGCCCGGTCCGCGGGTCCCGATCCCACCGCCGGTCCGGCTCAGGTGGGTCCACATCCGGGTCAGCCGGGGCAGCTGGTACTCGAGCTGGGCGAGCTCCACCTGGAGCCGCCCTTCGTGGGTCTGGGCGTGCAGCGCGAAGATGTCCAGGATCAGCCGGCTGCGGTCGATCACCTTGACCTTGAGCAGCTCCTCCAGGGCACGCTGCTGGGCCGGTGACAGCTCATCGTCGGCGATCAGGACGTCGAAGCCGGTCTCGCTCTTGGCGCTCAGGAGCTCCTCGGCCCGACCCTTGCCGACGTACCAGCTGGGATCGACGTGGCGCCGGTTCTGCCACTCCGCCCCAACGACCACGGCGCCGGCGGTGACGGCCAGGCTGGCCAGCTCGGCCAGCGAGTCCTCCGCCGTCCAGCCGTCGTCGCTGTCGGTGTCGACGGCCAGCAGGAAGGCGCGCTCGATCGGCGTCGTGAGC
>PNAZ01000059.1:19190-19335 GCA_003169655.1 Chloroflexota bacterium
GCCGCCTCGTCAGGCAACCCGGCCTCGAGCTGACCGGCCGCCCGGCGCTCGATCCAGGCCCGGTTGCGCTCCGGATCCAGGGTCAGGTTGAGGCGCAGGACCCGGCCGCCGTAGCCGAGTGGGCCGACCGGCGGGCCGTCACCCC
>PNAZ01000149.1 GCA_003169655.1 Chloroflexota bacterium
CTCGGTGTACTTGCCGAGGGTCAGGACGCTCGAGGTCTTCATGAGCTCGAGAATGTGGTTCCGACGTTGGACGATCGGAGCCGTGGATGGAACGATGAGCTGGGTCTTGCCGGCCGGGCAGGCGACGCCTGTCGCCACGGTGACGCTGCACGTCTCGACGGCGTTCTGGACGAGATCGTAGGCCGAGGGCGACTGGGGGATGCCGGCCAGGATCGCCGCCTGGGCCAGGTCGAGCTTGGACAGGTCGGTGATCCCGAAGTAGCTCTGGGCGGCCGCGGCGACTCCATAGCTCTGGTTGCCGTAAAAGTTCTGGTTCAGGTAGGCGGCCATGATCTGCTGCTTGCCGGCCACGCCCGGCGGCAGCTCCTGGGTCAGCCGGATCGACTGGATGATCTCGCGGATCTTGCGCTCGTAGGTGGTCTCGTTCAGGACGCTCGTGGGCAGCAGCCGAGCCCGGACGAGTTGCTGGGTGATCGTCGAGGCGCCGCGAGGCTGGCCGGTGACGGTTGCCACCGCGGCCGACAGGATCCCGATCGGGTCGAAGCCGGCGTTCTGCCAGAAGGTCTTGTCCTCGGTGCTCGTTGTCGCGTCGATCAAGACTGGCGGGATCTGGGCGTATGGCGTGACCGTCCGCTTGATCGCGCCGAAGCGGGCCAGCTCGATCGTGCCGGTCCGGTCGTAGACGATCGTCTCCTGGCTGAACGTGATGTGGTTCAGCTGGGGGAGGGGATCGGGCAGGCCCTGGCTGTAGTAGGAGTAGGCCGCGACGACCGACCCCAGGCCGACCAGCGCCAGCAACGCGAGGGTTCCGAACAGGAAGAGGGGCAGGGCGATCGCGGCCCCTGAGGCTGCGTGGCCACCACCCGAGCCGTGGGCACTGCCGTTGCGACGCTGTCGCTGACGACGAGCGAGACTGCTTCGCATTCTGCGATTCCAATATCTGACGCCCTGCCGGGCAGGGACAGGGTACCCCCACCCCAAGGTCCGCGATCCCTGCGACGATCAACTCATCTTGTTGGCAACCGCACGTTCACCGGCCGCCCCGGCGTCGGTGCACTCATCGCGTCGTCTGGAGGCCAGAAGGCGAAGTGGATATCGTTCCGGTCCGGCGAGATGGAACGGGTCGCCTCGTTGCGATCGGCCTGATCGAGATCGTGGACACCGACGGCGCGGACCGCTGGTCGACGATCTGCGGCGCAACGAGGTCCGGCGAGAGTTTCGACGAGGCGATCGAGCGGAGCCTGAGGGAGACGCTCGGGCCTGATGTTCGCGGCCAGTTCTCCGCCCCCCTGCACATCAAGCCGATCGGGCGGCGCCCGATCGGGAGTGGTGGACCACCGGGGCGCCACTTAGTGTCAGGCGAGAGCGTTGCATCCTGGGCGGTCGAGATCGAAGGGCGAGTGGCTCCTCAAGCCCAGGCGCAAGGCGAGCCGGGTCTGGCGGCGCGGTTAAGACTCTTCTAGCGGCTCACTCCGTACTAGAACCGCCAGCGCGTAGCACCGCCTGGCTCGACGGTGAGCACTCCGAAGATCGTCGTCGGCGTGACCGCGTAGAGGTCCCATGGCGGCGGACCGGCGCTCGGTGCGCTGTAGTCATAGGTGAAGGCGCCGTCCTTGACGATCGCTGGCCAGCCCTGGTCGGCGTAGCGCTTCGCCAGGCGCTGGAGAGTCGGNNTCTGGGCGAGGTTCCGGCTCTTGCGCGTCCCGCTGCCGCTCGTGAAGTAGACCTTTCCTTCGTCCCACAAGGCGCCGACCGCCGCGACGTGCGGCCGACCGTCGGGTCGGGTCGTGGCAAGGAACGGTGTCTGCGTCCGCGCTTGGGCCGACTCGAGCGCCTCGAGCGCCCGCGACCATGGGATCAGCTCGAGGCTGTATCGGTCGGCGAGGTTCTTGTGGTCCATATCGGTGGCTCCTCTCCGTGTTCTGTCGTCGTCGAATCAGACCCAAGCGCCACGATGACATGCGCGCGGCGGTCCTCAATCATGCTGGCGAGCGGGGCGAGACCCCTGGCGGCGGATGCGGGTGCCCGAGTCGGGACGAGCGAGGGTGGCGTTTGGGTCCGTTCGAGACAACTCGAGCGGACGCTCGAGGGCCGAGGAGAACCGCGCCGCCTAGGGCTTCGCGCCTGTGCGCCCCATGAAGAGCTCCACAAGCAATACGGCCAGGATGACGACGGCGGTTACCCCGACCAGACCCAGCACCTCGCCCGTGTCGGGATTGGTCGTACTACGAACATACGAGACGACCGCGAAGGTGCCCACGAAGGCTGCCCCGCCGATAGGCCACTTGAAGCGCACCCAGTCCACCCCTCAGCGAACGCTCCAACAAGCTCGGTAAACGCAGTGAGAGCCAGCCAAGGTCACTCTCGCAACCAGACCGCGCTGGACACGGGCTTGAGTCTGGCAGCCGCGAGGCCCGATTGTCCTGAGAGGTTCATGAGAACGCCATCGAAAAGAGGCCCCGCGGACCGCGCTCGAGGCACGGGCTCCAGGGCCTCTTCCCCCCCGCCAGCCTGTATTGGGTCAGTCCTCCACAGGCGAGCGAAGCAAGACTCGTGCTCGAAGCTGAGATAACGATGAGAATCCTGACCGAAGGTTGAGACCAAAGAAGGCTAAGGCGTGGGAATACAAACGAGGGCGTCGTCGCGACTAAGGGATCGACGCTCGTGTCGATCGGCGCCACCTACACCCCCGCGACTTTGGCGCAGGTCGAGGCGCTGGTGAACAGCCTCCTTTAGCCCGTTCTGGATTGCCGGCCCATCTGCACACGAGCCCGCTGGTTGAGTCAGTCCGCGATCGCCGTCCCCTGGTGGAAGCGCATCCTCCAGCCGCCGAGGCGCCGGACCCAAATCGATGATCGGAGCGAGGCGCGACCCGATTCCCCGGGCCCGCGCCACCGGGACGTTCGAGACGGCCGGTGGAGATTGGCCCTACTGGCGCTTCGAGGTGATCGAGGTCGGGTGATCGCGAGCGTCATGTCAGCTTCGGCGTAATCCAATCGCAAGCCGCCGACGAGCAGGGTACATAGGCGCAGGGATGCGAACCCCGCCGGCCGGATGGATTGGCCTGGCAGACCGAAGGGACCTTGTCCGATGATTTCACCGTTTGTTCAGCCCGTGCCGACCGCGCCAACCCCCGCCTCGCGCGACCCGGAGCCGTCGCCCGAGTCGGAGTCGATGCCCGAGCGACCCGGGCCAGGGCCCGACCATCTCGCGCCCATTCCCTCGAGACGCCGGCGGCGCGACATCGGCCTGGTATTCGCGGCCTCCATGCTCTCGGCCGCGCTCGCGTCCGGAGCGACCGTCGCGCTCGTTCCGCGACCGACCGCGACCGTCGCCGCGGTCGCGCCCAGCCCAACCGCAACACCGACCAACAACGGCATCGTGACGGTGGCGGCGACCACCGGCTCGTCGGTCACCTCGGTCGTGGCATCCGACAGCCCAGCTGTCGTCACGATTCAAACCACGATCAGCGAACCGGGCAGCCGATCCGGGAACGCCACTGGAACCGGCATCGGGTCCGGCTTCATCTACGACTCGAGCGGTTACATCCTCACTGCGGCGCACGTGGTCGAAGGCGCGTCGAAGATCACGGTCACCCTGGCCGACGGCCGGACGTTTGCGGGCACCGTGGCTTCGAGCAACTCGACCCTCGATGTTGCCGTCGTGAAGATCGCTGCCACCGGGCTGCCGACGCTGGCTCTCAGTACGGGCAAGCTCCAGTTGGGCGAAACGGTAATGGCAATCGGCGATCCGCTGGGTGAGTTCCCGGGCTCGGTCACGATCGGCGTGGTGTCGGGCACGGAGCGCTCGATCACTGTTGCCGACGACCTGACCGGCCAGCCCCACGACCTGACGGGTCTCGTCCAGACCGACGCCGCGATCAACCCCGGCAATAGCGGTGGGCCGCTAGTCGACAGCTCGGGCGCGGTGATCGGGATCATCAATGCCGCGTCATCGAGCGCCCAGGGGATCGGTTTCGCGGTTCCGATTAGTGCGGCAGCCGAGGTGATGGCCTCGGCCAAGACGATCTAGGAGGCTCGGCTTTCCCCTCGATGCCTGACGCCGTGAGCCTTGCCTCGAGTGGGCATCCGTTGCACGCCTCAGGGGATTCTCATGAAGGGCTGCGATCGTCTTGGTCATGACTACAAGAAACGAGTACGTGGACGCATCGGACCCCAGCGGCCGCGGCTTGCCGGCGACTAAGCGCGCAGCTTGGGCAGTCGTCCTCACAATGCTCGCCTTGACCCTGCTGTTGAGCTTCAAGACGCCAGGCGCGAGCACCGCCGCGCTCGCTCCCGCCGGTCAGATCGCCGTGGCTCCGGCTAGCCCGGGCGCTGGGGCGAGTGCCGGGGTAGCGGCGGCCAAGGGCAGCGGCACGTTCACCGGAGCGGTGGTTGAGGACCCCTACGGCCAGGTGCAGGTCCAAGTCACCTTGGTCGGTGGCAAAATCACGACCGTGACAGCTCTCCAGCTGCCCAGCCAGGGTCGTTCAGGGTTCATCTCGCAGAGCGTCGCGCCGATTCTCCAAGGCGAGGCGATCTCGGCTCAGAGTGGCAAGATCGACACGGTCTCCGGGGCGACCTACACCAGCGAGGCCTACGCTCAATCCCTCCAGTCCGCCCTCGACCAGGCCTGAGCCTGACCAACCCTATAACCTCGCGCTCGGCCGCGGGTAAGTCAGCCCACTCGTGGCCGCGCCGCAAGCAGCAGGACTGAGGCGTCGATCTCGATCGAGCCGCTCGAGGCGCTGACCGGTCTCATGCCAATCTCAGGCTGACGGGTCACCGTGCAGTCGCCGGCCCGACGAGGACTCCCCACAGCGGGCGGGTGAGGTCGGGGACCGCGTTCACGCAGGTAGCGGCCCCCGACCTCAATGACTTTCCACACGCCCGCGTGTGGCCCGAAGACGTCCCCGGGCCACGCGATGCTTGAGCCAGGAGGCTGTGCCATGAGCGATGACCGCCCCAAGCTATCCAGATCGACCAGGCAGTTGCTCGACGACGGGACCCGCAATACCCCAGGACGGATGGAGGATTCGGCCCGACCCCTAATTAGCCAGGGCGAGCTCGAACGCCTCAGCGCCGAGTGGGACGTCAGGCGCGGGCTCCATCGGCCGGACGTCACGATCCGGCGGATCGACTGAGCCATCACTCAAGCCGGGGCCCTTGACCAGGTGCAGAACCGATCGTCGCCGCTAACCTGTCGCGAGTGCGGCGGGCCGCTCTCTGCTGCTGCAACGACGTGCCCCGATTGCGGACGGCCGGCCGAGCGAACAGGACCGAGCGACCATCGATACCTGCTTTTCGCGCTCGTAGCGGTCGCAGTCGCGACTTTCTTCATCTGGGTCGCGACCTGGGCAACCAACTGGCCGATCCACTGATTGGGGCAGAGTCGCGACGGACGGGGATTGAGAATCGCTGGGCCTTGGTCCGGCCGCGTGAACTCTCTCACGTCCCTCTCACGTTCGTCCTCCAACCTCATCGTGTGTGATCCGCGTGTGGTCGCCGGCTACCACTGAGCCGACGCCTCGACCACCCGCATGAAGAGGGAGTCCCGAGGCACAGATGGCTCGCCGTCCACGGTCGCGCCCCCGGCGGCTCCCGGCCCTGCCCGAAACCCCCCGGCCACCGCGCCGTCAACGACGCGCGCCGGTCGGGCCTCCACCCAGCCTTGAGGGGGGGACCCTCGCGCTCGTCCTCCTTCGGCTGTTCCTCGGGATCACGTTCGTCTACGCGGGGCTCGACAAGCTCATCGATCCCACGTTCCTGCGGACGAGCGGATCCGGCTCGATCGCCACCCAGCTCGACGCATTTGTCCGCGTGTCGCCGATCGCGATTCTCGTTCAGATCTTCGCCCAGCCTTGGCCGATTCTCACCGGGCTCATGGTCTCGATCGCCGAGATCGCGGTCGGGTTGGGGACGTTGAGCGGACTCCTCTTCCGGGCTTCCGCCGTTGGCGGCGCGAGCCTATCGCTGCTGTTCTGGCTCACCGCCTCGTGGGCGACGAAGCCGTACTACTACGGACCCGACCTGCCCTACGCGGCGGGCTGGATCGTCCTCGCGATTGCCGGTCACGGCGAGCGGTTCGTCTTCACCGGCTGGCTCGATCGCCAGCTCGAACCCACGGACGACTGGTCCGAACCGATATCGCCCGAGCGCCGAGCATTCCTCCAGGGGACCCTCGTTGGCCTTGGCGCCCTCGCTTTGGCGATCGCCGGCGGCACGCTGGGTAGCGCAATCTTCGGTCACCCGATCGAATCGAACCCACTCGGTGGGACACCGCCGTCCGGGAGTGGATCGCTCCTACCGTCCGGCAGCGCTCCGGCGAGCACACTCGCGACGCCGGCCGGGTCAGTCGTCGGGACGCTCACAGACCTCGCCAACCAGGGCGGCTCGCTGGCATTTCAGGTTCCGCAGACGGGCGACCCGGGCGTCCTTGTCAAGCTCGGAAGCGGGAAGGTCGTCGCCTTCGATGCCGTGTGCACCCATGCTGGCTGTACCGTCGAGTTCGACCCGACTTCGGGCTACCTGATCTGCCCGTGCCATGGTGCTACGTTCGATCCGGGCCATGCCGCCGCCGTCGTCGGCGGCCCAACGAACCAGCCACTCCTGTCGCTACCCATCAGGATCGACCAGGCGACGGGCGCGATCTCCATCGTCGGCTAAGGCCCACCGACATCCCGTCCGGCCTGCCCTGGCTCGGCGGAGTGAGTCGAAGCCAGGCGGTCGGACGAACGAGCCACGCGCCGAGCGAGCGCCCGCAGCCGTGCTTCCAGTTCGCCGTGGACCAACGGCTTGACGATGTAGTCGTCGGCACCGCTATCGAGTCCGCGTACCCGATCCGCGGTCGTGTCGAGGGCACTGAGGATGACGACCGGGACGTTCGTGCCGCCGAGACGGAGGTCGCGTACCAGGTCGAAACCATGTTGGTTGGACGAAACGATGTCGAAAATCATGACATCGACATCAGCGACAGCCTTGAGCAATTCGGCTGACAGCGAGCCTGCCTGGGCGAGCTGAACGAGGTGTCCCGCGCCACACAGCTGGTCGCTCAGCGAAAGCCCGATGTGCGGATTGTCCTCGACGAGAAGGATGCGCACGATCCGTCGTTACCCTGCGAGGTTGATGATGCCGGTCCGGCTGTCGAAGGAGATCGGACCGACCTGAGGGCGGGGGCGCTGTCGCCGGGACATCAGATCATCGAAAACTTGAACTGGGTGGCGTCCACTCAGGCGCCGGCCGGCGGGTCCTCAAGAGCAATGCTGGTTCGAGTGCCGTGCGACGCCCACGATTCCGCTCGGCGCTATTCAAAGCGGCAACATGCGCCGAAGTCTCTACGGCATCGTCGAGCCGAGGAAGATCGACCGGCCGCCCGACCTTCCGCTCTAAGGCAATCTGGATCAGGTGATCGGCGAGCCAAGGATTCTTCGGTAGCACAGGACCATGCAGGTAGGTCGCATACACGTTGTCCCGAATCGCACCCTCGGTGCCATCGACGCCGTTGTTGCCGGCGCCAGCGAGGACCTTCCCGAAGGGTCGGACATCGCGGCCGAGTTCGGTCAGGCCGGAATGATTCTCGAAGCCGACGACCGTCCCGGTGCGATCGCCGATGTGGACCTCACAGGCCGCATGCTGCATGAAGCGCTTGGGGCCCGCCCGTGTCTCGAGATCGAGTAAGCCGATCCCGGTCAGGGCCGCGCCGCTCGATGGGATGTATCGATGGCCGAGGAGCTGCAAACCGGCGCAGACGGCAAAGATGACGACGCCCTGGTCGGCCGCTTCACGAAGCGAGAACCCTTTGTGCTGCAGATCATCCGCCGCGACGGCCATTTCGACGTCCTGGCCGCCTTGGATGAAGATCATGTCGAATGCTGCGAAATCGGGCGTCTCACTCACCTCGACCGGCACGATGGCCGTCGCGATCCCGCGCCATCCCGCACGGTGCTCGATCGCGCTGAGGTTCCCGCCATCTCCGGCAACGTTGAGGAGGGACGAATAGATGTGGGCGACCCTGATCACTGGGTAGTCGAGGTGTGACTGGCCGTCAGGCAGTGACTCAAGCATCGCGCAATGGCCCGACCCAGCCGCGCTGATGCATCAGTCCACGCAGTTCAATCGTTGGGGTATATCCAGCGAGAATCGTGAGCTGCCCAGCGGTCTCGACGGCAGCGAGGGCGACGTCAAGGGCTCGTCGCCGATCTTCGACGACCGTGGTCCGGCTCGGATCCACCCCTGCATACTTGAGGCGGTTGGCGAGTTCTGGCGCCCGGGTTCCGCTGACGGTGACACGCTCCAGGCGGGGTGCGATCGCTTCGAAATCGACATCCCACAGCCAAGCGAAATCCTCGCCGTCCACCGGCGTGTTGCTCGCTGCGACGAGGAGCTGGCGTGGCTCCGGCGCGAAGTCCACAGCCCGTAACGTCGTGTTGTACGAGGTTGGGTTCTTCACGAAGCCCAGGATGATTCGCTTGTCACCGGCCTGGACTACCTCGATCCGTCCAAAAGCCGGCCTGACCGCTGCGAGGGTTTCGCTGGCGTGAACCGGCGCGATCCCGAGGCCGACCATGACGGCGAGCGCAGCTGCCACGTTGTAGGCGATGTGCACACCCGGTTGGGGGACGCGCAGCACGAGCTCAGTCCCGAGAACGCGGACAGTCAGCTTCGTCTCGGCAATCCCCGACATCTCCAGCGCTGTGACGGCCACGTCCAGCGGCGGTCGGGCAAAGCCGCATTTCGGACACGCGTAGGCGCCCATGTGACTCAGGAAGACGCGGTCATAGCTGAGATCAGTGCGGCAGATCGGACAGCGAATCGAGTCTGCAGCCCGAGTGAGATGGTCGGTAGATCGGTCGAGGTCAAACCCAAAGGTCACCCGACGCCCGCGACGGTCGGGAGCCAAGGAAGCCACCAGTGGGTCATCGGCGTTGATGATCCAGGCGGCCTCAGCTGGCAGCGAATCGGCGATCGACTCGATCGCGGCCGACACCGCATGGAGTTCCCCATATCGATCGAGTTGGTCGCGAAACAGGTCGAGCACGAGTACTGCCCGGGGCCCGAGCTCGGGCACGACCTCCCGCAGGGCGCCTTCATCGACCTCGACAACCAAGAGCCCGTCGGGCTGCCGCCCCAACAGATCGGAATCGCAGACGGCGAGGGTGGCCACCCCCTGCGCGAGATTCGCTCCCGCCGCGTTGCTCCGCGCATTGATCCCCTCCCCCCGAAGGAGGGCCGTGATCAAGCGTCCTGTCGTTGTCTTTCCATTGCTTCCGGTGATCACGATCGAAGGCATCCCCGTCCGGCGAACGAGGCTGTCCAGAATGTCGGGATCGATCTTTCTGGCAATCAGGCCTGGGAGCGACGTCCCGTCGCCCCGACCGAGCAGGCGTGAGAGCCGCCCGCCCGCTTTTCCCGCGACGAGCGCTGCGACGAGGCGGGGCGTCGCGGCCAGGGCTCGCTTTGGCGGGTGCGAACGTTCGAGGTAGTTCGGCTGGGAAGCGCCCATCAGGGCTGAGCTTCGGGAATCGCCGACTGGGGCGGTTGCGCTGCAGTCGGGCACCTGTCCGGATTGATCCACTCCGGCACGACTAGACGGATCTGGGGGTGAAGGGCTGCTTTTGCCGTTCAGTCCTTTTGCTCATCGATCGAACGATGAAGCTGCGCCATGAGACCATTCTGAGAGCTCCCTGCATTCTTCCTGTAGCGACTGCCCACCAGGCGGCGCGAACGCTGTGATCGCTGCTCGAGCGCGGCGCGGTCGGACATCCCCCGGCCAAGGCCCATCGTGGGAAGATGGGCGGCGCCGGCGCTTGCCCCGAACAGGCCGAGGAGTCCCGTTGATGACCGTCAGCCAGACAGCTGCCCTGCCCTGGGCATCCATTGCCGAGATCGATCCCGACGTGTGGGCGGCGATGGAGAGCGAGCGGGCCCGGCAGCACGACAAGATCGAGCTGATCGCCAGCGAGAACTATGTATTCAAGGCGGTCCTCGAAGCGCAGGGCTCGTGGCTGACCAACAAGTACGCCGAGGGCCTGCCGGGCAAGCGCTACTACGGCGGCTGCGAGTACGTCGACATCGTGGAGCGGCTCGCCCAGGAGCGGGCCCTCGAGCTCTTCCCGGGCTCCGAGCACGTCAACGTCCAGCCCCATTCCGGCGCCCAGGCGAACATGGCCGCCTACATGAGCTCGGTCAATCCGGGCGATCGAGTCCTGGGCATGAACCTCGCCCATGGCGGCCACCTGACCCATGGCATGGCCCTCAACTTCAGTGGGCGCTACTTCGAGATCCACGCCTATGGCGTGCGCGAGTCGGATCAGCGGATCGACTACGACGCGCTCGAGGTCCAGGCCCGCGAGGTTCGGCCCAGGCTGATCGTGGCCGGCGCCTCGGCCTATCCCCGGATCATCGAGTTCGAGCGGATGGCCGACATCGCCCACTCGGTTGGGGCGCTGCTGTGGGTGGACATGGCCCACGTCGCCGGGCTGGTGGCCGCCGGCCTCCATCCCAGCCCGTTCCCGCACGCGGACATCGTCACCACCACGAACCACAAGACATTGCGCGGCGCCCGGGGCGGGATGATCTTCAGCCGCAACGAGCTGCCCGCCAGCGTCGATCCGGCCAACTACCCGATGGTGAAGCCGACCCTGGCGGCGACGATCGACCGGAGCGTCTTCCCGGGCGTCCAGGGCGGCCCGCTGCTCCACGTCATCGCCGGCAAGGCGGTGGCCCTCAAGCTGGCCATGACCCCCGAGTTCCGCGACTACCAGGCCCGGGTCGTGCTCAACGCCCGGGTGATGGGCGAGACCCTCCAGTCGCTCGGCGCCCGGCTGCTGACCGGTGGCACCGACAATCACCTGATCCTGGTCGACGTGACCCCCCTCGGGGTGACTGGCCGCGAGGCCGAGCGCCTGCTCGACGAGATCGGGATCACGGTCAACAAGAACGCGATCCCGTTCGATACGAATCCCCCGAACATCGCCTCCGGGATCCGGATCGGGACGCCGGCCACCACCACCCGCGGCTTCGGGCCCGACGAGATGCGCGCGATCGCCAACCTGATCGTCGAAGCGATCGCGGCCCGCGACGAGCCCGCGACGCTGGCCAGGCTGGGTGCCGCGGCCCGGGAGATCGCCGATCGCTTCCCGGTCCCGGGGCTGTCCGAGGCGTGATGGTTCGTTCTTCATGCGGCTGATCGCCGGCCTGCCCCAGCTCCTGCCCGCGTTCATTGCCGCGTTCGTCGGGGCGGCCCTGGTCACCCTTGTCCTGACCCCCGTCGTGCGCTCGATCGCCCGCCACTTCGCGGTCGTCGACGAGCCGAATCACCGCCGGGTGAACACCCTGCCGATTGCGCGGGGCGGCGGCGTGGCGGTCGGGATCGGCTTCCTGGGCGTCGCCCTGGTCCTGACCCTCCTGGTCGCGAGCGGCTCGCTGGACCCGGGCTTCTCGTTCCTGGCGATCAACCAGGGCGAGATGACGGCGCTCCTGGCCGGTGCGGCGTTCGCCGTCGTGATCGGCCTGCTCGACGATGTCCTCAACCTGCGGGCGCGCTGGCAGCTGGTCAGCCAGCTCCTGCTGGCGGTCGGCGCGGTCCTCCTGGGGATCGACATCGACTCGATCGCCAACCCGTTCGGGACTGGCCAGATCAACCTCGAGGGCTGGTGGAGCGTGGCATTCACGATCTTCTGGATCGTGGGCATGATCAACAGCATCAACTGGATCGACGGCCTGGACGGCCTGTCGAGCGGGATCGGCCTGATCGCCGCGTTCACCCTGGGCCTGATCAGCCTGACTTTTGGCGCCGGCCTGTCGGGCCAGCCGTACGTGGCCCTGCTGTGCTTCGCCCTGGCCGGTGCGCTGCTCGGCTTCCTGCGCTGGAACTTCCA